>JBDNHX010000461.1:0-22650 GCA_041688565.1 Planctomycetaceae bacterium
ACGCCGAGGGTCCGCGCAGACCACGACAAACGCTTCCGGAACTTTAGGCTTTCGCCTAAAGTGCAGTGTCTTCAAAAACGGATTTAAGCGTGCGTTGGTGCTTCGGACCCGTGCTCACTATAATATCACCTAATAATACTGCAGTCAGGATCCTGCATTTCAGAGGCACTTCTCCGGGTGCGTGCCAGCATCTGCTTGCCGTCAGCGACTTGCGAAAGCTTGGGGCAACACCTCAGGAACGTTCGGCCTGACATAATCCGCCGTGGAACGGTTGCAGCCTGCGACAGAGCACGGATACTGTGTAAAAAATCAGATCGCGAAGGCGATAAATTCATTGATCTTCAGAAAGGCTTCAACTCGTGTCCACCACTGTTCATCCTGTCCTTCTCAATGGCTGTTGGGCAAAAAGCCAGGCGACAACCACATTCCAGCCCGTGAATCCGACGACCGAGCAGCTTCTTCCCGGAACGTACCCCGTCAGTCCGTGGAGCGAGATCGACGCCATGCTGGGCATCGCTGCCGCAACATCCGCGGAAATGCGAGGTTGGCCGGGAGCTCGATTTGCAGAGTTCCTCGAAGCTTACGCCAACGAAATTGAAGCGCGTGCGGATCTGCTTGTCGAAACCGCCCATGCTGAAACGGCCCTGGCAAAATCGCCTCGCCTGAAAGATGGTGAACTGCCACGCACGACGAATCAGCTTCGCCAGGCGGCTCAATCCGCACGCACCGAATCCTGGCGAGTTCCGACGATTGATACGGCCGCCGGCATTCGATCCATGCTCGGCCCGATTGGCCCGGTCGTTGTCTTTGGACCGAACAACTTTCCTTATGCCTACAACGGAATCGCTGGCGGAGATTTTGCCTCCGCGATCGCATCCGGAAATCCTGTCATTGCGAAAGGCCATCCGTGTCATCCGGAGACAACTCGCATCTTTGGTGAAGCGGCCGTTGCTGCCGTGCAGGCGACCGACATGCCATCCGGACTTGTGCAGATGATCTATCGCACCAGCCACGAAGATGGTGTTCGTCTGGTCTCCGATCCGCGAATCGGAGCCATCGGTTACACCGGCGCGCGACACACCGGCCTGAAGCTCAAGACAGCGGCGGATGCTGCCGGCAAGCCGATCTATCTGGAACTCTCCAGCATCAATCCGGTCTTCGTACTCACCGGTGCATTGAAGGAACGCACAGCGTCCATCGCCGATGAATTCACCGGCAGCTGCCTGATGGCTACCGGCCAGTTTTGTACCAATCCGGGAATTGTGGTTGTTCCCACAGGTGAGCTGGGTGAAGGCATCATCGCTGCTGTTGCCGAACGCTTTGCAAAGGCGTCTGTCGGCACAATGCTGGCGGAAGGCGTGCGTGAAAGTTTCAGCGGCGGCGTTCGGACGATTCTCGACGCCGGTGCTTCCCTGGTGACTGGCGGACAGCCGGGCGGAGGCAAGGGCATTTGTTTTCAGAACACGCTGATGCGAGTTTCCGGCCCTCAGTTTCTTGCCAATCCTCACGTGTTCCAGACCGAAGCATTCGGGAACGGGGCTTTGTTTGTTGTGGCCGAATCAACCGCGCAGATGGTTGAGATCGCTGATTTGCTGGAAGGCAATTTGACGGGTTCGATCTACACGGACACTGCGGGCAGCGACGATGCCGATTACGTGGCCATCGAAAGAGTGCTGCGGACAAAAGTCGGCCGTCTGCTGAATGACAAGATGCCGACGGGCGTCGCAGTCAGTTCGGCGATGAATCACGGCGGACCATTTCCGGCGACCGGCCATCCGGGCTTTACTGCGGTTGGATTTCCGGCCTCGGTGACTCGCTTCGGCATGCTGCAGTCGTTCGACGCCGTTCGTCCGCACCGACTTCCGGTCGTGCTGCAGAACAAGAATCCGGGCAACGTCTGGCGTCGCGTGAATGGTGAATGGAGCCAGGCCGACGTGTCGTAGGTGATCGGCAGATGAAAATTTTCCTGATGTAGGACGGACATCTTGTCCGTCGCAACTTTTGACGGTACGACGGACAGAGATATCCGTCGTACGGTTGAGCCACCCACTGCATGGTCGGCTGCAGGGCTGACGAAGCTTGATGTCTGGTGCAAAGTCGATATGAACCCCCGAGTTGAACTCGGGGGCGTTTCCTGACACGCAGCTGGCATTGATGCCGGCTGACAGAAATTAAGATTCCATGGCAGCACTGATTCAGGAAACTCCGTCCGGGCTTTACTGTGAGGCCGGAGATTTCTACATCGACCCGTGGCGGCGCGTACCTCGCGCGGTCATCACTCATGCCCACGCGGATCACGCGCGGCCAGGATCTGCAAAGTACCTGGCGACTCGTGAAGGCCGACGCATTCTCAGAACGCGGCTCGGGCCATCTGCAGACATCGAAACCATTCCGTATGGCGAAACCATGTCGCTTAACGGAGTCACGCTTTCGTTTCACCCGGCCGGCCATGTTCTGGGTTCTGCGCAGGTCAGAGTGGAATCTGGCGGCGAAGTATGGGTCGTCAGCGGTGACTACAAGATTGAACCTGATCGAACGTGTGCTTCGTTTGAGCGTGTGCGGTGCCACACGTTTATCACAGAATCCACTTTTGGACTGCCGGTTTATCGCTGGCTGCCCCAGCAGGAAATCTTCGACGACATTAATCGCTGGTGGATTCAGTGCCGTGACGAAGGCATCGTGGCTGTGCTGCTGGCCTATTCGCTGGGCAAGGCTCAGCGATTGATTGCTGGCGTTGATGCATCCATCGGCCCAATCTACTGTCACACGGCAGTCGAACAGCTGAACCAGGACTATCGCGACAGCGGAATAGACCTTCCGCCGACATGGTTGCCCAGTCAGGCGCCGGCTCGCAAGGGCTGGGGCGGCGTGCTTGTCGTTGCACCGCCTGCGGTGACTGGCTCCGCGTGGCTGAATAAATTTGGCGAGGTCTCGCTGGCCATGGCCTCCGGCTGGATGATGACTCGCGGCACCCGGCGCTGGCAGTCCGTGGATCGCGGATTTCCTCTGTCCGATCACGCCGACTGGCCGGGTCTGCTGAAAGCGATCGAAGAAACTGAGGCCGAACAGATCCTCGTGACACACGGTCACACCGGGCCCATGGTGCGGTGGCTAAGAGAGAACGGCAAGCAAGCGCGAGCCATCGTCACAAAGTTTGCCGCGGATGGATCCAGCGAGCCGATGCAAGAAGAGTCCGTTGAAGATTCAGGCAACGCAGGTCAAGCGGCGATCTCCTGAGGCCACTTGTCCGCTGCTGCGGCACGAGAAAATCGGCCCAGGAGGCACTCGGCGCAGGAGACAATCAGCAACGGTCGATAAGTGGGCTCAGTGCGATCACGAACAGTAAAATCGAAAACCGGCGACTACTGATTTTCAAGCAGCCAGACGAACAGACCTTTCGCCAGGTGCATGCGATTTTCGGCCTGTTGGAATACGACACTCTGGGCGCCGTCCATCACACTGTCAGTCACTTCCAGGCCGCGTTTGGCGGGCAGGTCGTGCATGAATTTTGCAGACTTCGGAGCTGCCTGCATTAATGATTCATTGACCTGGAATTCTGCAAACGCTTTCTTCCGGCGATCGGCATCTTCTTCCTGCCCCATGCTGGCCCACACGTCCGTGTAGACCGCATCGGCACATCGAACGGCATCGCGAGGACAATTGGACTGGGCGACTTGATGGTGAGGATATCGCTCCGTCAGCAGCCTCATAAAGCCGGGGTCGAATTCAAATCCCTTCGGAGACGCAAGGGTGAACTTCATGCCTGTCATGGACGTTGCAATCGCCAGCGACATGGAAACATTGTTACCGTCGCCGACAAAAACCAGGTGGAGATCTTTCAGCTGGCCGAAGGATTCGCGAATGGTCAGCAGGTCTGTCAGAGCCTGACAAGGATGACGCTCATCCGAAAGTCCGTTGATGACCGGACAGGAAGAATACCGCGCGACATCTTCAATCAGCTGCTGCGAAAAAGTTCGCATCGTAATAATGTCGCTGAAAGAACTGAGGACTTTGGCAACGTCCGGCAAACTTTCGCGACCATTCAGACCCGCTTCTGCAGTGGTCAGAAAAATTCCCGATCCGCCGAGATGAATCATGGCCGCTTCAAAACTGTTGCGCGTTCTCAGCGAGGGCTTTTCGAATAACTGCGAGAGAACTCGCCCTGGGTAAAGCTGTGGACGGTCGCCCCTGTGAAACCTTGCCTTCAGATCAGAGGCTTTGTCGAGAATCGCGAAAAGGTCCTCGGGCGTAAGATCGAACAGGGATGTCAGATGCTTCATGGTGTCGCATCAAGTCCTGGGGACCGCAGTTTGCACTGTGTCCGACAGCCTAAAAAGAAATGACTGAGCCTCCCCGGGCGGGAAATGCTCAGCCAGCCAAAAATTGGAAAGGGAAATATTGGCAAGTTTCGCCCTCAGAGTTAAGTGAGGAATTTTGAAATTTGCCCGAGCGGGTCCAAATTGTGAACCGGTCTTTCATGCAGGATTAACAGTGCGGACGGAATAGATAATGCTGATCCGATCAATCAGGCTGTGTATAGACGCCGTTTCGGCGGTCCGGGCGTCAGTCAACAAACTATCAGGTGGTTTACCATCTCGTGCTTCATCTCGTGTTAAGATGCGGCTGAAAGCTGGAAGAAGCACAAAAAAATCCCCAATCCCCAGATACCATCTGACTGCGTGAACATTAAAGTTGCCGGATGTGTCCCCCGATTTAGTCTTCACAAAGGCGGAACAAAGACCGTAGCATTGACCATAGCAGGCAGACTGCCAGATCGTGTTTCTGGCTTTCGGTCAGGATTCCAGGCAGATCATGATGCGGCCTGGTCAGTGATCGAACACCGAAACAGCATCGTTAAGCAGCCCCCAAAAACAATCCCAGCGTAACAAGGAAAAGGTAGAATCCATTGGGCGATCCAAAACGCGAATCCCTGAAAGTTGGCAGTCAGCGAGCCATTCTTGTTGGCGTCTTCCATCCTGATGACGGATTTGGGCGCTATGATGCACTCGACGAACTGAAGGGGCTGGTCAAAACCGCCGGGGTTGAAGTCGTCGGTGAAATGGTGCAGTTCCGCGAAACGCCGCATCCGTCGGTCTGCATTGGCCGTGGCAAGCTCGAAGAACTGAAACAGCTTGTGGAATCGACCGAAGCGCAGATGGTGATCTTCGACAATAACCTTTCTCCGTCGCAGGGCAGATCTCTTGAGCAGTCCCTTCAGAAGCCGATCGTAGATCGTAGTGAAGTGATCCTGGATATCTTTGCGACGCATGCGCGAACTCACGAAGCGATGCTGCAGGTCGAACTGGCGCAGCTGATGTATTTCCGCACGCGTCTGAAACGCATGTGGACTCACCTGGAACGCGTGGGCGGTGGCGGCACTGGTGGACTGGGCGCTGGCCGTGGTCCCGGGGAAAAGCAGCTCGAAACCGACCGTCGACTGATCGACAAACGCATTTCAGAACTCAAGGACAAGCTGCGGCAAGTGGAAGACCGCCGCATCCGCACAGTGTCCCTGCGTCACGAACAGCCAACCGTTTCCCTGGTGGGCTACACAAATGCCGGCAAGAGCACGTTGATGCGAACGCTGACCGGGGCCGATGTGCTTGTGGAAGACAAGTTATTTGCCACGCTCGACACTCGCACGCGTCGCTGGAAGCTGCCAAATTTTGGTGAAGTTCTGCTGAGCGACACCGTGGGATTCGTTCGCAATCTGCCTCACCATCTGGTGGCTTCGTTCCGATCGACTCTTGAAGAAGCGCGTCGCGCCGATCTGCTGCTGCATGTTGTTGACGCCAGCAGCCCGGAAGCCGAGCGGCAGATTCACACGGTGTATGAGGTGCTCAGCGAAATCGGCATTGAAGTGAAGAACGTCCTGCTGGTTCTGAACAAGGTGGATCGTGTGTCTGACCCTTCCGTGATCGACGTCCTTCGTCGTCACTATGAAGACACGATTACTATCAGCGCGGCAACCGGTGACGGAGTCGACAAGCTGGCGACCATTGTTGCCGAACGCTTGTCGGGCGGATTTGTGGAGCTGGAGATAGAAGCGAGTGTTGGAAACGGGCGTTTGTTTGCATGGCTGACCCAGCACGCGGAAGAACTCAGCAGAAGCTATACTGATGATTCCGCGAGCCGCGTGCAGCTGGTCTGCAAGATGCCGCGGCAGGCGATCAACGCGATCCCCGGCGATGACGTGACGGTCGTCGAACGACACGCCTCGGGCTCAGCTCCAATTGCAGCCAGCGTCGCTTCGGACAGTTAAGACCGTGTAACCATTCGGGATTGGTTTTCGGCTCAGGCCGAATAGGCTCACGATGCGATTTTGGATGGGGGTCCTGGCCTGGGTTTATCGAAGCCTCCTGCGCCGTGTCAGCTGAGGTCTCGGGTTTATTGCATATGCTCAGGCGAAGCGTCAGACTATGGGATGCACTGAGAAGTCTCCCTTAAATCTGAAGACCCGAAGCTATGCTTTCGCGACTTGCCACGTACACACTGTTTGGGATTGAGGCGCGGCCTGTTGAAGTGGAAGTCGATATTTCCCCCGGCGCGATCCCGAAAGTGATTCTGGTGGGACTTGCCGAAGCAGCCGTCAAGGAAAGCATTCACCGGATAGAAAGAGCGCTCGTCAACAGCGGCTATAGCCGACCCAACGATCGAGTGGTCATCAATCTGTCTCCTGCCGATCTGCCCAAGGACGCTGCTGCGCTCGACCTGCCAATCGCTCTTGGCTTTCTGATCTCCGATGGTCAGGTCGAAGTGGAAGCGGGCCGCAAGGTGGTCTATATCGGAGAGCTTGCGCTGGACGGAAGCCTGCGTTCAGTCAAGGGTGTGCTGTCGATGGCGCTGGCAGCACGAGATTCCGGCCACACTCATATTGTCGTCCCGTCTGCCAATGCGATGGAGGCGGCTGTTGTTGAAGGCATTGATGTGATCGCCATCGGAACTCTGGCGGAAGCCGTTGGGTTTCTGACCGGCCTGCTGCCGCTCGATCCGGTCGCATTCAGCTGGGATCATGCTCGCAAGGACTTCGGGGCTTACGACATTGACTATGTCGATGTTAAAGGCCAGGAAATGGCGAAGCGTGCGGTCATGATCGCTGCGGCCGGGTGCCATCATCTGCTGATGATTGGCTCGCCTGGCACGGGCAAGACATTGCTGTCACAGCGGCTGTGCACAATTCTGCCTGAACTGGAGCCGGAAGAAAGCCTGGAGACGACTCGCATCTACAGCGCGGTGGCACGGCTGGAACCCGGACAGCCGCTGCTGCTGCGACGTCCGTTCCGGTCGCCGCATCACACCATCAGTGAAGCGGGACTTGTTGGTGGCGGCAGTATTCCTCAACCAGGTGAAATCAGTCTGTCGCACAATGGCGTTTTGTTTCTCGACGAGCTGCCGGAATTTAATCGCCGCACGCTTGAGGTTCTGCGGCAGCCGCTGGAAGACCAGACCGTCACAATTTCGCGAGCGATGGGCAGTGTCACTTTTCCAGCCAATGTGATGCTGGTGGCTGCCATGAATCCATGCCCGTGCGGTTTTCGAGGCGATCCCAAACGAAACTGCAGTTGCACGCCGATGCAGATGGAACGCTACTTAAGCCGGATCAGTGGGCCTCTGCTGGACAGAATCGACATTCATATCGAAGTGCCGCCGGTTCCGTTCCGGGAACTGGCAGATAAAACCGAAGGCACCTCCAGTGAGAAAATGCGGGAGATTGTGATCGCCGCGAGAAATCGCCAGTCGGAAAGGTTCAGGAAGGAATCTGTGCGAGTCAACGGAAAGATGAAACCGCCTCAGATCCGAAAACACTGTTGCCTGCAGTCGGATGCAGAAAACCTGCTCAAGCATGCGATGGAAGAAATGGGCCTGTCAGCACGGGCTCACGACAAGATCCTGCGGATCAGCCGCACGATCGCCGATCTGGAAGACTGCGAGCAGATCACTGCCACTCATCTGAGCGAGGCGATCAACTATCGCACCCTTGACCGCAATTACTGGCAGCATTGACCAGCCGCCGCCTGAACGAAAACGGGTTACCCCTCCCATCGACGCGCAATTTGCGCGCTTATGTTCAGGAAACAGGCGTTTTATGCTTACCGAACCGGATTAGTCGTGTAGAATTCCAGCATGAGTCTCTCCGGCCTAGCCGCTATGAGGGTTGAGGTGCTTTAATTTTAAGCACGGATGAACACCCTGCATGTTTGTTTGGCTGTTTTTGTGAGTAACCTGAGATGAATATGCGCAACGCGGATTCCGTTTTGATCAGCGGCCTGATTGGCAGCAGTCTTCCGATGCTGGAAGTTTATCGGGTGACTCGGAAGGTTGCACCAACGGCCGCCACGGTGCTATTGACAGGCGAAACCGGCACCGGAAAGGAGCTTATTGCGCGAGCTCTGCACGAACTTAGTCCTCGTGCGACCGGCCCTTTCATTCGAGTCAACTGCGGGGCGCTTTCGGAAAGTCTGCTGGAAAGTGAACTGTTTGGGCATGCCAAAGGCGCTTTCACCAGTGCCATTGAAAACAGAACCGGACGATTTGAGGCGGCTCACGGCGGTACAATTTTTCTCGATGAAATCAATAGTGTCAGTTATCAGTTGCAGGTCAAGCTTCTTCGCGTGCTGCAGGAGCATGAGTTTGAACGCGTTGGCGATACGCGAACCATTCGCGTCGACGTCCGGGTGATTGCCGCGACGAACGTTGATCTGCAGGATGAAATCACAGCCGGTCGGTTTCGTGAAGACCTGTTTTATCGGCTGAATGTGATTCCGATTTATCTGCCTGCGCTTCGTGAACGTGGTGACGATATCAATGATCTGGTCACCTTCTTTGTGCGTCGCTATGCGATGGCCAATGGAATCACCACGCCCGGTCTGACTTCTGACGCCATGCGTTTCATGCAGCAGTATGGATGGCCGGGGAATGTGCGGGAACTCCAGAACTACATTGAACGCGCGCTTGTGCTTTCCACCGGCGGAGAAATCACAGCCGATCTTTTGCCACCTCATGTGCGCGGCCTGGCTCCTGTTCGAATTGGACGTCGCGCGTCGGAAGATCTGGAATCACTTTGCACAGATCTTGTCAGCCGCAGGCTTGCCCAACTGGGCGAAGACAGCACTGACGTTTACAATGAAGTGATTAGTATCGTTGAGAAAGAATTGATCCTGCAGGTTCTGCGACAGAGCCAGGGCGTTCAGACTCGCACCGCGACACGACTTGGAATCAATCGCAACACGCTTCATAAAAAGATCGAAGATCATCATCTTGGATCAGAAGCTCGCTAACGGGGCCTGTGTTTCCGCTGGAAAAAGGGGGATTTGCGATCGACGGCGCGAATTTCTGAGTCTATGCTCAATGCCCCGCCAAAAACCCGGCCCTCGCCGTTGTTTATCCTGCCTGGAGACGATCCATGGGAACTGCTGCTTCATTGCGAGCCCCGATCGCAAATCATGAAAGCGTCAGCCGCCGCAACTGGCTGTCAGCCACTGGACTTCAGGCCGCGGGTCTGGGAGCTTTGCATCAGTTTTGGGGCGCCATCGGTCAGGCAGGTTCTTTATCCGCTGCGCCGTCGCCCGTTGCATCGTCACTGGCCACGAAGACTGGCCGTGCAAAATCCGTGATCATGATTTTCAACTGTGGCGCGCCCAGCCACATTGACCTGTGGGACATGAAGCCACACGCTCCCTCTGAGATTCGCGGCAGCTTTGATCCAATCGCCACCAACGTCCCGGGCATAGAGATTTCGGAACTGCTTCCGGAAGTGGCGAAGCGGATGGACAAGCTGTCCATCGTGCGGACGCTACATCACAATCACGGCGGACATAAGAACCGGATGCCGTGCGAGACTGTTATGGTCGACACAGTTGGGGTCAATCGCATCTGCTGGCTCGCCGATTGGTGGAAGCAGGCAGTCGTTTTGTGACAACGGTCAACGGGCCGAGCATCACCTGGGATACGCACAAAGACAACTTCAAGCAAATGAAGGATCGTCTGGTTCCGCCGATGGAAAAAGCGTACGTCGCGCTGCTCGACGACTTGTCAGAACGCGGCCTGCTGGACGAAACGCTGGTCATCTGGATGGGCGACTTTGGCCGGACTCCGGTCATTAACAAAGAAGCGGGCCGCGATCACTGGCCTCAGTGTTATTCCATGGTGCTCGCCGGCGGCGGAATTCGTGGTGGCCAGGTCATCGGCGAATCGGACAAAACAGGCGCACGACCACTGATCCGCCCGGTGACTCCGGCCGACATCCACGCCACCGTCTTCGATGCGCTCGGCTACGATGCTCAGCACATCACTTATCATCTGGCCGATGGTCGACCGATGCCAGTCTGTGATGGCACGCCCATCCATGAGCTGCTGTGATTTGAGAACACGATCGGCTGACGGTTATTGAGCCATGTTTTTCTATGGCATAATTTTTCAATGACGGCGTTACGCAAGGATTCCCTCAACGACTTCCCCGTGTACATCGGTCAGGCGGTACTGGCGGCCCTGGTAACGAAACGTCAGACGCGTGTGGTCGACACCGCACAGGTGCAGCATCGTGGCCTGCATGTCGTGAACATGCACCGGATTTGAAACGACATTCCACGCGAAGTCGTCCGTTTCGCCGTAGACGGTGCCAGGCTTGATTCCTCCGCCCGCCATCCACCAGCTGTAGGCTCGACCAAAGTGATCGCGCCCTTTGGGATTCACGGGATCTCCCTGGCCGAAAGGAGTTCGACCGAATTCCCCGCCCCAGACTACGAGCGTGTCGTCCAGCATTCCGCGTTCCTTCAGATCCTTCACCAGCGCTGCGGATGGACCTTCGGTGTCGATGCACTGCTGCTCCAGTTGAGTATGCAGGTTTCCGTGCTGGTCCCAGCCGGCATGCATCAGCTGCACAAAGCGAACGCCGCGTTCCAGCAGGCGGCGAGTGATCAGGCAGTTGTTTGCAAAGGTGCCCTTCACCAGAGCATCCGCCCCGTAACGATCAAGAGTCGCTTTGGTTTCGCCAGAAAAATCGACGAGGTCCGGAACGCTCGACTGCATCCGAAAGGCCATTTCATACTGCGCGATGCGCGTGTCAATTTCAGGATCGCCGTAGTCCGCCAGATGAGCCTGATTCATAGCGGCAATGTCATCCAGCAGAGCGCGACGAGATTCCGGTGTCACGCCCGGTGGATTTGTCAGATAGGGAACAAGATCACCGGTATTCCGAAAGCGAACACCCTGAAATCGGCTGGGCAAAAATCCGCTGCCCCAGTAATAATCAAAGAACAACTGACCGCAGGTTTTCGCTTTATCACTGGATGTCATCACGACAAACGTTGGCAGATTGTCGGTTTCGCTGCCCAGACCGTACGACAGCCAGGCTCCCATACTTGGTCGGCCGGGGACCTGTGCGCCCGTCATGAAAAACGTCACGCCGGGCGCGTGATTCACGGCTTCCGTGTGCATGCTTCGCACAACGCAGATATCATCCGCCAGGGAACCCACGTTCGGCAGCATTGTACTCAGCGATGTTCCCGCCAAGCCATATTGGCGAAACGGTTTGATGGACGGCAAGCAGGGCCACTTGCCATAACCGCTGGACATTGTGGACAGGCGAGTCGTCCCGCGAACGGTCTCAGGAATGTCCTGTCCGGCCATTTGACGCATCACCGGTTTATCATCAAACAGATCCACATGCGATGGCCCGCCACCCTGCCACAGCACGACAACGCGTTTGGCTTTCGGAGCAAAATGGGGCAGGTCCGGTAGACCTGCCTCAGTGCCCTGAGCAGCCGAAGTACCGGTGAGCGAAGCCAGAGCCGCCAGGCCAATGCCACTGGAGGACGCTCCGAACAGCTGGCGACGTGTCACTCGGGCGATGTTTTCGAGATAAGGATTTGTCATGAGACTCATCAGACGTGAATGCGATAAAATTTCAGCAAAGGCGGCAAGCAGCGTGGCGTTTATTCGCGAGTCAGCGCTTCGTCAAGATTCAGAATCGCGAGGCAAACCGCTGACAGTGCGGCATGCTCTGCCGCGTTAAGAGATTCGTCAGGCGGTGACGCACCCACGGTCAGCAGAGCTTTTGCCGCGTCGCTGTTTTCGGAATACATTTTCAGCTGTCGTTCATACGCTCGCCGCAGAATCACAAGGTCCTGCTCACGAGGCGTTCGACCAACGACCTGACGAAAGGCCCGCGTTAGTCGAACATCCGTCTCAGCCGAAGCCTGGCAGCAGCGTTCCGCCAGCATTCGAGCAGCCTCGACCCATGTTGGATCATTCAAAGTCGTCAAGGCATGCAGAGGAGTGCTTGTCGCCTGCATTCGAACTCGGCAGATCTGCCGGTTTGCGGTATCAAACATATTGGCTGGCCCCACCGTTCGACGCCAGAAGGTGTACAGACTCCGGCGATAAAGATCCGCACCACTGGACGCGGGATAAGAGAAGTCGCGTTCCTTCGTGATCGCCAGCGACTCCCAAATATCATCCGGCTGATACGGATACACAGGGACGCCGCCAATTTTTGAATTCAGCAATTCACTGGCTGCCAGAGCCCAGTCTCGCAAAACCAGCGACGGCATGCGAAAGCGAGAGGCCCGCGCAAACAACCGATTTTCGGGGTCGTGTGTTTTGAGTTCCTCAGTCAGTTTAGCGGACTGTCGATACGTGGCACTCGTCAGAATCAGGCGATGCATATGCTTCATGCTCCAGCCCTTTTCCCGGAACTCAACCGCCAGCCAGTCCAGCAACGGCCCGTGAATCGGAAATTCACTTTGAACGCCGAAGTCTTCGGCCGTCTTCACCAGCCCGGCACCGAAGAAGTGCTGCCACATACGATTTACCTGAACTCGCGCCGTCAGCGGATGCTCGGGCGACACCAGCCACTGCGCAAATCCCAGCCGATTCTGCGGGGCATCCGCAGGCATTGGTGGCAAAAAAGCGGGTGTGGCAAAAGTCACTTTTTCCGTCGGATTCAGATACTCACCCCGCGAAAGAATTTTTGTCTCGCGAGGCTGTGCGTCGCTCATGGTCATCACCCGCGGGATCTGATCTGCTCGGTAAGCGGCCAGTTGTTTGCGAAGTTCATCGCGTTGTTTAAGCACCGGATATTTGTCCGCCAGGCCGGGCTGAACTTGCTCCTGAAAGTGCTTGCGAAGATCGGTCTCAACAGTCTTCTTCTCTTCCTCAGACCGCTCGGCCTCAGGCTTATCCAGCAGGCCGACAATCGACTCGGGAAGTCCCTCGGCCGCCGAATTTTCAGCGGCCGACAAACTGACCTTCCAGTCAGAATACGCGCTGTCCAGAACCCTGGTGGCTTCTGAATCAGCCGCCGTGATCTGGCTGTCAAAGTCGGCGATCCGCGTTCTGTTTTCTTCCGACTGTATTTCGACGAACGGTGCGGCCAGTCGAATGCGAGACGAAAAATACTGAGGAGTGCCCGATTCAGGAACTCGATTGAAAGCATCCAGCAGACTGTAGTAATCCTTCTGCGTGATCGGATCGTACTTGTGATCGTGACACTGCGTGCAATTCATCGTCAGCCCAAGCCAGGTCGTCGATGTCGTTTCCATTCGATCGAACAGGATGACCCACCGCTGTTCTTCTGCGATCGCACCCCCTTCGCCATTCAGCAGATGATTGCGATTGAATCCACTGGCGATTTTTTGCGCGTCATTCGCATCGGGAAGAAGGTCGCCCGCAAGCTGCCAGATGGTAAATTTGTCGAATGGCAGGTCTTCATTGATGGCCTTGACGACCCAGTCGCGCCACATCCACTGCCAGGTATCTCCGTCCTGCTGAAAGCCGTTGCTGTCGGCGTAGCGAGCGGCATCGAGCCAGCTTAATGCCATTCGTTCACCGTAGTGCGGGCTGGCCAGAAGACGGTCGACAAGATTTTCGAAAGCATTTGGATTTTCACTGGCAACAAAAGCATCCACCTCTTCCGGCGTCGGAGGCAATCCGGTGAGATCGATATGCAGCCGTCGAATCAGAGTCGCTCGCTCAGCTTCCGGTGACGGATGAAGGCCGGCATCTTCCAGCTTCGCGAGGACAAAGCGATCGATGGGGTTTCGAGCCCAGTCAGTTTTTTGCACTGCGGGTTCAGGCGGACGTTCGGGCGTGAGAAATGCCCAATGTTTTCGGTAACCCGCGCCCTCAGCAATCCAACGCGTAAGGATTTCTTTCTGCTCGACCGAAAGCTTTCGGTTCGAGCTGGCGGGCGGCATTTGTTCGTCAGGATTCTCAGAATGAATTCGCTGAATCATGGAGCTCGCAGCTGTGTCTCCCGGGACGACGGCTCCGGCTGCAATCGCCGCATCCCGATCATCCAATCGGAGATCACCCTGCCGTTTATTGCCATCCTGCCCGTGACAGTACAGGCAGTTTTCAGCAAGGATCGGACGAATGTCGCGATTGAAATCGAGGGGAGTCTGACTCCAGAGCGGCGCCACAAATCCATGGCACAGCAGAACGGCAATCACGTAACCGGGGATGGCAGTTTTCATGAGACGAAATCCAGCGATGGGGCCAGATAACTTTTAAAGGGGCAGGATTCCCGCCGCTTCAACAGCAGAAATAGAGTCAGGCAGAAATTTATGGTATGCCCGACGACTTCACAATTAAAGCATGAAGTCGCTGTGAAGCACAAAGTCCCTGATTGTCGACGGTCGGTTGATGGTGGAAGAATTATCGAATAAAGGGATTCAGATTCCCGTCGTCCTGATCAGCGGCTATTTTTCCGAAAATCTGGGAGACTTCTGTAAGCTGCCTTTGGTAGAAGCTGTTTTGCAGAAACCCTTCCGACTGGAAGATCTGATCGCTGTGCTAAGTCGTGCAGTAAAGACACGGTCGAATCCAACCTGCGTCAGTGATATTCCTGAACTGAAGCCGCAACCGACTTCAGCCGATACTGACAGGAGAATTGTTGTTCGATGAATGCCAAGGTAATTGACGGAAAACTCATCGCCGAACAGACGCGGCACAGCGTTGCAGAGTCAGTTCAGACGTTTCGCGAACAAACCGGAATTGTGCCACATCTGGCGGCTGTGCTGGTCGGAGATGACCCAGCCAGTCAGGTGTATGTCCGCAACAAGGAAAAGGCGTGCGAAAAAGCTGGGATGGTGAGCACGCTGCACCGACTTCCGGTCAGCACTACTCAGCAGGAGCTGCTGGAACTTGTGCAGCGCCTGAACACCGATCGGGCCGTGCATGGGATTCTCGTCCAGCTGCCGCTTCCCAAACAGATTGAT
This sequence comes from Planctomycetaceae bacterium, assembly GCA_041688565.1. Lineage (GTDB taxonomy): Bacteria > Planctomycetota > Planctomycetia > Planctomycetales > Planctomycetaceae > SXXK01. The sequence continues at coordinate 15,219 of JBDNHX010000461.1, forward strand.
GCCACCGCAGTTCTTGATGCCGTCCATCCGATCAAGGATGTGGATGCGTTTCATCCGGAAAACGTCGGACTGATGCTGCAGGGGCGTCCGAGATTTCTGCCGTGTACTCCGGCCGGTGTGATGAAAATGCTGGAAGTTTCAGGGACCGCTACGGCCGGCCAGCACGCGGTGATCATCGGACGAAGCGACATTGTCGGCAAACCAATGGCCGCTCTGTTGCTTCAAAAAGGTGCCGACGCAACGGTGACGGTTTGTCACAGTCGCACGAAAAACATTGCCGCCATCTGCCGTGAAGCCGACATCATCGTTGCGGCTGTGGGGATCCCCGAATTCGTTCGCGGTGAAATGATCCGACCGGGTGCCGTCGTTATTGATGTGGGTATCAATCGAGTCGGTGATCGGTTGGTCGGAGATGTTCATTATGCCGAAGCCAGTGCCATCGCGTCGGCCATCACACCCGTTCCCGGCGGTGTGGGCCCCATGACCATTGCAATGCTGCTGCAGAACACGCTGAAAGCCGCACGGCTGCAGGCCGGTCAGGCATAGTCAATGACCGGCCGGTTGGCCGTGCTTGCGCGGGTCACTGCCTCCGCCCAGTGAACCGTCGTGGGCGGAAGCCGCCTGCGTCGCTGCCAGGGCAGAGGTCCGCTGGATCGTGTGGCCTTTCGCCTTGAGTCCGGGACCAATGGATTTTTCCAGCGATGGCTCAAGCAGCAACTCATCGGGTGACCACTGATGATGAAATCGGGCGGCGGCAACAGAGTCAGCGGCCGACAATTCAAACACGGTATGATTCAGCAGACTTTGCAGAGTCGCAGTGATGATCCGCGGGCCGCCGGAAGCGCCGCAGGCATACGTGGCCTTTCCGTCTTCAATCACAATGGACGGAGTCATGCTGCTCAGCGGTCTTTTACCGGGCTCAACCGCATTTGCCTTGCTCTGGATCAGGCCGAAGGCGTTTGGCTTGCCAGGGTTGGCAGTAAAATCGTCCATCTGGTTATTGAGGATAATTCCATACTCCGGCACCACAACAAAACTGCCAAACGTCAGATTGATCGTCTCAGTACAGGCGACCGCGTTTCCAGCGTTATCGATCACCGAAAAGTGGCTCGTGCCACCGTCAGGATTCAGGAAAAATCGGCCATAAGAACTCATGGGCAGTGTCTTGTTCGGAACAATCTTCTTCGCAATCGCGGCGGCATAGTCGCGACTGAGCATGCGTTCCACAGGGACGGCAACGAAGTCCGTATCTCCCAGAAACTCGGCACGATCCGCAAACGCATGCTTCAGAACTTCCGTGACCACGTGAACATAGTCGACCGTGTTATGTTCCAGCTGATGCAAGGAGCGGCCAGTCTGATTTTCCCACGCTTCCAGGCTCTGCAGAGTCTGCAAAAGTGCAATGCCACCGCTGGAAGGAGGAGGCATCGTCATGATCCGGCGCCCATGAAACTCGGAAGAGAGAGCCGCTCTTTCGGTCGGCACATAGTCGGCGAGATCCGCGGTCGTCATCACGCCTCCTTCCTTCACTGCAGTCGCGGCGATCGCTTCAGCGACAGGCCCTTGATAAAAACCAGCGGTGCCGTGAGCCGCAATGGCTTCGAGAACTTTTAGCTGCGGGGAATGAAAGCGATCACCGCGTTTCCAGCGGCGCCCGTCATTGAGATACTGGTTTCGCAGCAGAGAAAACCTTTCGCGGTAACCGGGATATTTTTCCAGCGTGGCCAAAGTCGATGACTGGACTTCCATATCATGCGCGTCGACTTCCACTCCGTCTCGGCACAGTTCAATCGCCGGCTGGACCAGGACAGAGATCGGCAGCGTTCCAAACTTTTCTGCCATGTAGCACAGGCCAGCCACATTTCCCGGGATTCCTGACGCAAGTCCGCCTCGCACGCTCAGCGGTTCCGAAGCATCGCCGCTGGCAAATCGATCGGCTGTCGCGGCTGCCGGCGCTCGTTCACGGTAGTCCACGGCAATGGATTTTTGTTGTTTGGCGTCCCAGAAGACCATGAATCCGCCGCCGCCGATCCCGCAGCTGGCTGGTCGTACAACAGACAAGGCAAATGAAGTGGCCACGGCCGCATCCACGACGTTTCCACCCTGCCGCAAAATCTTCGCACCCGCCTCGCTGGCCGCCTGATGATCGGCCGCGACAACTGCGTGCCGGAATGTCGATTCCTGAGCCGACCCAGATCGAGCCGTCGCAGCAAATGCCAGGCATACCACAAAGCCGCACGCTATGTTCAGCACGGCGATTCGCCTGAAATTCGAAAGGGGCGGCAGAATCCAGCAAGCGTGACGGATGGAGATGTTTATCGTTGTTGCCGATCTTCTCACTGATTTCATGGAACATCCAATTTGGCTGGAAGAAGCGGCGAGTTTTCACTGGAGCATGAAAAAAGCCCGGCGTCATCGTAACGTCGGGCTTTCGGATTCTGAGTCCAGCTGTCTGGATTACTCTTTGGAGTCCATCAGATAGATTTCGAAGACCAATGTGGAGTTGGCTCCGATTTCGCCTGGGCCGTTTTCGCCGTAGGCAAGTTCGCTTGGAATGAACAGGCGGTAGTGTGAGCCGACTTTCATCAGCTGCAGCGCCTCTGTCCAGCCCTTGATCACCTGAGTCACTCCGAAAGAAACAGGCTCGTCACCCTTTGCTGGTGCGTCGCCTTCGAAGGAACTGTCGAAGACGGTGCCGTTAATGAGAGTTCCGCGGTAATGGGTGCTGACCGTGCTGGCTTTGGTTGGAATAGCGCCGTCACCTTCTTTGATGACAAGATATTGCAGGCCGGACTTGGTGATCTTTACGCCTTCCTTTTTCTTGTTCTCTTCAAGAAACTTTTTGCCGGCTTCCAGATTCTTTGTTCCCTTTTCGGATTCCTTCTTCATCATTTCCTGACGAAGACCGGCAAAGACTTCGGCAACCTCTTCTTCGGTCAGAGCGGATTTGGTGCCGTCCAGAGCGGCTGCGATTCCCTCGGCAATCGTCTTAGGGTCCAGGGCCAGACCCTGACGCTTCAAGTCTTTGCCAATGTTGTAGCCAATCGCGTAGCTGGCTTTATCGAGAGTAGTTTCCAATTTCGGGGCTTCTTTAGTGGCAGGCGTTTCGTCCTGCGCGCTGACGTTGAATGCGGACAGAACGAGTACGGCAGAAAACAAACACAACACGGGACGCATGAACATGAGACAACAAACTCCATTCAGAGCGGTCACTGACCATCGAACATGACAGCGCTGAGCGCGGCCGCTGGCGAAGGGGCAAAGGCAGTGTGGCGACAAGAAGCCAAACTGTGCGGTCGAAGCAATCGGGCGGGGAAGCGGAGGCAGGTGCCGCAGAATCCTCACGAAGGATCACCGCAGAATATTGGCACTATGACGAAATCTCACGCTGTTTCAATTCCGGATTCCCCCGTTTTTTTGATGATCCCGAAGTCCAAAGACAACTGTGCGGGCATCTGCTACATTTTCTCACACGGTCATGCTGCCGGGCAGATCCCACCTGAATTCAGCCCCTAATGGAGACAATTGGCTCCGCAGCAGCCTCCCCCTGTTTTGTGGATGACGGAGACGTTCCTCATCCTTGTTGAATCGTTTAGTTCAGGATCAGTCATGCGTTTTACGGCTCTTGCATTCGTTATTGGTGCACTTTCTGTCTCCCAGGCTGCCGCGATTGCCGGCGACTGGCCTTCCTGGCGCGGTCCAAATCGTGACGATATTTCAACCGAAACCGGATTGCTGAAGCAGTGGCCAGAAGGCGGCCCAAAGAAGCTGTGGACATCCAAAGACGCGGGTCTTGGATACTCAGGCGTTTCGGTTGTCGGCGATGTGCTCTACACGATGGGCGCGGATGGCTCGACACCCGAGTCCAAAGAGTTCGTCGTGGCGATCAACGTGAAGTCGGGCGAAAAAATCTGGCAGACCAGCATTGGGCCATTTCTGGAAAATGGCTGGGGCGGTGGACCGCGCAGTACGCCCACATTTGCCCAGGATCTGATTATTGCCATGGGCGGAAAAGGTGATGTCGTTTGCCTGTCCGCTGCTGATGGTGCCGAAAAATGGCGAGTCAGTCTGACAGAACTGGGTGGCGGAATCCCAAGCTGGGGTTATTGCGAATCGGCTCTGGTTGACGATGACAAAGTTCTTGTAACTCCGGGCGGGGCCAACGGAACTGTGGCCTGCTTCAATCTGAAGACCGGTGAGAAGCTTTGGCAGTCTGCTGAGATGACCGTCGGCGCTCATTATTCGTCGATTTTGGCTGTCGATCATTTTGGTAAGCGACAGTACATCCAGCTGACCGAATCCAAAGTCTTTGGGCTCGATGCCGCCAACGGAAAAGTGCTGTGGCAGCATGATTTTCCGGGTCGAGTCGCTGTAATTCCAACTCCAATCTACGAGGACGGCTTTGTTTACATGACCGCTGGTTACGGTGCCGGCTGCATGCTGCTGAATATTACGGCAGATAATAAAGTCGAAAAGATTTACGAGAACAAAGTGATGAAGAATCACCACGGCGGCGTGGTATTGATCGGCGACTACATCTACGGTCACAGCGATGCAACCGGAATGGTCTGCCAGAACTTCATGACCGGTGAACAGGTTTGGAGTGATGACAAGAAGAACGCCAGCAAAGGCGCAGTCGCATTCGCCGACGGAATGCTTTATTGCCTGGCCGAAGAATCAGGCGACTGCTTCCTGGTTGAGGCCACTTCGGAAGGCTACAAAGAAGTGAGCCGCTTCAAACTGGATCCTCAGACAACTCAGCGAAATCCTCAGGGACGCATCTGGACTCATCCTGTAATTGCCAACGGCAAGCTCTATCTCCGCGATCAGGAAATCATCTGCTGCTACGACATTGTTCAATAGTTATTGTTGTCCGTTAATTCGGGCAGTACTAAATAAAAAAAGGTACTGGCTTGCCAGTTTTAGGGTCCTTGTTGATTCCTCCGTCAATGCGTCCGTCGGCGCACCTCGAGGATCGGATCGCAGTGCGTTCTACAGATTCTTTGCAACAATCTCTGAAAAGGAATCGCAAAAGCTGCATTGTGATTTATAGGGAAAGTAGAATGTCCCATAATGTTCTTCAGGTATTGATTATCCATGATCATTCGACAAACATCGCTCATCGAAGTCCGGAAAATACCCGCCAAAGGTCGGGGCATTTTTGCGACTGACTTTATCCCAGACGGCACAGTCTTTGAGCGAGCACCGGTTTTGGTGATGCCCGCCAAAGAAATTAACGTCGATCAGGAGGACACTGTGCTTTCACACTACATGTTCGCGTGGGGTAAGAACACGGTCGCAATAGCGCTCGGATTTGGTTCTCTTTACAATCACTCGTACTCGCCCAATGCTCGCTACGAAGATGTCAGCGGCCAAATGAAGAACTACATTGCCATCCGTGATATCCAGGCAGGCGAAGAAGTGACTATCAACTACAACGGCGATGCCAACTCAAAGGAATCGGTGTGGTTTGATGTGATCGAAAACAAAGGGGAAAAAGGGGTCAGAGGGAAAAAAGGGGTCAGGCCTCTTTGATGACTAAAACGCAGCAATTAGGTCCGCCTTCAAGCTTCCGCCGCTCGTGTTCAGTGCCGAACGGAATCATTCTAAGCCCACATCACGTCCACCCGTTCCAGCACAATTCGCGTGATCCGCAAACTTGCGAATTGTGCTCCGCGCTTATCCGGATGACGGCAGAGCTGCACTCAGATCGCATACCCTCCCATTTTCTTCCCCCACGTCTGCCCTCACCGCATGGCGAGGAGTCTACATGGTTGGTTAGAGATTGTGGGTCATCTCCTTAACTTGCCTTGTCGCAATGCCGATGGGGCGATCGAGCGGGATGCCGGCGCAGGCCAGGATCGTGGTGAGCAGGTCGCCTTGATTGCCTTTCGTGTTTGGGAGGAAGCGTCCCGTGTTGATCGTGCCGCCACCTTTGCCGGCGATGATGAAGGGGAGGTTTTCGCGGGAATGTTTGTTGCCGTCTTCCAGGCCTGAGCCCCACATCATGATGCAGTTGTCGAGCAGCGTGCCGTCGCCTTCGCGGAGGCTGGCCATCTTCTTCACCATGTAGGCGAACTGGGCGATGTTGAACGCGGTGATGGCGGCGACTTTCGCGACCTGCTCGGGCCTGTTTTCGTGATGGGTCTGGGAGTGATGCTCGTCCTTGAACCCGAGCTCGGGATAGGAAACACCGTTCGGCGTGGAGCCGATGTAGGTGCTGACACGAGTCGTGTCGGTCTGGAAGGCGAGCACGTTGAGGTCGCACATGACCTGCATGTATTCGCTGCGTTTGTCGCCCTGGGGAATTTTGATTTCGATGGGCGGGGAATCGGAGGCGTTGCGTTTGCTCGAAACGACTCCGGCCTTCTCCAACGCGGCCTCTTTTTGGCGATATTCGATGGCGGCGATACGACGCTCCACGGCGCGCACGCTGTCGAGGTATTCATCCAGTTTCTGCTGGTCGTCCTGGGTCAGTTTCCGACGCAGGTCTTTGGCGCCATCGAGCACCAGGTCGAGCATCTGCCGATCGAGCGGGTCCGCTTTGGCGAGTTGTCCAGGTTGGTCGGTTTTTCCGAAAAGCCGGTTGAGCACGCTGCGCGGATTCGTCTCGGCGGGGACGGCCTGCGTCGGCGAACGGAAGCTGCAGTGCGTGTAGTAGCCTTCGTTCAGCCCCATCTGGTTCTCCTTGTGCGTCTGCGGCATCGTGGCCAACTCCAGCGAGGGCAGGGAGGTGAAACCGCCCACATAGTTGGCCGCGATCTGGTCCGCAGAAATCGCAATGCTGATCTGGCTTCGCTTGTCCGCATCCGGCAGTTGCGCCGTGAGCCAGGTCGAGAGTTCCAGCGCGTGCGGCGCGCCACCGAAAGGCGCGATCGGCACGCCCGAGATGCCCTTCATGAGCAGGCACTGGTCGAGCACGGGCTGCAGCGATTCCAAAGCGGGCGGCGGCGCAGTCAGAAAGCTCTCCGCATCCGCCGGCCAGAACTGACCTGGAATGACGCCGTGCGGCATGTACATGAAGCCAAGCCGCACCGGTGGTTTGACTGCCTGCTCCTTGCCTGAGTCGGCCCAGCCCATGGTTTCTAAAAGCGGCAGCGCCAGGGCGGCGCCGAGCCCTGTCAAACAAGTGCGACGATCAATGCGGAATTTATTGATCATTAGACGATTCCTTGGCTTTATGGATGCGGCGATTCACGAACGGATAACTGGTAACGATTTCGGAAATGAGCGTCTGCATGCGGTACCCATCCTTGGCGATGGTCTCCATCAGTCGATCGACAACGATCTCATCATAGCCTTCGAGTTGACGGCAGAGGGCATAGGCCAGCAGTTTCTGCGTGAGGTTGCGTGCCAGTTCGTCCTTCCGCTCGGCGATGATGGCTTTCAGCTCCCTGGGAGAGGAGAATCGCTTCTCGCCCGGCAACTCACC
>JBDNHX010000462.1:0-5187 GCA_041688565.1 Planctomycetaceae bacterium
CGGCTGAAGATGTTTTTGCCGAAGTCTCCCACAGCGACACTGGCAATGGAGACTCGTCCGTCAGCGAGACCAGTTTCGGTGCGGACCTGAGCCGACACCTTCAGGGCATGCTGAAACAGAACATTCGTCAGCGGGCCGCAGTCTTCATTTTCCTGAGCAACGCGATAGGCCTCCTTGACCTGGTTGACGATCTGCGGTTCTCCCAGCACCATGCTGTCGATGCTGCAGGCCACTTCAAACAAGTGTTCGACGGCTGCGGTTCCGGAGTGAGCAAGCACGGAATCGACGAACTCGTCAGGAGGCACATTGTGGAACTGGCTGATAAACCGAGTGATGTCATCGAACGAGACGCCATCAGCAGAACGCTCATCGGCGGCGTAAATTTCGACCCGATTGCAGGTGGAAAGGACAACGAGTTCAGATTCCGGATGAATCCTTCGCCACTGCGAATACGCATTGTTCAGGATCTCCGCGCTGGAAAAAGCCAGCCGCTCACGCAACTGAACGCCGGCCTTATGATGATTACAGCTGACCACAAGAACATTCATCGAGACACCTCGCCGGAGGTATCCGAAGGTGACGCAACCGGTTTTTCGTCGGCAGGTTCGACAGGTGCCGTGCGTTCCGGTCTTGGTCGACCATGGAATGTGTCGAGGTTTCCGGATCCGGCGAGCAGCATCGGCCCCAGGACCGTGATTAGCAGGAATCCGCCGCTGAGAAACGACAGCTGAGCCACAGCCTTGCCGGTCTGATGCGAACTGCTGAGCAATCGCACGAGAAGAATGACCATCGCCAGCCAGACCACGATGGTCGTCAGAATGGTCGGGTCTGTCCACGAGATCGACCGGCTGACATCGGAACTTCGCGACCAGAGGATCAGCAAAAAACCGGTCAGCAGCCCAATGGTGAGGCAGGGGACCGAAAATACCACCAGCCATCGATTCCAGACGGTCAGATTTTCAAGACTTGGCAGAGTCAAGTTGTTAAGCCACGAAGAACGGCTGCGCAGCCGATGATGATGCAGCAGATACATCAGCCCGGAAATGGACGCACCAGTCACGGCACCGATTCCCAGCACCAGCGATGCGGCATGGAACATTCCCCAGCGGCGCATGGCGACCTGCTGCAGATTTCCACTGCCCTGGTCGCTGACAAAAATGGCCACAACAATCAGCAGCAAAATTGCCGGCAGCATGAACAGGCCGTGTGCCATCTGACGATGAGTCAGCAGCAGGATCAGGTACAAAAGGCTGCCCAGCCAGGCCAGTACCAGCAACCAGTCCTGCTGACTGGCCAACAGCGGCGACAGCCCAGATGTGGAACTGCGTGTGACCAGGAACGCGGTATGCGCCAGAAATCCGGCACACGTAAAGGCAATCACGGCAGCTCGTACCGCCGATGAAGCACGGCGGAAAACCAGCAGAGCTTCACCCAGCAGCGAAACCAGGTAGCTCAACAGGAAACAGTAGATTTGAACTTGAGCCAAGAATGCCAAGGAACTTTACTCAATCTAACATGAGGAGAAACATGCGAAGAACGAAGTGTCGTCCATTCAATCTAGCAGCCCGTTTGACAAAAGAAACCGCTGGGGCCGAAACAAGGGGATGAAAGCAGGAAGCACGATTCTGCCATCCTTCCCAGGCAGTAAAAGTGAACGCATGGACAATGGACTTCCGGATAGTTGCCGTTCTGTGTTTTTTTCCGAAGATTCTGCTCATACGGAACAGTTGAATTCGGTGTTAAGGACAGTCGCTACGACCTGAAAGACCCGGATACTGGCAGGAATTGCCTGGATTTCGATTCCATCGCCCATGATCTGTTGGTTTCCTATGGTGTTATTCGTCCGATACCTCGGGGAAACAACGCTCTTTTTGCGCCTCCCGGATCGCCGTCGCCTGCGCCTGCTGGATTCAATCTCAATTTGGAGCATTGATCACCTCAGGTTCGGTAGCCATCGCGATCTGCGACTACGAGTGCGGGTGCGTCCCACATGTGAAATTTCTTGTACTGATCAGTGAGGATTCTGCTATGTTCCTGAGCGCTCTTCTGCAGTCGTTTAGCTCGATGACCCGAGAGAAGAGCCGCCGAAAAGTGGTAGTGTCCACCGCAGTCCTGGTTGAATTGGTCGAAGATCGATTCCTGCTGAGCAGCATATCGGCCTTTCCGGCACGCCCCCCGGTCGGTCCAACCACTGGTGGCTCAACGGGCGCGGCGAATCCGCTCACTGCTATCCCACGCCTCGAGAGTCTGCCAGGCGCGTCAGTGTCAGTTTACCTGGACTTCGATGGGCACACTGAGGCCCAGGATTGGCCGTCCGTTCGAACGGATGGCCAGACAGGATCCGTGGTGACGCCTGTGTTTGACGTGGATAACGATCTGACAACGTTCAGCGACGAAGAGTTGCGAATGATTGAAGAGGTCTGGTACCGCGTTTCAGAAGAATTTATGCCCTTCAACGTCAACGTCACAACCATTGACTCACGCACGTATAACGACTTTGAAACAATTTTGGTTTCCATTGGCGGCGGCGGAGCGTGGATTGGAAGTCCGGGCGGGATTGCGTTCTTGCAGGCTTTCAACAACCCTGTCGTCAATACCTGTTATGTGTTCTCTGACAATACTGGCCGCGGTGGCGTTAACCATTCCAAGGGCATCGCTCTGGTTGCGTCGCATGAAGTGGGCCACACACTGGGTCTGGATCATCACGCAGCGTATGATGCAAACGGAAATCAGACAGCCGGGTACGACGCGGGTCGGCCAAACCTTGGGCCGATCATGGGCGCTCCCTATGGTTCACTGCGGGAAACTTGGGCTAATGCTCCGGCTGCTGTAAGCGTCAATGTGTTTCAGGACGATTTGGCGGTAATGACACGCGTTGCCAACAGAACGTTCCAATATCGAACGGACGATTACGGGAACACTGTTCAGGCCTTCAGTCGGCTGAATGTGACTTCCCCTGCAGTCTCCGCAAGAGGAATTATTGAGCGGAATAATGATGTCGATATGTTTCGCTTCGAAACAGATTCCGGAAGCATCACGTTTTCCGCAGAGGGTCTGAATCTGCAAACGATCTATACCAACACGGCTTTGAACTTCGGAACGAATCTGGATCTTGAACTGCGGCTTTACAATGCCACTGGCATCCTGCTGGCGACTGCCGCCCCAAACAACAGCCTTTTCGCCACACTGACGGCGAATGTCCAGCCAGGAACCTACTTCATCGGGGTCTCTGGAACTGGCGAGTACGGTGCGCTGGGACAGTACACGCTCAGCGGCACGGTCATTCCTTTGCCGAGTATTCCAACGATGGTCAGCCCCTCTGGAACCATCCTCGCACTGAGGCCGGTCTTTCAATGGTCGCTTGGAGCCAATGCGGTTTCTTATGAACTGGAAGTGGATAACCTGACCACGAGCGTCAACGGCTACTATGAAACGACTTCCACGACGAATTCGACAACGTCCGCAAAAATTTTCAACGAAGGAAATTATCGGGCTCGTGTCAGAGCCGTGGCGTCCAACGGCACGTTTTCCGCATGGAGCCCTTATCTTCTTTTCACAGTCAATGTCCCCACGCCAACAACCCCGACAATCATTCGGCCCAGGGGGGAAATTGGTGAATCATTCCCAACGTTCGAGTGGACCAGAGTCGCGAACGCGACGCGTTACGAACTCATCGTGATTCGCGCCAGCAATAATCAGCGAGTCATCTATCGCACCAATTACGGGCCAACGTCTTACGTGCATTTCAGTCCGCTTGTGGATGGGACCTACAACATCGCTGTGCGAGCCGGAAACAGCGTAAATGAATTCAGCGACTGGAGCACTCCTACAGTTCTCACGGTGAAGTCGCCTGTCCCTGCGGCTCCAAAAATTACCGCCCCAACCAGCGTTACCATCAGCACCAATCCACGTCTTGTCTGGACGGCTGTTGATGGCGTGGCATGGTACGATTTGAAGGTAGACAATCTTTCTACTGCTAAGTCTGATTACATTCGGCAGACCAGACTGCCACGGACGCTGACCTACTTTGATCCTCCGTATATGACACAGGGAAATTACCGTGCGTACGTTCGTGGCGTAAACGGGAATGGCACTCCTGGTGCGTGGAGCCCTGCATACCTCTTTGAGGTCAACATTCTGCCTCCAGCCGCTCCGCTGCTCACCGGGCCGCGTGGCGCTGAAGACAGTCCAACGATCACCACGACGAATCCGCTGTTCACATGGTCTCAGGCAGCACGCGCTGTGAAGTATGAACTGCTGGTCAATAATCTGACGACGCAGACATCAAAGATCATCAGTGAGAACAACATCCGCGCCAATTTCTTCCTGGCAACGGCCAACATGCCTCAGGGCAACTATCGAGCCTGGGTTCGTGGGATCAATGTGGCTGGTGAGGTCGGTAGATGGAGTCCTGGTCTGGACTTCACGGTTGACGAACCAACTCCAGCCGTGCCCGTGATTGTGGCTCCGAAAGCCAATTCCCTGAACTTCGTGGAAGATGCCAACCCAACGTTCGTCTGGGAAGCGGAACCGGCTGCCTTTGCCTATGAGTTCACGCTGTTCAATGTCACGCTGAATCGGACGGCCTTCCGGGTGAAGGGACTGAATGACACGAAGTATACGGTCACAGCGGCTCAGAGGCTTGGCGAATACACTTACCGAGCCTCTGTGCGGTCTGTGAACTCCTCGGGCGATGTCAGTGACTGGAGCCGCCCGTTCACAATTCAGGTTGATGTCCCGAATGCGACGACCCCAACACTGATTGGCCCAGGCGGGACTCTGACGGACAGAACGCCGATTTTCTCCTGGGTTCACACCTCGACATCCTTCCGGTACGAACTGCTGATCCGGGATTTGGTTCGTGGCGAAGATATCACTCTTCAGGTGACAAGCTTCCAGGTGTCTCCAGGTGGAACGCAGGCCTCGTATACTTTGCCGGACGCTCGGGCTCTGATCCCCAGCACGTATCGTTTCTGGGTGAGAGCGTTCAATTCGCAGGGCCAAGCCAGCGGTTGGAGCACTTCCATGTCGTTCGTCATCGCAGCTCAGCTGAACGACCGCTTGCTGGTGCCTGATCAGAATGAAGTTGAAGAACTGGCCCTGCTGGCCTCATCCCGCACACTGCCACCTGTGGCCGTGCAAGAAGCATCGGCAGCTCAGCGTTACGAGTCTCAGGACGCTGAATAC
>JBDNHX010000463.1:0-8305 GCA_041688565.1 Planctomycetaceae bacterium
AAATGTGTACATCCAATTTGACCAACAACTCGATCTTAAGAACAAGTAAGAGAAATCGTCGATCGCGAGTTCTTTCCAATCGCGGTCTTGACACTCGCTGCTGGGTGCAGGCCGCTTGGGCGGCCGATAAGGTGGACGAGTCGCTGCGCATCGTTGGCGGGCATGGGAATTTGGATCCCGACTTAGCCCACCAAGTTGTTCGACGGCATCTTGAGGATCGGGTAATTGTCTGTCCAAAAGCATCGGATTCCGTTTTACGTGAGGCGTATTGCGGTGCAACTGCGTTCATCTATCACGGGTGCGATCTGTCCAATGCGCACAAAAAGCCCCGATTTTCGGGGCCGACACCGAGTTTAGATCGCTGACCGCCGGGTGTTATATGGTGTTTCTATGCGTGGATTTTCAAAAACACAGGTATTTGGCACCTTTGGGTCCACGTCCGGGGGGCGCACTGAGCAGATCGCACCCTCTATCACTCGCTCGCTGAAGGTTTCGGTATTCCGGTTCTGGAATCCATGCAATGCGGCGCCCCTACGATTCTTTCACACATCCCAGTGTTTCACGAAGTCGGCGGTGAGGCGGCGTTATATTTTGACCCTCATGATCCCGAAATGTTGGCAAACCGTCTATTGGAGTGCAAAGCGGAAAAGTATGTGCTTTCAGAGCGTTCGTTAAGACACGCTATAGGATACTCGTGGGATCGCTCAGCATTAGCATTACAAAAAGCGTATCAATTCATTGACGCATAAGTTGTTTGGCTGGTGATTCTTGGTTTGTCACATAATTCGGTGACTTGCCTGACCTTATAAAATATCCTGAATACGAGGCTCTCGTAATTAAGGTGAGCCATTGAACGTCTTTTCAACTCGTGGCCTGCAGAACGGCTGTTTCATGCCAGTCGCGTGGGCAGCAGAAGAGGCCTTTGCAAATGCCACAGGGGCAAAGATCGTTACGGACTGGACTCCCGGACCGTCACATAACGGGAGACTCCACGCGTTAGTCCGTCGACTGCAACGTGTTGTTGGAGTTTCAACGTCGCAGCATGGAGTGACGACTCGGGCATCCAGGGACGTTATTTTATTCCTGATGGGACTGTCAAAAGACGTATTACCAGTCCTGCAGGATGTTTCATTGCGGAAATGGCTTTATCTGTTTGATACCTGGGAACCTGGATGGCAGTGGACTGAGGATATCCTGCAAAAAGCAATGTCTGTCCAGTGCGTCTACATGTCCAGTTCGCAATCGGTCGAGCATTTCCGAGGCCGTTTGCAGTGCGATGTGCAGTGGCTCCCTCAGGCAGCCATCAGCACGGAGTTTTCCCCTAAGGCACTGGACTGGGGGAAAAAACGGAAAACCATCCTTAACATTGGCCGCACCAATCGCGTACTGGACGATTTCTTCGTTGGCTTTAGCCAGAAACACGGTTTCAAATATTTGCGAGACGAGTATCCGGGCCAAATGTTATTCAAAACGCGTGCTGCGTTTCTGAATGCACTATATGAAGCGCAGATCGTAGTCGTCCATCCACGAAACTTCGAATATCCCGAATTGACCGGGCGAGTTTCGATGTTGACCGCACGAAATTTTGAAGCCTACCAGTCGGGAGGAGTCGTCTGCGGATTTAAGCCCGACTCTGGAGAATTCGAACGTGTGCTCGATGGATTCCCGTTTGTCGAGTTTGGCTGCGCCGAGCAATTTGAAGTCGAGCTTTTGTCGGCGGTTCGTGATTCATCCTGCTGGCGCACTGCGACTGAGGAATGCATGAGGCGACACACTTGGGAGTGTCGAGTATCAAAAATGGCTCATTCCATTCAGCAGAAAATTGCCAATCTCGGCGGGATCTGAATCGAAGAGGTCGCTTGGAGGAATTGAGCACAGGCAATGCAATACATACGAAATTCTGTTCATCGACTCGTGCGATCCTTAGGTTGGGAAGTGCAGCGTGTTTCTACGCAAGCAAAGTGGCGGCAGATAGATGCTGAACAGAAACAGTTGGAACAATGGCGTTTCATTACAAGATATTGTCCAAACACGGTTCTTGACATTGGTGCTAATGAGGGGCAATTTGCTACATTGACTCGCAAGCTCCTGCCAGGAGTGCAGATCCACTCATTCGAGCCTTTAAAGTGTTGTTTGGACGTGCTGCACAATGCTGCAGGCTCACTTCAGCCGATTGATATTCATCCTTTTGCACTTGGAAGCAAGTCTGGATCCACGATCATTCATCGCAACGGGTTCTCGCCAAGTTCGTCATTGCTAGCCATGCAGGAACTTCATTTCTCTGAACTGCCTCATACGGCACAAACAACAGTGGAACAAATTGAGGTGCGACGGCTGGATGATTTGAAACTTCAATTGAAAGGACCACTTTTCATCAAGATCGATGTGCAAGGGTTTGAGATGGAGGTTTTAAACGGGGCATTGCGAACGATTAAGGAAGCTGCTGCAATTGTTCTCGAGATTAGTCTATTCCCTTTGTATTCGGGGGCACCATCTTTTGACGAACTCTATCGTTTCCTCACCAGTGAGTGCGGATTGGTTTATCGCGGAAACATTGATCAATGGGTCAGCCCTCGCGATCGTCGAATTCTGCAGATTGACTGCCTGTTTGAGAAGCCTTGATTGATCGCCGCTGGATTTGTGGAATCACTGACTGTAAATGCCTTCGAAAACGAACATGAATGCCATCTCGCTTGTTGCGTGTTCGATGCCAGGAAGCCGACACGTTGGCGAGATACTCATCGCCGATTCACTCCGGGCCCTGCATGATTTCCGGGTGCAGACAATTGCAATCACAAGCAACCCTGCGACCGTGGGCACCTTGGATTCGACATGGAATTCTTCGTGGCTGGAACCGCCACTTGAATCAGCGGCAACTGCTAAACCGAATTGGCTCGTGGGGGTGAAAAACGGAGTCAGACGGATTTTGTCTTATGAGCGATTTGCCCGGCAGAAAGCGGATGAAGTTCATGCCAGAGTGATCGCGGCTGGTGGTTCCCGACTATGGGCGATACTGGATTCGATCGCTGTCATAGATGTGGTTTACTTCCTGGTAAAAAAATTTTCTGTTCCTTTGTTCGTTCAGGTTTGGGACGATCCACAGCATCTGATTTTTCTGCGGAATCTGGATTCTCTCTCGGCCAGACGGACTCTTGGCAGGTTCCGATTTCTGATTCGCCATGCGGAAAAAGTGGCCGTTATTTCCGAACAGATGCAGACGGCTTACGAGCCAGACACTCAAGAGAAGCCAATTATCATCCGCCATGGAATGGGTTCAACGTCCGCAATTCCATGCCGAATAACGGATCCAAGTCAATTTCGAATTGGTTTTTGTGGTTCGATGTATGCCACAACGGCGTGGAAGGCATTCCAGCAAGCCTTGTATTTGAAGCGTTGGAAGCTGGGCGGAAAAAAAGTTCAGATGTTGATCGCAAGCCCCGTTATTGAGTTGGATTCCGGCACGCCAGCGGATGTGCGGTTCTATGGCTGGCAATCCCCGCATGATACGGTGCAACTGATGGCGGCTTGCGATCTGCTATACCTTCCGCAAGGTTTTGAACCAGGGCAACGTCCTATCACTGAACTTTCGTTTCCGACAAAACTTTCGACTTACGCTCAGACGGGGAAGCCCGTCTTCGTCCATTCACCCGCTTATGGGTCTCTTACGGAATTCTGTAAGCAACAACAATTCGGATGTCTTTGCAACGACCTTAACGCTATGAACATTGCGCAGATGCTCGAGTCTCTGGCTTCCGATTCTGCCAGTTTGGATCGCATGGCTCTGAGTACACGGCGAATCGGCCAGGGGGTCCTCAGCCGGGAGCATTTTCAGGCTCAGGTGCGAGAATTTCTACTGCCTGATCAAAAAACGTTCATCGGTTAAATGCATGACTCGCTTCACCAACACCCCAAAAGAACTCGTTGCTATTCGCCCTGCCAATTACCTTCATGGATTTTTGTTGTTTCAATGTTTCAGACACCGATCGTCGACAGAGATCGTCAATAACGTCCCATGAAAATGCTTGATTGTGCAAGATCGGCGAAATGGAAGATCGCTCAGTCTGTGATTTCAGCGATGCCGTTTTCAGTGGTCAAAAAGGTCACTCGTGGAAGACTCGTCTCATTCTACTATCATGTGATCGCCGATGAGCTGCCGCCTCATTTGTCCCGATTGTACTCGAACGTCCATTCTGTACAGTCATTTGGCGAAGAACTTGATTTCCTTCAGGAATGGTTCAATCCCATTACTGCGGCAAGGCTGCTTTCACATCTTCAGGATGGAGAACCGCTTCCAAAGAATCCATGTCTCATTACCTTCGATGATGGATATAGGGAAGTCTATGAGCACGCGTTCCCGCAACTCGCTCAACGGCAGATGTCGTTCGTGTTTTTTCTGACACGAAACTTCGTCGACAACCACTCACTTTTTGTGGAAAACACGGTCAGCCTGATTCTTAACCTTTGCGAGAAGGACCCGGATGCAGAGTTTGCTGTCAAGCATTTGCTTACGGAGCATGGAGTTTTAGTCAACGGGCCAATTGAACGTTACCTGCAACGAGTTCCGTACAAACAAAGATTTCTGGTGGAATTGGCGGCGCAGGTGTGTGGTATTAGTAGTTCGCAGTATGCACAACAGCATCGGCCTTATGTGACTGTGCATCAGGTGCATGAAATGCTGGCTTCCGGGTTGGTCGAGGTCGGTGGTCATAGTGTAGACCATCCTCGAAACGAAGAACTGACCGACGATGAACAAGTCACTCAGGTTGCGGATTCGATGAACAGTATTGAGGAACTGTTCAGCCCGCCGAGTCGTCTGTATGCGTTCCCTTATTCTGATGCATCGATTAGTATCCAGACGTACCAAAGACTGTTCCGCGACCTGAAGATTGATTTGGCATTTGGTACTGAGCAATTACGTTCATCAAGGAATCCTCAGATTGTGCAGCGGTGCTGGATGGATGCTCGCGATCCTGGCGGTCCTGCTTCCAAAGTATCAAAGCTGTTTCAGGCCGAAATTTTGAGTCAATGGAAGGATCATCCCATTGCTGCCCGCGGCTAATCGTGTTCAGCAGTGTTCGGGCGCATTGTCCGGGAACTGGGAAGATGTTTCGAATCTCTATGCACAGCAGTCCGAGGATAGCAAAACTCCATTTAACTACCCGGCTTGGCTGCGTCTCTGTGCCGAGGTTCGCGGTGGAACGCTTTTCAAGGTGTACCGCGGCGAAGAACTCATAGGATTGCTGGGCTTCCGCTCATCCGCCTTTCGGGCTGGTGGTCAGAAACTGGAAGGGTTAGTTCCACTTCCGTTTCCTTGTGCTGACTTCGTGTGTCCTATTGTGCAACAGGCAGAACGGTTGGCTTTCTGGACTATTCTGATCGATTTCTTCGGGAAGGAAATGGCTGGCACTCCGGTCCTGCTGGAGCACTTGCGGCGGGAAGATGCGGAGATCGTTTCCATGATTTGCGGTCCGCCAATAAAGTCGATCGCAAATCCAGTCCGTGAAAACAACGTGCTTCCGTTTGCCGAGGTACTGAAGAAGAAGAGTCTGAAACGGCATAAGAATGCGTTCCTCCGAGCCGGAATACTGTCTGTCTCCCATGACTTTACAGGGCCAGGCGACCATGTACAGGTGCTTGCTGCAATGCATAGAGAGCGTTGGGGATTCGAAGGGCAGCCTTCAATTCTTGCTGAGGAACAGACTTTTCAGTTGTACAGCAGGTCGTTTTCTGAGGCAAGTTGTGATGGTGGTGGCAGCCCTGCTGTGGTTCTAACCACGGTCCGATGGAATAATGAAACCGTTGCCATGCACTTTGGCTATGTCTGGCACAAGACCTTTCTTTACCATTTGCCCGCCATCAACATTAAGTACATCAACCAGTGGCCAGGAGAAGTGTTGATGTACGAGTTGTTTTCGTTCGCTGTTGATCAACAACTTGAAGTGTTCGATTTTGGCGTTGGTGACGAATCCTACAAGAGCCGTTATGCATCAACTGTGGAACACTATCATTCTTTTCTGCTCAACAATTCCCGCCAGTTCGCTTTCATGGCGAACGCAGCACGACTCGCCGACAGAGTACGACGACTGGTTTCGCCTCGCGCCATCGTTCGCCGTCTGATCAGCCGAAAGGACGATCACGCAAAAGATGTCGTTCGCTTTTACCACAGTCCTGCATTTCAAGTTTCGCCGGAACATGATTTAATAGAATTCACCTACGCAGAATATGTGAATTATGCTCGAGTTATTGGCCGACGTCCGTACGGATTGTCTCGCGGAACGTATGAGCGATTTCAGCAGGGCTGGCGTCTATTTGCTTTGCGAGTTCAAGATAGCCCGGTTGCATTTGGCTGGGTCTTTGCAGGAAATAGCGTGTACCTGTCCGAGTTGGAAAAATCTGTTCAGGTTTCCTCTGGTGCTATATGGCTTCTTGATTTTTATACTTTTGAGGCCGATCGAGGCAAGGGATATTATGGTTCGTTACTGAAGCACCTTGCGTCGCAGTTTTGTAAAGATAATCCGGTGATTGTTTACGCTCGTGAATCTAACTCGCCGTCGATCAGGGGTATCGAGAAGGCTGGTTTTGAGTATTTCGCCAATTGTCGACCGAGAGAAGGCCTTGTAGAAGTCAATTCCTCCGGCAGTTCCCCGAGCCTGAGCTGACCTTGGTCTTGTATTTCTTCCAATGATCATTTCTGGTGAGTCGTCCTGAGTGCCTCGGCTTCTGATTATTTCCCGATCTCATAATCCTCTAGGCGGTGCCGATCGGATCATTGCGGATTTGTGTCGCGATCTGCCGGCACGGGGCTGGGAGACGGTGCTGGGGTTGACCCGAGGGGCGCGGTTCGATGATCCGGATGCTTACCGAGAAGTACACGCGAATCTGCCGACGGTCGAAATTGACGGGACGATGGGAACCCGCGGAGCTCGATTAAAGGCTTTGCGTTCAACGATCAGGAGTGTGGCCCCGGATGTTGTGCTGTCCATGCGAGTGTTTGATGCGTACGAGGCGGTTGCTCGATTGAAGACTGTGAATCCAGCGAAAGCACCGCGTCTGATGGTGGGGGTCAGAGCCTTCGAAGCTCCCTACATCAGCGATGTGCGTCGCTGTCGAGACAATATCGATTTTTGTGTGACGTCCGGAAATCTGATCGCGGCGGCCTGTACAGAAATTGCCGGATTGGATGGCGCTCGAGTGCAAAGCATTGGAGGCGGCGTTCACCCGCCATGCGTCACACAGCCGAAGTCTGCGACAGGTGGGCCATTTCGGCTTCTGTACGCGGGACGGCTGGAACAGTCTCAAAAGCGTGCTCTGGATCTCATCCCGTTTGTGAACGCACTGTCGGATCAGGGAGTCGCATTTCGGCTGGAAATCTGTGGAGCCGGGCCGGAAGAAGATCGACTTCGCCGT
This sequence comes from Planctomycetaceae bacterium, assembly GCA_041688565.1. Classification (GTDB taxonomy): domain Bacteria; phylum Planctomycetota; class Planctomycetia; order Planctomycetales; family Planctomycetaceae; genus SXXK01. Next base: position 7,408 of record JBDNHX010000463.1, read on the forward strand.
GAATTGAGCGACTACATCACCGCGGGGAAAGTGGTCATGTGCGGCTGGGTGGATCAGGACGCCCTTTACTCGCGGCACTATCCTGACAGTGACTGCTTTATTCATTTTTCGGCGTGGGAAGGAATTACAATCTCGCCCCGCGAGGCCATGGCCCATGGTGTTGTGCCGGTGATTTCTGAGTTCACCGGGTTGAAGGCGGAAGGACAGTTCCTCAACGACGTCAATAGTTTGACTTTTCCAGTAGGGAGGCCGGAGGTTGCCGCCATGCACGTGGCCCGACTGGCTCGGTCTCCCGAGCGACTGGCGGAACTGTCTCAAGCGGCGATGAAATCACAGACAGGGCGATATTCGTTTGCCGGTTCGCTGGATGCGTGGCGAGATGCTCTGAATCAATGTATGGAACTTCCAGCTGTGTCCGGGCCGTTCCCCCGAATTCCGGAAAAGCTGGACGGTCGTCTTACGGAACTCGGGGTCCCGTCGTCGCTTCAATTGAGGATTCGACACCTGATCGGCAAGCCGGTTCTGCATTCGGAGCCTGGCAGTGAATGGCCGACCGCTAGCGGACTGATGACGCCTGAAGAAAATGCGGAAATCGTCGCTTTCGGGCGTCGCTTTGAATGACAAGGATCAGCAGTGCAGTGATTGTGACCACGGATATCACGGAGTTCACTGATGAGTCGCATTGGCCAGAATGGATCCGTGTCCTCTGTGAAATCAGTGGTTAAAAACTGCGATTTGACTTATGAACAGTGCAGTGATTTGACCACGGATATCACGGAATTCACTGATGAGTCGCATTGGCCAGAATGGATCCGTGTCCTCTGTGTGATCAGTGGTTAAAAACTGCGATTTGACTTATGAACAGTGCAGTGATTTTGACCACGGATATCACGGAATT
>JBDNHX010000464.1:0-29109 GCA_041688565.1 Planctomycetaceae bacterium
CTTATGTTCACTGTTCATGTGGGTCAGCCCGATCCTCGTTTTGGCAACATGCTGCTGGAACAGTTTGGTGGTGCCAATGGGGAATTGGCAGCCGCAATGCAGTATTCCGTGCAGGGAATCAATTGTGAGGTCCCCGACTGCAAAGACCTTTTGATGGACATTGGCACGGAAGAACTGAGTCATCTGGAAGTGATCGGAAATCTTGCACGGCTCCATTTGCGGCCTATGAAAAAAAGCGCGGAGGCGGCTGCGAGTGACCCGCTGATAGCGATCGCCGGCGGTGGTGGAGTGGGTCTCCATAATTCGATGGGCAATGCCTGGACGGCCGATTATCTGAAAATTACAGGCGAACTGGATGTTGATCTGCGGAGCAACATCGCCGCGGAAGCGCGAGCCAAAATCGTTTACGAGCGGCTGATTGGTTTTTGCGACGATGCAGGCACCAAAGAGGCTCTGCAGTTTTTGATGACTCGCGAGATCACTCATATGCAGGCCTTTATGAAGGCACTGGAAAGCCTGAAAAAGCCCGCATTGTCTATCGGAAAATTGCCGCCGACGCCGGGAATTGTGGATCAGTATTACAATACGTCGACGGGCGAAGGTGATTTTGGGGAAGTGGATGCTGAAGGTCCGTGGCTCGACGATCTGGAGCTGGTTCCATCTCCGGCGATGACCGAGTTTCAGGTGACGAAAGCGACCACACGTTCCAGCAAGACAACGCTGGGCTCCGACAACGGCTCTCGCAGTTCGTCACGAAGTTCTGCAAAGCGCAGCAGTAAGTCGGCACCCGTCGACGAAGACAATACTCTCGGCCTGCCACCTGAGTAGGCCACGTCATCGATGCCATCGTTTAACCGGTTCTCCCCACCCCTGCCGCGAAAACCAGGATGTAAGGGAATACTCTCCGCCGAATCAGACCAACAGCCGACCTGGGCCACATAGCCATCGGCGTCAACCTCTGAAGTCGCTGATTCAGCGGTCTTCGAGTCGAGGAGACTTCCGGTTTAAGAAGCAACTGATTCAAATGCGGAGATGAACTATCTTGCACATGGATACCGATTTCTCGACAACCCGTTGAAACTGGCCGGGACTGCCGTGCCGGACTGGTTGAGTGTTGTTGATCGACAGGTCCGCATTCGGACTCGCCGCGTGAACGAACGCATGGACGCGCTGGATTCGGCTGATCGCTTGATGGCCGAGGGAATGCTGCAGCACCTGCGCGATGACGATGTGTTTCACCGCAGCGTTAAATTCATGATGCTGGAGGCCGAACTGGGGATGCGATTTCGACGCATCATGCCGGATCCGTTCGATCATCGTCCGGCGTTTTTAGGCCATATTGTGACAGAGCTGTTACTGGACTCAGTGATCTCCGAAGAGTGTCCTGAAATCCTCGACAATTATTACAAAGCCATTGACGAAGTTTCGCCGCTGGCAGTGCAGGATCTGGTCAATCGCCTGGCCAGCCGCTCAACCGATCGTCTGGCCGACTTTATTCCCCGCATTCACGCGGCACGAATCCTTTACGATTACTCGGACGATCGGCTGCTTCTGGGTCGCTTGAATCAGGTTCTTCGGCGAGTCACACTGCCGCTGCTGGATGAACAATGCCTGGACGTGCTGCGTGAGTCGCGTGTTTTGCTGCGTCTCCACGGGCCCGAACTGCTGCAGGCAGTGGAATTTCCACATTCCGCTGAACCAGCGTCGGAAGATTCGTAGCCATCCAGCGTTTCTGATATCCCATCCCTGACACACCCGACAGAACACTGAGGTCCCCATGAAATACGGCTTGAATCTTCTCCTCTGGACTTCCGGAGTGACCGAAAAAGATTTCCCCCTGCTGGCGGAAATCAAAAACTGGGGCTACGACGGTGTGGAACTGCCGTTGTTTGATTTCGATGTGAATCACTCCAAAAAAATCGGGGCAGAACTTAAAAACAATGGTCTCGAATCAACAGCGGTGACCGTGTGCCCCGGGGATCAGAATCCGATCTCTGCAGACCCGGCGATTCGCAAAGCCGGCCTGAATCGACTCAAGCAGGCGATCGATTGCTGTGCGGCGGCTGGCACAACGCATCTCGTCGGTCCGCTGCATTCCGCTCTGGGAGAATTCTCCGGCGCCGGACGGACTCAGGAAGAATGGAATCGTGCGAAAGACATCCTTTCCGAAGCCGGTGATCATGCTCGAGCCAACAATGTGACCCTGGTAGTTGAGTACCTGAATCGCTTCGAATGCTACTTCCTGAATTGTGCGGCAGATGCGGCTCAGTTTTGTCGCGAAGTCGGGCATTCTCATGTCAAAACAATGTATGACACCTTCCATGCCAACATCGAAGAGAAGTCCATCACGCAGGCGGTGAAAGCGGCGGCCGACCAGATCGTACACGTTCATATTTCGGAAAATGATCGCTCAACGCCCGGCGAAGGTGGCGTCAACTGGGACGAAACCTTCACTGCCCTGAAGGACATCAAGTACGACGGCTGGCTGATGATCGAAGCCTTCGGACTGGCTCTTCCGGAACTCGCCGCTGCGACTCGAATCTGGCGCCGCATGTTTCCGTCCGAAGAGTATCTCGCGAAAAATGGTCTGAAGTTTATGAAGTCCCGCTGGGAAGCCAAATCCTGATCACCCGGCACTGCGCAATTTAAATTTCCGCCTAACCGTTTGCCTGACGATTCGCTGCGTTCGGAATTCCACAGCAGCACATTTCGTAACGATTTTGTTAAAGTCGACCCTCGACCTTCCCGTCGCCTGATTTCCCACTGATTTATTGAAAAGAAGTTCTTCCATGAAACAGTTCCTGTTGTCACTTGTGAGTTTCATTTGCCTGTCCGGCCTCGCCGGGGCTCAGGATGCGAACGCACCGAATAAAGCGTATCTGGATCCGACGGAAGCGGGTGCGGACTTTGCTCTGCAGGGCGAATACGCCGGCACGATCAAGACTGGCGACGGTGAGTTTAAAGTTGGCGTTCATGTGATTGCCGAAGGCGAAGGCAAACTGGCCTGGGCGGCTTACATGGGCGGCCTTCCGGGCGATGGATGGGACGGCAATGCCCCGCTGCGAGGTGCTGGCGATGTGCTGGGCAAGAATGGCATCTTGAAGGGCGACAACGGCCGCGGCGAAATCAAAGACGGTAATATTGTTATTTCAACCAGCGACAACGTAAGGCTCGGGGAAATCGCCAAAGTCACTCGGGTTTCGCCAACGATGGGTCGCAAACCACCCGAGGGCGCTGTTGTGCTGTTCGATGGGACAACAGCCGATCATTTTGAAGGCGGACAGCTAAGCGACGACAAACTACTGATGCAGGGCGTGACCAGCAAGGAAAAATTCCAGAGCTGCGAACTGCACTTGGAATTCCTGCTGTCCTTTATGCCCAATGCTCGCGGCCAGGGACGCAGCAACAGTGGCTGTTATTTGCAGGGACGTTACGAAGTTCAGATGCTCGATTCTTTCGGCCTGTCCGGTGAACACAACGAGTGCGGCGGGATTTACACAATCAGCAAGCCACGAGTTAACATGTGCTATCCGCCGCTCAGCTGGCAGACTTACGACATTGAGTATCATGCTGCAAAATTTGACACGGCCGACAAGAAGCAGAGCGACGCCTGGATGACGGTCAAGCACAACGACGTGCTGATCCACGACAAAGTCAAGCTGCCTCGCGGAACAACGGCCGCTCCTGTCGCTGAAGGCCCGGAGCCTGGCCCGCTGCATCTGCAGGACCATGGCAATCCAGTCCGTTACCGCAACATCTGGTTCAGTCCACTCGATTGATTTTGAAAGAGCTAAGTAGCCTGAGGGACCGATCCGTGGTTGAAAATTCAATTCGTCGAACAGAGTGGACTCGCAAGTTCTTGATCGCTGCCGCCGTCGTCTACTGCATGATGAACATTGCCTTCGGTCAGCCGAAAGTTTATCGAGATCGGGTTGAGCCCCATTGGTTCGGCGATCAGTCGCACTTTTGGTATCGCAACGAACTGCCACAGTCTGAAAGTCAGTTCATTCTTGTTGACGCCGCCGCAGGGACTCGAAAACCTGCGTTCGATCATGCGGCTGTGGCGGCCCAGATGTCAGAAATCCTGAAGCAAAAAATTGAGCCCTCGAAACTGCCGATTGATTCGCTTAAGTTTGCGGACAATCGGAGTACGGTGGTATTCAGTGGGCTCGATGGACGTTTCACGCTGGACATGGCGTCCGCTGTTTTGACACGGGAATTCACGGCGGACGAATCGTCGCCGGTATCACTTTTTCTACCAGTTCGTGCATCGGGGGCCTCAGACAAGGACACCGAAATCGTCCTGCAGAACAAACTTGACTATCCCGTGCTTTTGTTCTGGGTTGATCCAGACGGCGGCAAGCGGGAATACGGCCGTGTGAGCCCCGGGGAAACGCGTCGGCAGCATACCTTTGCCGGGCATGTGTGGCTTTTCAGTAAATCCGATGGCACTGATATCGGCTGCTTCGAAGCCAGAAGCTCATCGTTTAAAGTGATGCTTGATCAGGCCGCCGTTGACTCCGTCAAGCACGAGACTCGCCGGCACCGACGAGGTGGTCGCGCACCACGCGAGATTCCGCAGAATCCTGTGACACCGGACGGAGCAATTTCGTTCTTTGTGCGAGACCATAATCTGTGGATCAAACACACAGCTGATAGTGCGGAGGCGGCTTTGACTTCCGATGGATCTGCCGACAACACATTTCGACGCGATGCGTCCCGTGCTCGTGGAATGAGCATGCAGTATGACCTGCCCAATTTTCCGGATGAGATTGCCGACGTCCAGTTCTCGCCCGGAGCGACTTATGCGCTCGCCTTCCAGACCACTCAGGTGCCCGAACGACTGACCTACTACGTTGAATCCACGCCGTCTGATCAGTTGCAGCCAAAGCTCAAGTCTTATCCTTACTTCAAACCAGGCGACGCCATTCCGATCGCTCGTCCGCGTCTGTTCCGACTTTCGGATCGAACGGAGATCCCCATCTCGACGGACCTGTTTGCAGATCCGTGGCAGGTGGAATTCCTCCGCTGGAGCGATGACGGGAGCCGCTTCTGGCTGCTGTATAACCAACGAGGCCATCAGCGACTTCGTGTGCTGGAGGTTATGCTTGAGACGGGAACGGTGCGGGCAATTGTCGATGAGCACAGTGACACTTTCATTCACTATTCGTCCAACGGGAAATTTGAACTGCGCTGGTTGCCTGAGAATCAATTGCTGTGGGCCAGCGAACGCTCCGGCTGGAATCATCTGTATCGATACGATCACGGCTCTGGTGAAGTCATCAATGCAGTCACCACCGGCGACTGGAACGTGCGGCGGATTGAGAACCTTGATGAGCAGGCCGGAGTTATCTGGTTTTATGCCGTGGGAGTTCAGCCTGAGCAGGATCCGTATCATGAACATTATTGCCGCGTGAACTTCGACGGCACGGAGATGAAGATTCTCACGGACGGCGATGGGACTCATGATATCACATGGTCTCCGGATCGCCGCTGGTTTCTTGATCGTTATTCGCGCGTCGATCTGGCTCCGATCACCGAACTGCGAATGGCAGACGGTCAACTACAATGCAGGCTGGAAGAAGGTGACGCTTCGGAAATCATTCGCGAACGCGGCGCACTGCCTCAACGTTTTGTCGCCAAAGGACGGGACGGTGAGACCGACATTTGGGGAATCTTGCATCGTCCAAAAGATTTCGATCCGGCCAAGTCTTATCCGGTCGTGGAAAATATCTATGCCGGGCCTCACGATCATCACGTTCCCAAACAGTTCAGCGCCGCCTACGGGCATCAGCAGCGAATTGCCGATGCCGGCTTTCTTGTCGTACAGATCGATGGGATGGGGACTGCCTGGCGATCCAGGAAATTTCACGACATCTGTTTTCGAAACCTGCGAGACGCCGGGTTTCCGGACCGAATCCTGTGGATGAAGGCGCTCGCAGAAAAAACGCCCCAGATGGATCTGACGCGAGTCGGAATTTATGGCGGGTCCGCCGGAGGTCAGAATGCCATGGCTGCTTTGTTGTGGCATGGCGACTTTTACAAAGCGGCCGTTGCCGATTGCGGATGTCACGACAACCGGATGGACAAGATCTGGTGGAACGAGCAGTGGATGGGCGTTCCTGCGGGCGATCACTATGAACAGAATTCCAACATGGTTAACGCGTACCGGCTTCAGGGGCGACTCATGCTGGTCGTGGGAGAACTGGATCGCAATGTGGATCCGGCAACGTCTACCCAAGTCGCAAAAAAATTGATTGACGCTGGCAAAGATTTCGACTTCGTTGTCGTCCCCGGCGCCGGTCACGGAGCCTGCGAAACTCCCTGGGCCTCCCAACGCCGCACCGCGTTTTTCGTCCGCGAGTTGCAAAACTAAACGCCCCCCCTTTGAGCCTGCGGCGCTAGTGGTCTGTCAGGCGTTAAATTTAGGGTTGAGCATTGCTTGTACGACGGACTTCCAGTCCGTCGGCGGTAACCTTTGTCGACGGACTGGAAGTCCGTCGTACCCTGAAATTTAGCTGTGACAGACCACTAGCCGATTTCACTGCACGAACCCGGCTAGCAGCCTGTCCGGAAACTAACTCGAACGGCGTGGCCGTTGGTTTCGGAATTTTGAAACTTTTTGACCGCTGCCGCTATGACGAAGTTGTCTCGACCGTCGGTGTAGAAAATAGGCTGACAACGCGGCTTTGGTGGTCTGCTACAGCAGAATAGAAAGGTGTCAGGGACAAATGGCACTGTCGAACATGTGTCAGCACGTAACGAGGTCTATTGGCGGACCGGGGATTTTGATAAACTCCAGTCGTCAGGGATTGGTATTGATTGAAACGCCCGCCTCTGGCGATGATTTGGAAGCCCTCCATAATTCTCTGCCCGAGAATGATCTGGGAGGGTTTTTCATGCGCCAGTCTGTATCCGATTCGGACGATTCCCGGAACGCCGGATTTAAAACGATAGTCAATGCATTTCTGTTTCAGCCAGGATTTCCGTTTGCGTCGGTATTGACTGGGGAGAAGATCAATCGAATCTTCCGTAAGCACCGCGGGCTTTTCGGCGAGAATGGTGTTTATAGCACCGCGATTGTGTTGTGGGCGTTTCTCGGGCAGGTGCTGCGAGATCGCGAGGAAGCCGCCTGCCAGTTTGCAGTCGCCAGCATCATCAGCTTCGCCCGCAGGTCGGGAAAGATGTCCCCACGGAAGACACCGGTGACTATTGTCGAGCTCGGGCCAAACTTTCTGAACCGGCGATCCGTGAACTCTCCAGCAGCGAGATCGCCAGCGATGCCGGACACATGGCAGACGAATCATGGCTGTGGAAAGCACGTCATGCGAAACTCGTCGATGGATTCGCGTTCACAATGCCTGACACGGCGAAGAACCAGGCTGAGTTTCCTCACCCGCGAACTCAGAAGAAGGGCGTCGGGCTGCCGATCGCTCGCTGCGTCTCGATTCTGTTCACGACAGTGCCATTCGTGGCTGCCTTCTTTTCGGAATTCACTTCCACGGCGATCAGGTTGCGGCCCTGTCGCAACAGAGACTTCACTTCAAAACTTACAGCCACGAAAGATTCATCGGACTTCCTGAATGCCCCATTTTTCAGGACACGCTGCTCGTTGACATACAGAGAACAGTGCCCATCAGCCACCACGGTGAGCTCCGCGGTATCTGAATCGGCGACTGCGGGATCCACAGCCCAGCGAAACCAGCCGCTGGCTGATCCTTCCGGCACTTCGGCGCGAAGGAACGGTATCGCCGCGGCGTCCTGCGCGTAGACCACAGACGCATTCATCAATAGTCCCGCGGAGCACGCGACCAGAAAAATCAGGCCGCGAAGAATTGCATCGCGGCAACACGAGGATAAAACAGCAACCATGAATGGAACCTCAGGGATAACGGGGGTGAGACAATCCAGACGGGCAGAGCAATCGGCAGATAAACGAGATCAGCCTATGCATGTTTGCGGACCATAGGGAAAACCATCCCGTTCGGCTACTTATTCGCGACCTTTCCTGACCGGCGATTACCAGCCCCACACGCTGCCGTTTCCAACTCAAATCTGAAATCTCAAATTCTGGATTTCAAATTTCAAATTTACTCCCGAATCCTTCGGTTTACATAAGGCGAACAATGCCCCCAACCGGTTAATTTGGCGTCCAAAACAGGCGTGGCTGGATTTTCGCAGATCCGCTATCCTTTGCTGTCAATTTCCAGTCCCAGGCTCCGCTGCGTGCGGAGTTTCACCCTGATCTGCAACGCTTTGTGAAACTCATGGAAGAAATTCAAATGATGCCTCTGGCGGGATGCCATGAGCCAGTGAGTTCGCTCAGTCATCTTCTGGGCGCTTTTTACTTTGCATGGCTCGCTACCCAACTGATTCGGCGTGGGCGAGGCGACTGGGCCAGAACGTCCAGCCTTACGATTATGGCATCGTGCTCCGTGCTGTTGCTGTTTCTCAGCAGCTCCTACCACTATTTCTTCCCGGGGCCGATGCGGGAGTTCATGGTCCGAGCCGACATTTCGGCGATTTTTCTGGTCATCGCCGGCAGCATGACGCCGGTGCATGCCATCCTGTTCAGCGGACGAGCTCGCTGGTTGCCGCTTCTGCTCATCTGGACAGCGGCGTTCGTCGGGATCATTCTGCGAATGATATTCTATGAAGCGATGAGCGGCAGAGTTGGTGTCACCGTCTTCCTGCTCTTCGGATGGGCTGGCACAATCACTTTTTTTGTGCTGTGGCGACGATTTGGCTGGACGTTTGTTAAGCCGGCTCTCCTGTCCGGGCTCTGCTATACCATGGGAGCCGTCTCACTGCTCCTCCATCGCCCCATCCTGATTGAAGGTGTCATCGGCCCTCATGAATTGTGGCATATTTCCGTTTTGTTCGGTCTGGGTCTGCACTGGTATTTTGTGTTCCAGTTCGCTGCGGGGTACGAACCGGCCTCTGTGCGTTACGAACCGGCGCCTACTGAATACGAAGAATCACAGGGTCTTGCCAACTGCTGAGACTGGTGCCCTGTCGACCTCTCATTTCAAGCTCTGACAGAGCACTAGCGAGGTTGTTCTGTCGGTCGACTTCCGATTTCAAGCAGGCGCCCTAAAATCCGTGATCGGCGTATTCCTGTGGATGACGCTGCGCAGGTTCTGCAGTTTCAAAACCCACTTTACTGATATTCACTGAAGAGACGGTTCATGTCCGAAAAACGATTGTCGCACCTTGTCTTCTTTACCCTGAAGGATTCTTCTCCAGCTGCGATTCAGACGCTGCTGGATGCGTGTCAGAAGTATCTTAAGAATCATCCCGGCGTGGTTTACTTTGGAGCCGGCACGCTGGCCAAAGAGTATGCTCGTCCTGTCAACGATCATGACTTCCATGTTTGCCTCAATGTTGTGTTTGATTCTCGCGCTTCACATGACATTTATCAGACCGCGCCGGACCATCTGAAGTTTATCGCCGACCATAAAGAGAGCTGGGCCAAAGTCCGCGTGTTTGATGCCGACGTGATATAGTCTCACGTCGTGTCGCAAACGTCTCCTGACCGCGCGGAAAGTCGTTCATGAGCCATGCAGCAACACAGGACTCGCGGATTCCTGCACAATCCGAATGGCTGACAGCCGTTTTGATCGGTTGCTGCCTTGCGGCTTTCGTGTGGCAGGGAATTCTGCTGGGCGGCGGACTTGTTGGCGGTGACGTTTATCCCTATTTGTTTCCTCAAAAGCAGATCGTCGCCGAATCGTTGGCTCGCGGTGAGCTTCCCTTGTGGCACGATCGGACGTCGCTCGGTTATCCGCTGCATGCGGAAAGCCAGGCTGGCGTCTTTTATCCCACGAACCAGATTCTTTACCGACTGCTGGATGTTCATTCGGCCTATCATGTCAGCCTGTTGCTGCATTACGCCGCTGCTTATGTGTTTGCCTGGCGGTTTGCGCGAACGCAGTGGCTGAGTCCCGCGTCGTCTCTGCTGGCGGCGATGATTTTCGTCTACGGCTGGTTTCCGGTTCGCGTGTCGCTCGAATGGAGCATCATCGGAGGCGTGTGGCTGCCACTCTGTCTGTGGATGGTCGAACGACTACTTCAGACGCCGACGGTTGTTCGGTTCACGGGCCTCGCAGTCTGTCTGGCGATCCACTTGCTGTCCGGGCATTTTGCACTCGCGTTTATTACTCAGCTCACCTGTCTCGCTTACGCGTTTCTGCGGCATTCGGAAATCTCACGCTGGCGAGCTGCCTCGTTAGTCGGTCTGGCAATTGCCGGAAGTACGCTGCTGGCGGCCGTGCAGTTACTGCCAACGCTCGAGCTGCGTCATGTCAGTCAGCGGGACGGCACTCATGCGATTTTCAATCCAGCGGACGGACACATGCCGCCCATGTATCTGACTCAGCTGATCGCGTCCTGGTGGTACTGGCACACGCCGGAAGTCGCCGCGTCCCGCGAAAGTTTGCGGTATCCGTTCCTGCTGAGCAACGGGGATACGAATCCCGTGGAGGCGCATCTGTATCTAGGCCTGATTCCGCTGATGCTGCTTCTTTCGCTGTTCAGCCGCAACCTTCGCCATCAGATTCGCCGATCGAACTGGAGGATGTGGCTGGGGCTGTCCGTGGCAAGCATCATTTATGCATTCGGATGGCTGATCCCATTGACTCGCCACCTGCCGGGCTTTGGATATTTTATTGGCCCCGGGCGTTATACGATCATCACAACGCTGGGGCTGGCCGTGGTCGCAGGGCTCGTGCTGGATGCTTATCTGCGTCATCGTCGGCCGATTTTCCGTTCCATTGCGACGCTGCTGATTGCCGCGATCACTCTGGCAGATGTGCTGGCGTCGGCCCAGTTCCCCGTCGCGGACGCCGTTGTTGTGTCTTCGCCACCACTGGCTGGATTGTCTGAGAGCTGGCTGGCCAGAACTCTTCAGGAAGAAGACAAAAAGTCGCCGGTGAGACTGCTGGCGCCCGGGCCGAATGTTGCCAATCTGCTGGGAGTCAGCAGCGTGCCGCATTACCTGGGGCTTGGACCGGCGGAATACTTTTCTGAGGCCGCGACCGTGGAGACGCAGCCTGCAGCACCCGATCAGGCGTTTCCGTCAGCCGAACAGATGCCGCGTTTGAAGGGTTTGGCGGTGACTCATATTCTGACGACGGAATCTGTGGCGACGCTGTCCGAAGAGTGCGAACTTGTGGGCTCGGGGCCCGATGCATTCCTGAATCGTGTTTGGGGCCGAGGCTCCGATGCCTGTTTCCTTTATCGCCTGAAGGCACCAGTGCAGCGAGTTTCCTCGCTCCCGTCGACCGCGCTGAAGAGTCTGGTGTTCGATGACCGTCGGCTGTGCGATGTTCAGTTTCAGATTGAGCTACTTGAAGCGGCTGAAGTACAGTTCATGGATCTGATGTACCCGGGCTGGGAAGTACTAGTCGATGGACAGGAGCAGGTTCCGAAAACTGTTTCCGGGTTCGGGCGCTCGGTAAAACTGTCCGCCGGCCCGCATCGAGTTCGCTGGGTATATCGACCGAAGTCGTTTTTCTACGGTGCGACGGTGAGTGTCATGACGCTGGTCGGGATGTGCGTCGTTTGCCTGATATGGCGAAGGTAGCGTAGTCCGGTCATTCCCTGACTGAAACTCGTGCGTGTCCACGTGTCGCTTTAAAGTATCAACGTTAAAGTATCAACGCGAGCCCCTGGTGAGCTGTGCGAGAAGACCGCGACAGATCACGCATCAGATCACAGTCAACGAACAGCTGCGACATCCGTTGGGGTTTCATCGCAGCATCGTCGACATGCTGGAAAAATCTGAGCGCGCTCAATCACAGCTTAAGAAGATTCGGCCACAATTGTACCTGACGGCCGTTGTAAATGAACGCCACCGCCGTTGCGAACGAATCGAACCACACCCACAAGCAGCGTGATCACCGTCAGTGGAACGACAAATCCCAACATGACGATCCCGAATGTGCGTGCCATTGAAGGCATCGTCAAGGCCATAACAATCGACGCGGTGTAGGCAAAGTAGTACCCCAGAAACAACGCGCCTTCCCAGCGAGCGATCAGGTGCCCGGTAAAGAACACGGGCAGACAAGCGACTCCAGCGGCGATCATGATAGGAATATCGAACTGCAGAGCGGACTGTGACACGGTGACTCCCGCCGTGGAGAAGAGGCTCGAAATTCCCAGGACTCCCAGAATATTGAAGATACAGCTTCCTACAACATTTCCCACGGCAATATCACGTTCTCCCCGAATCGCGGCCATGATCGACGTGGCGACTTCAGGCAAAGATGTTCCGGCAGCCACGATCGTCAAACCAATGATCAACTCTGAAACACCCATCAGCCGCGCAATCACGACGGCCGAATCGACAAACCAGCGTGAACCAAGAACAAGCAAGCCCAGTCCCAGCAGCAGCAGGATGATATTAAGGGGATGATTCCGGGCTTCGGGCTCGTTTTCCGCAACTCCAAATTCCGCCTGGTACTCAGCCTTAATCGCCGCTTGCTCTTTGCGACTTTTTAAGATGGCCCAGCTTGTGTACGCAATCAATCCAGTCGCAAGCAAAAGTCCGTCGAACCGACTGATCTGTCCGTCCATTGCCATCCACAGAAAAATCAGCGATAGCCCTACCAGCAGTGGGACGTCGAAGCGAATCAACTGTTGCGAGACTCGCAAGGGGACGATCGCAGCGGAAATACCAAGGATAAGCAGCACGTTCAGGATGTTGCTGCCGACCACGTTCCCGACCGCAACGTCATATTGCCCGGCGATTGTCGACTGGACGCTGACCACAAGCTCCGGAGCGCCGGTCCCGTAGGCAACCACAGTCAGACCGATCACCAGCGGTGAGATTCCAACCGCAATCGCCAGCCGGGACGCGCTACTCACCAATAATTCTGCTCCAACGGTCAACACAACAAGACCGAGGATCATCATTAAAATGACCACAGAATTCTTCCTTTAGTAACTCGTAAGCAGGCGGACATGCGGGTGAGATCTGAAATTTCTCTTGCATGGCCAGCGCTCGATTCCACTCCACGTCATGATAAATGGCGTGCAGACTGAGCGCGTTCATGTGCATGATCACCGGCATGTGCCCAGGTTCAGTAATCATGCCACAGCCACGAACCCCTATCTTTATACCGCCATCAACAACTGCAACTGAAGACTACTGGCCAGACATTGAGGTGCCCTGTGATTCCTTCAGCCGTTCCAGTCTTCGCGCAACCGCAACAGACACGCGATCCATGGCATCAGCCACGACAGTTTCCAGCGAAGCTCCCCGGCCCTCCACATGAATCTCGCCCTTGCCGTTCAACTGAACCTTGACTCGACACTGGATATCCTCGCCGCCTCTCGGCCCGTTGATATCGCTGAGCAACACATCGATAGAACGGGTCTGCGTCTCAAATCGGTCAAACGCAAACTGAACGGTGCGTTCCAGCAGGTCGCGCTGCAAGTCTGTTATGTTCACGTTTCGGTCCACGATTCTGATTTCCATGAGGAGTCTCCTGGCTTCGTAAAGTTTCAGTTCATTCTCGATCTCGTCGGCAAGATTGTACGCCCACCTCAAGAATTGAATAATTCAAAATGACGGCACAAACTATTCATTTAATTGATGTGTTGTTCAGGGGCCAGAAAATCGTTGAGTTCAAACATCGACCGGATTCGACAGCGGCAGAATCCGCTCATGCCTCTTTCAGGAAGCCTCCTCGCTACCGTGTTACACATTCGCCGTGTGCAGAGGCAGTATGAACCCACGAGGTAAACTCGGGGACGTTTGAGGCGGTAACATGCGCGGCGTGTTTCCGTCTGACGGATGTGCATGGCGGAGTTGTGCGGCAAGTGCTTTCCTAGTCGTGTGGCCATTGTCGTTGTTTGCTCCGCAAACCGTTTTGTTCGCGGAAAGGCTGTGATTTCTTGACCGTCACGCTGTTGATCGCGAAAAGAGTCCCCCTAAAAGCTCGAAGCGCCAGCGAGTGGACTGCCATCGCCCCACTCGCTGGCGCTTCGAGCTTGTATAAACACAATGCCTTGGAGCGAACAATGGCTATGCCATCACACTTCCTTACTCGCTGCCGCGGATCAGATTATGGCGGTTATCGCGATTGTTGCGGTTAGATGTCCGGGGTCCCCGTGTTGTGTCAAAATTACAATCGTGTGGTGCACACTCACCGACCTGCGGGCAAAACGCAACCTAATGTTCAGCGATCCCCTCTCTCGCTTCGAACAGTAAGTCGCCATGGAATGGTGACGCAGCTCAGATGCCCCGCATCTGAATCCTGACTGGCTCGGCAGCAAACTGAACTCCGAATTTTCTTACTCAGCTCTGCAGGTGCACGCGCATCCCGGAGACTGCCGCACACATCGTGAGGGGATCGTATATGGCTCGTAATACTTCGGGCTCATTGTTGGTTGTGGATGATGATCGCTATATTCAGGCGGCTATGGCCGACTACCTGCGAAGTCTCGGTCATCGCACAGAAACGGCTTCCACATGCGGTGAAGCCATTGAACGCATGGAAGAATTTCCGTTCGAAGTCGTTGTCTGCGACGTTAATCTGCCCGACAAGGACGGATTCTCTCTGTTGCAGTGGGCTCGGGAAAACTCCCCGGAAACCTCCATCATTCTGCTCACCGGATTCGGCACCATCGAAAGCGCTGTCGAAGCCATTCGCATGGGCGCCTTCGACTATCTGACTAAGCCTGTCATTGATGAAGAACTGCGGTTCTCCATCGAACGAGCCATCGGTCAGCGATCCATCATCGACGAAAATAAGAAGCTGAAAGCTCAGCTGACTCAGCGTTACGGTCTCTCCAGCATCGTCGGCAAAGACTACAAGATGCTGCGGATGTTCGAGCTGATCGAAAGCGTCGCGGACACTCGCACGACGGTTCTGATTCTCGGTGAGAGCGGTACCGGCAAGACGATGACCGCTCGCTCGATTCATCAGTTGAGCAATCGAAGAGACAAGCCGTTTGTGGAAGTGGCCTGCGGAGCTCTTCCGGAAACTCTGCTGGAAAGCGAACTGTTCGGTCACGTCTCCGGTGCGTTCACGGGCGCATCGCACGACAAGATCGGCAAGTTCCTGCAGGCCGACGGTGGCACGCTGTTTCTGGACGAAGTTGCCACGGCCTCGCCAGCACTTCAGGTGAAACTGCTGCGGGTTCTCCAGGATCGTGAATTCGAACCGGTCGGCGGCAACGTCACTCATAAAGTGGACGTGCGACTGGTTCTGGCGACCAATGAAAATCTGGAAGAGTGCGTGAAGAAGGGCACCTTCCGTGAAGACCTTTATTACCGCATTAATGTGATCACGATGACTCAGCCGCCGCTGCGGGATCGAATCGGCGATATCCCTTTGCTGTCCGATCACTATCTGCAGATGTTCAATGAGCAGACCGGGCGCAAGCTGACGGGCATTGATGAAATGGCCATGCAGGCCATGCAGCATTATCACTGGCCGGGCAACGTTCGTGAGCTGGTGAATGTAATTGAACGAGCCGTTGTGTTGTCTCGCGACACAAAGATTACTCCAGCCGATTTGCCGGAGAAGCTGTTCGCGAATCACGAACACCGCGCCAACATCGAAGCGCATCTGGGCGGAGCCTCATTGAAGGCCGCTCTGACAGAACCAGAACGCCATCTGATTATTCAGGCTCTGGAAACCAGCGGCTGGAACCGTCAGAAGACGGCCAAGGTTCTGGGCATTAATCGCACGACGTTGTACAAGAAAATGAAACGCTATGAGATCGATTTTGAATCGGTCTACAAGCATGTGTAAATCCGAAACCAGCGGATCAGCTCACCGCGATCCGTAAACTTCCGCAAGTCTGCCCGCCGAAAAGCCTCCGACACGTGTTCTGCGTCTCGGGGGCTTTTTTCGTTGATGGATCAGGGTTTTGAGATCGCCCACGCGCCCGCCCCGTGCCAGCCTGCGCGACACCGCTCACGTTTAACCCGATTCGAAGAGGAGGCGCCTTGAAGTACCGCCTCCTCTTCGAGTCGGGTTAAACGTTTGATCGACGCTCCGTAAGTGTTCGGACATCGCAAAAAAATGCCGTTCTCCGTTGACGCAGCGAGACCTTATTACTTCTGTAATAGGTAACTAGTACAGGAGTCGCGTCGATGATTTGCCAGATTGATACCAACAACGGCATCCCAATTTACGAACAGATCAGTCGCCAAGTGAAATTTGCGATCGCAAATGGTTCACTGGTGGTCGGTGAGCACGTGCCGTCTGTTCGCGAAATGGCGACTCAGGCCGCGGTGAATGTTAACACCGTGGCTCGGGCTTGTCGCGAGCTCCAGTCCGACGGTGTCTTGGTTTCGATTCGCGGAACCGGTTTGGCCGTGGCTCCGGATGCTCCTGAAAAATGTCGACCGGGTCGCCTTGAAATGATCGGGGAAAGGCTCCGGTACATCCTGAAGGAAGCGATTCACAATGGCGTCTCGCTGGATGAGGTGCAGAACCTGGTGAACAGCGAATGGAGCCTGCTTCAGCAGGAGCCGCCTCCGTAATTCCACTTTACGCAGCGTCGACTCCTGACCCAGCAGAGCTTCGATTCTCGGATGAGTCTCCTTCCTCCATCTTCAATAAGGCAGTTCCATGCATCCTGTCATTCGCCTTTCCGGTGTCTCAAAAAGGTTCGGTGCTGTTCAGGCACTCGATAATGTATCCCTGGATATTCAGCCGGGTACGGTGTGTGCCGTGCTTGGTGCCAACGGGGCGGGTAAGAGTACCGCTATTCGATTGCTGCTGGGTTTCGATTCACCGAACAGTGGTAAGATCGAAGTGCTGGGGATGAATCCTCGAACTCACGCGATGGAAATTCGTACGCGATGCGGCTACGTATCCGACGCACCGCCGCTTTATGAATGGATGACGGTTGAGGAAATCGGCTGGTTCGCCGCGGGGTTTTATCCAACCGGGTATCAGGCCGAGTACGAGCCCATCAACCTCAGTTGCTGATCATGGACGAACCAACTTCCGGCCTGGATCCGCTGGTGCGGCGTGAGTTTCTGGAAAGCATGATTGACGTGGCGGCCCAGGGTCGTTCAGTTCTGTTGTCCAGCCATCAGATCGGTGAAGTCGAACGCGTGGCCGATGATGTGATCGTGCTCATAAATGGCAAAGTGGTGGCTCATGAACGCCTGGAAGATCTGAAGAACTCCGTCACCGAGGTGATTGTCAGCATGCCATCAACCACGGCGGCGCCGCTGCAGATGCCGGGAAAATTTCTGGCGATGGTCCCGTTCGGGCATGAGCATCTGTGGCTGGTACGGGATCTCCAAATCTTGTGATGTACTTCTTGTTGCTGGATCCCGTGGACTCTCAACTGCGGGCTGCGGCGGTAAAGGTCACAACCATTTCCGAGTTCCTGCGATCTGCAGTCCCCGACGGTGATGCCGCCAGGAACGAGCACTGAAAATCGTCGTTACCCTTGATTGCAAAGGTCAAACGTCGGCCGTTGTTGGGGGCTATGGAAAAGTTGAGATTGTAAATTTCAAATGTGCACACCACCGCGATTAGGAACAGTACCGAATTAACATCCCGATTTACCGTGACTTGAAATCCCAACCCGAAACGTCAGTGAGGGATTTTGCACAAGGACTTCGATCCCTCGCTGACGCTTCGGGTTGGGATAAACGGACCTTATTTCACCACCGCACTAACCGATGACTTTGTGAATTCGGTCCAGGGCTTCTTCCACATTCTGGCGGCTGTTGAACGCACTCAGACGGAAGTAGCCTTCGCCAGCAGCGCCGAAACCACTGCCCGGTGTTCCGACAACATGCGCCTTGCTCAGCAGCAGGTCGAAGAATTCCCAGCTGCCAAGATTGTTCGGCGTCTTGATCCAGACGTACGGGGCGTTCACGCCACCGAAGACTCGTATGCCGACTTTCTCAAGACCTTCACGCAGCAGCTTTGCATTGGTCATGTAGAACTCAATCAGGCCTCGCATTTCGGCTTTGCCTTCGTCCGTATAAGCAGCAGCCGCCCCTTTTTGAACGATGTAGGATGCCCCGTTGAACTTGGTCGACTGGCGGCGATTCCATAACTGATGGATCGAAACCTTTTCGCCGGTGGGTGTCGTTCCCATCAGCTGCTTTGGCACAACCGTCAGAGCACACCGGACGCCGGTGAAGCCGATGCTCTTGCTGAAGCTGCGGAACTCAATCGCGACGTCCTTGGCACCTTCGATTTCAAAAATGCTGTGAGGAATCGAAGGGTCCGAAATGAACGCTTCGTAGGCCGCATCAAACAAAATCAGTGAGTTATTCGCCTTTGCATAGTCGACCCACTTCTTCAACGTTTCGCGAGTCGCCACAGTGCCGGTCGGATTATTTGGGTAGCACAAGTAAATGATGTCGACAGGAACTGATGGCAGTTCGGGGACAAAGTTGTTCGCTTCATTGCCCGGCAGATACACAAGCCCACCGTAGCGACCACTTTCATCCGCCGGCCCTGTGTGGCCCGCCATGACATTCGTGTCGACGTAAACCGGATAGACGGGATCTGAAATTGCAATCCTGTTTCCATCGCCGAGGATGTCCAGAATATTCCCAGAGTCGCACTTGGATCCGTCGGAGATGAAAATTTCATCCGCGGAAATATCGACGCCGCGCGACTGGAAATCATGCTGAGCAATCGGCTCACGCAAAAACGCATAACCCTGTTCCGGCCCGTAACCTTTGAACGACTCGCGGCGCGCCATATCGTCAACGGCCTCATGCATCGCCTTGGTGATAGCAGAAGGCAGTGGCTCGGTTACGTCGCCGATGCCCAGACGAATGATCTTTGCATCGGGATTGGCCTGCGAGAACGCTGTGACGCGGCGACCAATTTCTGGAAAAAGGTAACCGGCCTTCAGTTTGAGATAGTTATCATTAATGTGAACCATGAACCTGGGCACCCAATTTTTCAGACAAGTCGAGCAGACAGAAAACTACGGAATTTCGCGGAGTTGTGACAGGTCGCCGCACCAATTTCAATGGTTCGGCCCGGGCGGACAGTATTCCTTCACCCACGCGAAAATCTCATTATGCCAAAACCGACTGTTGGCCGGTTTTGTTACCCAGTGACCTTCATCCGGAAAGTTGATGAACTTGCTGGGGATTCCCTGACGCTGCAAGGCCGTGAAGACCTGCTGGCCCTCACTGATGGGGACTCGAAAATCCAGATCGTTGTGAATGATCAGCATGGGCGTTTTGAAATTCGCCGCCAGTCGATGCGGTGAATGTTTCTCGTATGAGTCCCGATTCGGTCCCCACGGTGGGCCGCCATGTTCATATTCGTCGAACCACAGTTCCTCGGTCGTCGTGTACATGCTGTCAAAGTTGTACACGCCGCAGTGATTGACCAGCGTCGTGAATTTGTCCGTCTTGCCCTCAAACCAGTTCATCATGTAACCGCCAAAGGAAGCTCCCGCGGCAAACATGCGATCGGTGTCAATGAAAGTCTGTTGCTCCATATGAGCCAGACCGGCCATCAGATCGACGTAACAGCGACCACCCCAGTCACCACTGATTTGGTCGGTATATTTTTGTCCAAAGCCTGTGCTGCCGCGCGGATTCGGCGCGGCCACCACATAGCCCTGAGCGGCCCAGATTTGCGGATTCCAGCGGAAACTCCAGCTGTCCGCCCAGGCACCCTGCGGACCTCCGTGGACAAGAAATGCGAGCGGCCATTTTTGCGACTTATCAAAGTCAGGCGGCGTCAAAATCCACATCTGCATCGGATCATTGTCAGCCCCGGGAACCGTCACGGAAGATGGTTCTGCGAATTCAATTTCCGCCAGCAGACGATCATTCATGTGCGACAGATTCAGGCCCGGCGCTTTGGTTCTCAGAAACTGCTCATTTAGCTGCACCGCAAAGACCTCAGCCGGATGAGTCAAACGGCTGTTGTTGCAAACCAACACACGGCCATCGGGCGAGATGCTGAGGTTCATGGACGTCCCAACAGACTGAGCCCGTTCGGCCACGTTCGGCTTGCTGACAGAGATCGCGTAGATCGGCTTTGAGCCATTCGATTCTGCCACGGTAATAATCTGATCGTTGTTGCGCCAGACGATTTCGTCGAACGACAGATCAATATCCGGTGTCAGCGAGCGTGGTTCACTGGCAAACGATCCGTCGAGGTTGCAGTCGACAATATTGATTTCCCATTTGTCGGCTTCATAACCCGGCTTTCGCTGAGCCCGAAAGGCGAGCTTTGTTCCGTCGGGCGAAAACATCGGATGTCCATCCGCAGCAGGATTGGAAGCCGTCAGAGTTTCCCACTGCACTGATCCCCCGCCGATGGAGACTCGGCAAAGATCGTGATTCGTGCTCCACGATTCGTCGGTCGCCGGAACTGCGGTGAAGACCAGATGCGTGCTGTCGGGTGAAAAACAAAAATCCTGCGTTGAGGAGAATGTCGATGATGTTGGATACCCATCGCGGTCCCCAGGAGTCACATCCCGAGGATCACCGGCCACGATCACGCCAGGAACGTCCTCCGTCAGATCGATCACAAACAAATGCTGACGTTTGTCTTCGACGTAGCTGTCCCAGTGACGATAAAACAATCGTTTGAACACGCGAGCCTTCACGGGCGACGCCGCGATAGCTTCCATTTTTTCCTTGTTCGCCTTATCGCTTTCCGCAAACGGTTTTTCGGAGAACTCTGGATAGACAGCCGAAACAAAAGCAATGTGCCGCCCATCAGGCGACCATGTGGCATTTGAAGCGTCGGTGCTGATTTTTGTCAGCTGCTTTGCCTCGCCGCCGTAGGGATTGATCACCCACAACTGACTGGCTCCCGAACGAGTCGACTCGAACACAATCCAGCGTCCATCCGGTGACCATTTTGGATTGTTATCTTTCGCAGTGGAATTGGTCAGCTGGCGCGCGGGTGCGGATCCGTCCGTGGGGACAAGCCAGAGTCGCGACACAGATTTATTGGTGTGCGAATCGGTAATTTCTGTGGAGGCAAAGACCGCCCACGCTCCGTCAGGGCTGACGCTCGGCGCAGTCACTCGTTGAAATGCGAACAAATCTTCGACTGAGAACGGGCGTTTAGTCATAGTGGGTAGGGTCAGATTTCCATCCTGAGCAAATGCGAGCTGGGGACTGAGGAAAATTAGTGCTGCGGAAAGCCACAATATCGATTTCATTGCACATTCCTGCGAAAGAACGTTGGCACATATCCTATGCGTTACCGGTCGAATCCCGTGAGGCGGACGTCGTTAAGGATTTTCGTGGCCGGATTCGTGAGAATTCGGGGATTCGCCATGAAAAGGTTCCGAAGTCTCACGACTTCGGCTACGAAACGCCTCTTTTTTATACAAGCTCGAAGCGCCAGCGAGTGTACTGGCGGGAACACAACCGACTCGCTGGCGCTTCGAGCTTGTAATAGAAACGGACGAACGTTCGTCGAACTCGGTGATTCAAGCCTCGATCAGACCTTCACGAATCGCCCAGCGGCAGAGGTCGACTCGATCCGTGGCGCCGACCGCTCGCATGATGCGATACTTGTGGCTCTCGACAGCTTTTTCGGAAATCGCCAGAGCCGTCGCAACCTCAGACACGCGTCGCCCTTCTGCAATTTTCAGCAGCACGTCCCACTGTCGATCTGTCAGCTTCTGCATCTGACTGCTGGCCGAACAAAGGAAATGACCATCTCGCGTCACCTGCACTCGGGAAGCCAGTTGTTCGGACAACACCGTCTGACCTCCGGCAATCTGAGACAACTGTTCGCTGATCTTTTTCATGGCATCTTCCCGGGAGAGGATACCAGTGACACGGTTATTGACGACTAGATCCAGTTGACGATCTGTCAGTCCGTCAGCAAAAACAGCGACTCGAGTTTCTCCGAGGCGGACGGCCAGTTCTGAAAACACGTCCCGCAGAGCTTTCACGATCAGCTTTTCGCAAACAAGCACCGTCTGCGGACGCTGACTGCGAATGGTTTGAATCAACTCCGCAGCCGTGGAGACGGCCGTCACGTTTCGAAAACCGCCGTAAGCCTTAAGGCACCATGCGATGGACTCAGCGTTGACGCGATTGGCGTCCGCGATCACAGCATCGCCGGGCTGTAAGGAGGAAAGGTCCATCGAAGCAACGTTACGATCAGGCTGAGCGTGCATGGAATTCCTCACTGACTTCCTTGTCACGGTGACGGAGGCCACCGAACTCTTGTCTGCTTCGCGAGAACCAGGTGAAAGCGCTCTCCATCGGAGGATTCGCTCTCATCAGTGAGGCGTCCCTCACTGTCTTCGCTCCCGCATCCATGCGGGACAGCAGTTGACGGAAGGGCTTCTAATCCAACGCCGAATGTTTTCGAGATAGGGAATCCCCGCGTAGGGTATACCCTCATTGTCGCACCGTGGATTCATTCGATCTCAGGACACTGCTTTCTGTCGCAGGGAAAATCACGCCCGCGATGAGCTGCCGTTGCTTGTGTTTGACACACGGCTTTTCTTCACCTCAGGCCTGTTGTCTCGGTGAGGTATGATGTTACGACCGCGATGGCACAGCCACGAAATGTTCAGCTCGCAGAACGGATTCACCTTGGTGCCGATAGGCGGTTAGCAGCCCGTTCTTTGCAACGCTGTAATCAACGCACGCAATATTCGATGACAGCGGCGCGGGATTGCGACCGTGGAGCCAATAGTGACCGACAAACACCGGAGGATTCGTTGCTGCGTACGGAGCCGATCTGACCGTGGCAGGAACTCCGACGCCGGCGAGCTCCGCATTCTGTAGCTCCGGAATCGAATACGAGGCGAAGGTGTGATCGCCCGGATGTTCAAACCAGCGAATTCGAGTCGCCGGTCGCTTGTTGCCTTCCTTGTCGATCATGAAGCAGCCATTCGGCAGCCGCATTTCCGGACCTTTCATCACACGCTCAATCGAATCGAACAGGGGACTGCCCACTTGCGTCGCGTGGTACAAAAATTCGGCCGTCATCGGGCCATGTACGCGCAATCCTTCGTCCACGACTTTCAGATCAGCCGGGTCCCAGCAGGCATGTACGACTCTCAGGTCGCCCAGATCAAGGCTGACCGGAAGTTGGCGAAACCATTCCAGGGAGTTGGCCATTTCCTGCGGATCCAGTTGCGTCATTGTTGCGCGGTGCTGGTGCAGATTCTTTTCTGTTCGCGGGCGCAGAAAAACGTCCGGCTTTGTAGGATGCGGGGTATGCAGTGCGAGCGCATTCAGTTCGTGATTGCCCATCACAGCGCGAGCACTTCCGGCTTCGCACATGCTGCGCGCAATTCGGATCGTGTCTCGAATTTGTGGCCCGCGGTCGACAAAGTCGCCACAGAAAATCACCTGCCGACTGGAGTGCTGAAATACCCCGGATTTTTCGTCATACCCCAATTTGTGCAGCAGCTCCACCAGCTCGTCCGCATGGCCGTGAATGTCTCCGATGATGTCATACATGAGCAAATAGTCGCTGGTATTGGTTGGGGAGCTGGCTGTTTTCAAATCGGCCGTGCGAACCGACCACAGCCAATGACGGTCTGTTGATTGAATGGGCTTTCACAACTCGAAACGTCAGTGAGGGATCGAGTTTTGGCGTTTCGGCCCCGTTCTAACAAATCCCTCGCTGACGCGTCGGGTTACGATGAAATCAAACAAATCCCTCGCTGACGCATCGCGTTACGGTGAAAGCAACTGACCACTAACGGCAGCGAGTGGCATTTTCCAAATATAGTCCACGGACGGTAGTCAAAGGCGCAATTCGTCGCCGTTTCACCACGGAAATCCTGGCAGCTGGAATCGGACCGCCCGGGTCTGTGCCACACAACAGATTCAATCTGCCGTAATTCAGCCATAAAAATCAACTTGGGCGTCGGTAACGCTGACGATTCCTTTGTGCGGGCAGTAAATTGTCGTTTTTAATTCCCCAGTTCTCTGCCTGAGACATTCGCCCTTTCCAGATCGAAAATCAGGCAGTATCTTCAGGAAAGCCTGGCATGAAGGATCACGTCCTGCGGATCATCGTTCTCACCGGCAGTGATCGATCTGACATTTTGTCTGCGTGGACGGACCTCCGGGCGTATCTCGACGGTGTTCGCGATGTTGTTGTCGTGGGAGTGTTCTCCAGCGATCAACCGATCCCGGAAGATCTCGACGCTGACATGGTCGTCGTCCTTGGCGGTGACGGAAGCATCCTGCGCGGGTGCCGTCAGCTTGGGCAACGACAGCTTCCGATCATCGGTGTGAATCTTGGCCGCCTTGGATTTCTGACAGATCTCAGTCCGGCAGAATTTCGAAAAGGTCTGCCCGCATTGAAGCGTGGTCAGTACACTACCGTCGAGCATCTGATGTATCGATGCACTCATCATCAGGCCGATGGCTCGGTGGTCACAGATCTCGGCCTGAACGAAGTCACGGTGACATCCGCGGGGGCTTTGAAGATGCTGGACATCAGCCTGCGAATCGATGATGAAGACGTGACGACGTTCAGCTGCGACGGTTTGATCATCAGCACGCCTGTTGGTTCGACGGCTCACAATCTTTCCGCTGGCGGTCCGATTTTGAGACAGGAATTGAAGGTCTTCGTGATCACTCCGATCTGCCCGCACACGCTGACCGTGCGCCCGATTGTCGATTCGGCCGATCGTACGTTTCGCTTGTCCGTCAAGGACGCGCCGCCGGGAGTGATGATCGTCATTGATGGTCAGATTCGCCGTCCGCTGGGAGCGAACGACTGCATAGAAATCTCACGTGCGGAACCCACATTTAAGCTCATCCGTCTGACCGGTCACAGCTACTACCGGACGCTCCACCGAAAGCTTGGCTGGCAGGGCCAACTGGATTACCGTGAAAGACGAGGCCCAATGACCAATGACCAATGACCAATCTCGCCTGACGAGTGTCTGCTGCTTACTGACGACTGCTTACTGACGACTGCTTACTGACGACTGCCTACTCCAAAAATGTCTTCCCCACGAGAAATTGAGCATTCCATTTCGCTTGCTATGCAGGCGGACCAGTTTTCACTGCGCAAACTGATGCGAACAGTTCGCGAAGCAGAAAAAGCGGGCAAACCGTTTGATCGGCTGCTGGAAAAATTGACCGTGCAACTGGAAAAATCCAGACGCCGTCGTGAAGAACGAGCGGCCTGGCAGCCACGATTGCAATGGGACGAAGAATTGCCGGTCGTCGCCCGCAAGCAGGAAGTTATCGAAACCATTCGCGACAATCAGGTGGTCGTCCTCTGTGGCGAAACAGGATCCGGCAAGTCGACCCAGCTGCCGAAGATTCTCATCGAAATGGGCCGCGGACTTGGCGGCGTCATCGGGCATACGCAGCCCAGACGAATTGCCGCCAGATCCGTTGCGGCTCGCCTTGCCGAAGAAATGAACTGCCGTCTCGGGCATGAGGTCGGGTTTCGAATACGATTCACCGACAGCAGCACTCCGAACACACGCGTTCGCCTGATGACCGACGGCATCCTGCTCGCCGAAACGCAGACGGACCGTTTTCTGGATCAGTATGACACCATCATCGTCGATGAAGCGCACGAGCGATCTCTGAACATCGATTTTCTGCTGGGCTATCTGAAACGTCTGTTACACAAGCGACGCGATCTGAAGGTCATCATCACTTCCGCCACGATCGATGCCGCGAGATTTGCCGAGCACTTTGCCGTCGATG
Source organism: Planctomycetaceae bacterium (assembly GCA_041688565.1). Lineage (GTDB taxonomy): Bacteria > Planctomycetota > Planctomycetia > Planctomycetales > Planctomycetaceae > SXXK01. The sequence goes on from JBDNHX010000464.1 coordinate 25,637, forward strand.
GAAAGTCGGCTCCGGTGCTGCAGATTTCCGGACGTATGTACCCGGTAGAAATTCGCTATCGGCCATTGGACGATCCGGATGGACCGATGGGCGAAGACGATAACCGGGAACCGCGCGACTGGCTGGACGGCGTGAGCGATGCCATTCAGGAAGTCTCGCGGAACGACGATGGGCATATCCTCGTTTTTCTTCCGACAGAACGCGACATTCGTGAAGCAACGAAAAAGCTGAGCGGCCAGCGCTTCGCGCGTGACACGCCGCAGTTTGCCACCGAAATCGTACCGCTGTTTGGTCGACTGTCCATGGGCGACCAGACCAAAGTCTTTTCGCCGTGCTCGCACCGCCGCATTGTCCTGGCGACGAACGTGGCCGAATCGTCTCTGACCGTGCCCGGAATCCGCTACGTGATCGACACGGGAACGGCACGTATCAGCCGCTATTCAGCCCGCTCACGAATGCAGCGTCTGCCAATCGAGCCCGTGTCGCAGGCGTCGGCCAATCAGCGAGCCGGGCGTTGCGGTCGAATCGGGCCGGGGATCTGCATCCGGCTTTACAGCAAAGAAGACTTCGATGCTCGCGAGGCTTTCACAGCTCCGGAAATCCAGCGGACCAATCTGGCGGCCGTGATTCTGCGGACAATCAATCTGCAGCTTGGCAATATTGAAGAATTTCCGTTTCTTGATCCGCCTCGGTCCACCACCGTCCGCGAAGGTTACAAGACACTCGAAGAACTCGGCGCGATCACACCCGAGGGCGAACTTACCGAGGTCGGTCGCCGCATGGCTCGCCTGCCTGTGGATCCTCGCATCAGCCGCATGATTCTTGCCGCCGTGGATGAGCACGCTCTGCCCGAGGTTCTCGCGATTGCAGCAATGCTGGAAAGTCAGGATCCTCGCGAACGACCGGTAGAAAAACAGCAGGCGGCTGATGAGGCCCATCGCAAGTTCTACAACCGCGATTCCGATTTTTTGACCATCCTCAATTTGTGGGATGCGTGGCACGATCAGCAGAGATCACAATCGCAGGGCCAGATTCGCAAATGGTGCCAACGGAATTTTCTGTCCTACATGCGATTGCGCGAATGGGTCGACGTCCATTCGCAGCTGAAGGATCTGCTGGCAGACAGTGATGACCCTGCCATTGCAAAGGCAGCACGTCATCTGAACGAACGACAAAGCGAACGGCCAGCGGTCGCTCCACCGGTCGCAGATCGAGGCACCAGCGTTAAGCCGAGTGTCAAGTCTCGACCTGAGACAGGCCCGCCCGCAGAAGGCACTCGCCACAATGACTTCGCGGCGATTCACAGAGCGCTGATGACCGGGCTGCTGGCGAATATCGGATTCCAGGCTCCGAACGGCGATTTTCTCGGCGCCGGCGGCAACCACCTTTCCATCTGGCCGGGGTCCGCACTGGCACCCAAAGGTGCGAAATGGTTCGTGGCTGGCGAGCTTGTGGAAACCAGTCGACGATTTGCCCGCACGATCGCTCGGATTCAGCCCGAATGGATTGAGCCGCTGGCCGGGCATCTGGTATCCCGCGAATACTTCGAGCCGCATTGGGACCCGGTGGCCGGTAATATCATGGTCTTTGAAAAAGTCAGTCTCTGGGGACTGCCGATCGTACCGCGTCGCAAGGTGACGTATGCCAACGTCGATCCGATCAAAGCGCGTGACATGCTGATTCAACATGGGCTTGTGGAGTTCGGATTGTTGTTTGGTGATTCCGACACCGATGGAGATCCGGGCGAGGATTATGACGACGAAGAAGAAATGTTGTCGCGCGGTGCCTCAAAAGTTCGACCGGGCCGCAGCTCCGCTTCCAATCCATCGTCCAGAAGAAAAGGCTGGGTCCACGAGTTCCCTTTTCTGAAGCACAATCATGATGTCCTGGAACAGCTGAAGGAGCTGCAGGCAAAAACACGTTCGCATCATCTGATGCCGGGTGATGAAACGCTGTTTGAATTTTACGGCTCACAGATTCCGGAAGAGTGCGCCGATCGAGATCGTCTTCGCCGCTGGTTTCAACGCACGGTGACTCGCAATGCGCGGCTGCTGCAGTTTGATATCAATCAGTTTTCCGAAGAGTCGCATCGTCTTGAGCAGGCGGCCATGTTTCCTGAATCGGCTCAATTCGGAGCCATGCATCTGCCGCTGACCTATCAGCTGGATCCCGGTCGTGATGCCGACGGCGTGACGGTGACCGTGCCTGTCGAGGGGCTCGGGCAACTCAACGAAACGCGTCTTGAGTGGCTCGTTCCGGGGCTGCTTGAACAAAAAGTGCTGGCTCTGCTTCGCTCGCTGCCCAAGCACCTGCGACGTCATTTTATCCCGGCGCCGGATACGGCAAAACTCGTCGCCAGCGATCTGGAATTTGGGCGAGGCGACTTGCTGACCGGCGTGGCCACTCGATTATCGCAGCTTGGCGGCGAACGCTTCGATTCGCGTGAGTTTGATTTGAGCACCCTCGCCGATCATCTGAAGTTCAATATTCTGGTGGTCGATGACCAGCGGAAAAAAATTATCGAAGGCCGCGATCTAAAGGATCTGCGGGCCACTTTAATTCAGCGAGCAAATTCGGTTCAGGCGTCCGCAGAAAAGAAAGCGGCCGCCGCCGGGCCATCGCCGGAAGAAGCCTTGTGGACGCGGACCGGTTTCAAGGCATGGGACTTCTTTGATATCCCGGAGCACATTGAAATCAAACGGGCCGGCATGCTGCTGCGATCGTTCCCGTCGCTCAAGGATGATGGCGATACAGTTTCGCTGATGCTGTGTCAGACTCCAGAAGATTCCAGCCGCATTCTTCGCAAGGGCCTGCAGAAGCTGATTCTGCTTTCCGAACGAAAACGAATTCTGATCCAGATTGGCAATATGCCGCAGATTGGCCAGGTCAAACTGCTCTCGTCGTCCATCAAAGGTCTGGAGCTGATGAATCATCTTTCGCTGCTGATGGTGGACCGCGCTTATCTGGCCGATCAGCCCCTGGCACGCACGAAGGTCGGCTTTGATAAAACTTTGCAGCGAGGTCGTGAACGCCTGGGTGTGATTGCGCAGGAATTCGTGCAGTTCCTTCCGCATCTGTTTCAGCAGTATCATGAGACTCGTCGAACCCTCGAGCAGACTCGCGGGCCAGGCTGGGATCATCTGCTGAATGGGATGAAGTCGCAGCTGGCTTTGCTGATTCATCCGACGTTCCTGCTGGAAACACCATGGCCATGGCTGATCCAGTTTCCTCGTTATTTTATGGGCATCCGTCTGCGACTGCAGCGACTTTCCTCGGGCGGCCTGAAGACTGAGCAGTCTCTGGAAAATGAACTGTCGCCATGGCTGGCAAGTTATGAGCAAAAGCTGAAGGATCATCAGCGACAGCACAAAATTGATCCCATGCTGACTCACTTCCGCTGGATGCTGGAAGAATTTCGGATTCAGCTGTTTGCTCAAAAGCTGGGGACCGCGATCAGTGTTTCTGCCGCAAAG
>JBDNHX010000465.1:0-15346 GCA_041688565.1 Planctomycetaceae bacterium
CAAACGTCAGAGTTGCCGTGTTTTGGGTTGCGTTGTACACCACCGACGTTGGGTTTTCGGGACCGTCGTCGAGACTGCTGACTGTCTCGTTCGTCTTGATCAGCTGATAGAAATTCGGATTCTCCGCTGATGCCTCGTTCAATGTGTCGTCACTGAAGTAAAGCACGATCCGATTTCTGGCCTGCGACAAAGTACCATCTGCAGCGCGCGTCACCGGTTGTGGATCAACGGCGATGATCCGTGCGCCGAGATCCAGTTCGAAGTCGAACGTTGCATTCGCCACCGGATCAACGACCACTCCGGTAGTCGTTACGACTGTTGCTGCAAGGGCATTGCTGCCAGTGCCGTTCACGACAATTCGATATTTTTCGTCAATCAGGTTTTCACCGAATCGAAGCACAACTTCGTTGGGAACGCTTCCCGCTCCCACGTAGCCGATGGAGACCGGAATATCATTCGCATTTCCAAAGACACCATCCGACCCAGGCGTAAAGCAACGGATGGATTGGTTCGTAATGCTGGCCGCTGTGATTGTTGACCCAAGACTGAACTGAAGGGTCAGTTCCTGAGGGGCAACATGGCGAATTTCGCCGGGAGTCAGGAACTCCCCGACGTTTGGCCGCACGGCATTCAGCGTTGTCGTTAAGAGTGCTCGAATCTCCAGATTTTCCGCTGCCTGCGCCGCTGCTCTCTGATTCGGCCGACGTTTGACCACACGAGAAGTTTGCAAACGGTCGCGAACAGCAGTCAGCCAGGTGGAAATCAGCATAGCGTCAACCCCGATTAGAACACGGAATGAATTCAAAATACGAAACAAACTTCATACGCATGACAAACACCGGGTCCGGCTTCCGCACAAAGCTGAAAAATGCTCAGCAAAAGCCCCGAGAACGTGCCTGCCTAAACTCTTTTGAAGCCGCCTCTTCGCGATCGCGATCACCCGCACACCATGACGTGATGCGACAGCCGTGCGGAGAAGAATGCAGTATAATCCTTAAGACGAACACTTTCTCATGAACAAACACCCCCTGCGTCCAGTAAAATTCCGAAAATTCTACCCAGAACACAAACAAGGGATAAATTTTGTCACCTTAACGCCTTTACGAAAACCATTGAAGTACTGTTCGGAAGCTCAGACAACTTCTCTGGAGACTAATGGAAAACGTGCAGGTTTTGCCGAATGGTACGGCCAGTTGCTAAACCCAAACTCCGTGCTTAATGCCTGTTCATTCTAACTGCCGGACTCCCTGCTACCACTGCCTCCGCACTTCTGCGTGATGTTTCGGGCGGTGTGAAAGGCGATTATCGCAACCCGACGCGTCAGCGAGGGATTTTCGGGCACGCAGCCGAACAACCAAAACTCAATCCCTCGCTGACGCGTCGGGTTGTGAAACCGATTCAATCGACAACCCGCTTTCTGATCGCCGTCCGAGGCTTTTCGCAACTTTTCAAGCTAAATCCCTCCAAAATGGCATAAAAAACGATTCTTTGGGTAATCTGGGAAGGTTATTCCGGCAGCACTTTGACTCGAGAGCCAGAGCGGTAAAATCACGCTCATGAGCCGTGGAGTGTTCTGCGGCATTTTTGTGTTCCATGGAGGTTTGAGAATGATTCGTTCCTGGATGTTGGCGATTCTGCTGTTGGGTGTCGTCAGTGGTGTTTGTGAAGCTCGTGGACGCGGTCGCGTGATGCGCTATCAAAGCAACTCCTTTCAGCCCCATTCTCCTGTGCGTTACAGCACGGGAACAGTTCAGGTCGCCGGCTCACAGAGCCAGCCAAGTGGTTCTGGTGTCATTCAACAGGTGAGCTACCAAAGCAACGCCTCCAGTTCAACTGGCGGCGGTTCAATGCAGGCCTGGGCTGAGGAGGAAGCCCGAATGATGGCGGCTCGTGGCACATGTGGGCATATTCGTTCGGCTCCTCCCGGATGTTTCGTCGGGGTTGGATGCGGAATGACCTGCATGGGTTCAGGCACTCTTGTGGGTGAGGCGCATTATCAGGGAAAGTCCGTTCGCGTCTGGAGACGCTGATTTTGAATTGAACGGCAGGGATTTGCCGTAGTGTTTTTATGAACAAAGCCGGGAATAATTTCCCGGCTTTGTTTTTTTGGTACCACGGGGGAGAAGGGACGGTTTTAATTGTCCCCTCTCCCCTGCGGGGGAGAGGGCCAGGGTGAGGGGGTTGCGACTGCTTTTGCTTTTTGTTCTGTTGTATCAGGTTGAAGCCAAGCCCCCCTCATCCGGCCTGTCGGCCACCTTCTCCCCCGCGGGGGAGAAGGGACTTTTGCGCAGCCTCAAATGCCCCCGATCCCGCCGGGCGGAAATTCTTCTGCGGCGGGTCCACTTTTGGGAAATGCGGAGGTGTACTACTATACCGCCGGATTCCTGACATCCTTCGGGCATTCAGAATCAAACAGTAAGATCCCGATGGCCTCGTCTTGCGGAATAACTGAACATGGCCAACATTCTCGTCACTGGAGCCGCGGGCTTCATTGGCATGCACACTGCCGGACGTCTGCTGGATCGCGGCGACACGGTTGTGGGAATTGACAACCTGAACGACTACTACCTTCCGCAGCTCAAGCATGATCGACTGGCTCAGCTGACCGGTCGCTCAGGCTTCCGTTTTAAAAAACTGGCTCTGGAAGATCGGGACGGGATCACAAAGCTGTTTGCGGAGACTCCGTTTGACAGCGTCATTCATCTGGCGGCCCAGGCAGGCGTGCGATATTCGCTGACCAATCCGCAGGCCTATGTGGATGCCAATCTCGTCGGTTTTGTGAATGTCCTGGAAGCGTGCCGACACCAGAAGATTGGCCACCTGACCTACGCGTCTTCCAGCTCCGTCTATGGAGCCAATCGGAAGATTCCGTTTTCGGTGGACGATCGCGTCGACCATCCGGTCAGTCTGTATGCAGCCACAAAGAAGGCCAACGAACTGATGGCGCACACGTACAGCCATCTGTTTGGTCTTCCCACGACAGGGCTGAGATTTTTCACCGTGTATGGGCCGTGGGGTCGACCGGACATGGCCATGTGGATGTTTACGAAGGCGATCCTGGCCGGCAAGCCGATTGACGTTTTCAATCACGGCCGGATGAAACGCGATTTTACATTTGTCGACGACATTGTCGAAGGTGTGATCCGCACGAACGACACCGTTCCGAAGCCTCAGGCGGTTGCTCATGATGCGGATGATGCCACCACGGCAGCTCCTTATCGAGTCTACAATATCGGTAACAATCAGCCGGTAGAACTGATGCATCTGATTGAAACTCTGGAAGCGGCTCTTGGTCGAAAGGCAGAAAAGAACATGCTCCCGATGCAGCCTGGGGACGTTCAGGCCACTTATGCGAACATCGACGCTCTTCAGCGGGATGTCGGCTTTCGGCCGAACACTCCGATTGAAGCGGGCGTTGGAAAATTTGTGGAGTGGTACACGAATTATCACAAGCTGTAGCCGCGGGTCAAATTGCCCGGGGTTGCGGATGCGGCGGTGTGAGCGGGAGCGGCGGAAATTTTCGCCTCGGAGATGCGAGGCAACCATGTGATTGCGATTGTTCAATGTCGCTCGTCTCTCCGAGACGAGATTCGTAGGGTTTTGGAAGGAAATCTCGTCTGGGACAGACGAGCCACATTGTGCCTCGTCTGTCCCAGACGAGATCGTCGTTTTCTATGAGGTACTCATGTCATGACGGACAGCATAGAATTCGGCCTGTTCGATCGAGCTCAGGAAACTGAGATCACTCTGGGCGATCTGCCTCACTGGTTTCAACCGAACGTAGCGGTCTTCATTACGTTCCGGACGATTGATTCTCTTCCCATCTCCGCAGTGAAACGCATGGATGCCGAACTTAGAGATTGGCTGACGCAGAAGGGGCATCAGGTAAACTCTGACACAATGCTTCCGGATTGGAAAGATCTGCCTTTGGTTCTACAGGCTGAATATCGTCTGCGAAGAACCAAACTGTTGCACTGGGAACTTGATACCTGTTCCGGGGAATGTGTGCTGAAGAATCCAGACCTCTCGAAAATCGTATTGGATTCGTTAAGACACTTCAATGGAACTCGCTACGACCTGGATAGCGTCGTGGTCATGCCCAATCATGTGCATGTGCTGGCTCAGTTTCGTCCGCCATTCAATTGTCGTGATCAATGTACAAGCTGGATGCGATTTTCGGCGCGGCAGATTCATCGCAACCTCAACCGCGCTGGATACTTCTGGCAGAGCGAACCGTTTGATCATCTGGTGCGATCCGTCGAGCAATTCGAATACCTGCGACGATACATTCGCGACAATGGACCGCGTGCCAGACTGAACGCCGCGGAGTTTCGTTACTGGGATCGGACAATGACGTGAGTTAACATGAAGTGAGCTCGAGGCACTTCATCGGATGCAGGAGTTGGAGGGAAATCTCGTCTGGGACAGACGAGCCACATTGTCGCTCGTCTCTCCGAGACGAGATTCGTAGGGGAAATCTCGTCTGGGACAGACGAGCCACATTAAACCCATACCCTGAGCTTGAAATCATTTTTACAGACACGGCAGCCTCTACGAGTTCCTTGCCTGCACTTTTTTATTCACGAGGATTCTGACGATGAACTGGTCATCCCACCGAATTGCATTTATTGGAACAGGGCAGATGGCCACTGCATTGTCGGCGGGCTTTGTCCGCAGTCTGCTGAAGGCCGATCAGATTGCCGGCTACGACCCCAGCGAAGCGGCTCGAAAAACATTCGCGGAAAAGACGGGCGATGGAGTGACAGTGACTGCCGATCTTCCGACGGTGCTTAAGGGCGCGACCATTGTCATTCTGGCAGTGAAGCCCCAGGTGATGGCGGAAGCCCTGGCCTCCATTTCGCATGCGATGACGTCGTTGCCGCTGATTGTGTCGGTGGCTGCGGGAATCACTATTCAAAAGCTGGCCGCGGATCTGCCCGCGGGCACGCGAATCATTCGTGTGATGCCCAACACACCGGCTTTGATCGGAAAAGGGGCCAGTGGACTGTCGTCAGGTGCCTTGGCAACGCCGGAAGACGTGCAACTGGTTTCGACACTACTTCAAACAACCGGCATAGTGGAAGTTGTTCCTGAACCTCTGCTCGACGCAGTCACAGGGCTTTCGGGAAGTGGTCCGGCCTATGTATTTCAAATGATTGAAGCATTAAGTGATGGCGGCGTGAAGATGGGTCTTCCCCGAGCCGTCGCGACCCGCCTGGCCTCCCAAACCGTGGCGGGAGCGGCCGAAATGCAGCTGGCGACAGGCCAGCATCCAGCAGTGTTGAAAGATGCGGTCACAAGTCCAGGCGGCACCACGATTGCCGGGCTGCATGCCCTCGAATCCGGAGGAATGCGGGCCGCTCTGATGTCCGCAGTCGAAGCATCGACCCTGAAATCGCGTCAGCTCGGGCAGCAGTGAAAGTCCCAGGCCGGTTGTGCAGCGTTTGAGCCCAGCGCCGGTTTTATGAACTGCACCTGTTAAACAATGCCGGGGAGCTGGGCCGATTTGGAGGAGTGAAAGGTTTAGCAACTTCTGTTGTTCTTCCGACACGCGGCCCAGTTATGATCTAAGCTGGATGGAACAGTCGCCATTCGCCCCGGTGCTTTAAAACAGGGTTTCAGGAACCAATAGCCAAATGGCCCAAAGGGTGCTCCGCACTATTGGTTCCTGACACCTTTTTTAAAGCCTGACAAAGCACTACTGGATTACCATCAACTCTCTTCGACCAGGTCTCATCGAACCGCTGTGCTGCGTCTTGAATTTCGCAGCCCAGCGTGGACGAAACGACTGGCACCGAGCGTGCAGACAGTGTCAGCAGCCTCTCCAATCAGCAGACATTCCGGGATCTCCCCGGAGCTAATGACGCCGGCAATGCCGACAGACACCAGCGGTGTCCTGATTCGGATGCTTGCGTTGTCCGAGGATGCTCGTCGGCAGCAGGTCGCGTCGGGCGAGAGGCAGATTATTCCCCGCAGCATCCTGAGCCTGCTGCTGCGGTCGATGAAAATGCAGGACTCCGCGAGCCTGCTTCATGCTCAGCGCATTGCCGCGATCTCAAGTGGCGTTGCAAGGCTGCTGGGCTGGGACGATGCTCAGCGTCGTCAACTGGAAGTGGCCGCGCTGCTTCACGACCTTGGCAAGCTGGGCGTTCCCGAACACATTCTGAAGAAGCCAGGAAAACTCAGCAGCGAAGAATATGACTTCGTTTTGCTGCACCACCATGCGGCCGTCAATCTGCTGCAGGCGTTTCACACGGACACAGCCGTCGTGTCAATGCTGACAATGCTGTATCAGGACTTCGATGGGGCCGGCATCAATTCCACGGGGGCCCTGAACGAACTGCCGCTCGGCCCCAGAATTCTTGCGGTGGCCGATGCCTATGATTCTCTCAGTTCCCCAAAACCGTATCGACGGGGGATGACCCATGAAGAGGCGATCAGCGTTCTGGAAGAAAAATCCGGCAGTCGTTACGACGGCAATATCATTCGCACATTAACCCGCTGGTTTGAATTGGAAGGGGAATCGCTGTTTCGGTTCAGCGACCCTTTTCAGGTCGTCGAAAATCGCGTGGAAATGACCGAGCAGCAGCGGAATGAATCTGTTCTGCTGTCTCAGTTCATCAGCGTTTTGTACCAGTTCCAGGTACTCTACGACGGCTATTTTCTCCTTGATTCCAACGAGAACTACTGCATCTGGAGCGATGGAATGCCCAGCATGACGGGCCTGCCGCTGCAGAGCGTGCTGGGCCGAACATGGCAGCCGGTCGATGTGCAACTGGCGTCGTTAACCGACGACAAGCCGTCGCCGGAACATCGCGACGAAACAATGGTGGGCCAGGTCCTGAAGAATAGTCGCGCCCAGTTTGCCGGTCGCCTGTGCCGAGTGCGAGGTACCCGACATCTGAAAGTGGATGTCTATACGATGCCAATTCTGGCGTCCAATGGAACGGTCCAGGGAGTTGTGCAACTGCTTCGCAACAAGAGCGGCGTACGGCGTCAAAGTTGTGAATACGTGGAACTCAAGCTTGCCGCGACTCGCGATCCATTGACGGGCGTTGCCAACCGCGGTCAGCTGGAAACACAGCTGCGACATATGCTGGAAGAATTCCATGCTCAGGAAGGCACTCGTCCACTGAGCGCTATTTTCCTGGATGTCGACAAGTTCAAACGCATCAATGATACCTATGGTCATCAGATCGGCGACCAGGTGCTGGTGGATCTGACTCGCCAGCTGCAGCATGAAACCTACTCGGGTGAAATCATCGGCCGGTACGGCGGTGAAGAGTTTGTTGTTCTATGCCCGGATACAGATCTGGAAGCCACCGTGCGGCGTGCCGAACGGCTGCGTCATGCGATCATGAAAAGCTCCGTCGGCGGCATCAGCACGCTGACCGTGACTTCGTCGTTTGGCGTCTCAACCGCCCGCGTGGGAGACACCGTTCAGACGATTCTTGAACGAGCCGACAATTGCCTTTATCGTGCCAAGGAAACCGGGCGAAACAGAACCTGCTGGGAAACAGAAGTCATCGACGAGGAAGCTCTGAAGAAGGTCGCCGCGCAGGAGCAGCAGCCACATTTTGCCGAGAAGGATGGTACTTTCGAGTTTCGTGAAACGGTTGAGGTCTCAACATCCCTTGAGCTCACCGCCATGAAACTGCAGGCATTCATTCGTGAGTACAAAGGTGACGTTCTCAGCCAGGAGCATGGCAATTTGAAGATTCGCATCGGCTCTTTGGGATTCACTCGCCGCTGGGGGAGCACGACCGCGAAGCAACCAGTCGATGTGCAGGTTTCGTTTGGCACCTGCCGCGCCGTCAATCAGGCGGACGGAAAGGCGAGGACCATGCATCAGGTGTCCATCATCGTGACGCCGCATGGAAAAGTGACCGAAGCAGAAATCTTTGCAGGACGCTGCGGTATTCTCATGCGAGAACTGCGAGCCTATCTGTTGGGTTCGTAGGCGAGCGCGGTGAATAATTCTCCGTAGGTCAGGCTTCCAGCCTGACATTCCCTGCAGAATACTCACTGCTTGCTGCCGAGCCCCGACAGGCTGGAAGCCTGTCCTACGTAAAACAACGGCCTGCCGGCGCCGCCACAGCCTTCTTTCAGGATTTTCGACCGGACTGTAAGTAGCTTCCGCAGACGACGACCGCACCGACCACGGCGACAACGACCGACACCGCCGATGGTCCGTCCAGCGTCAGCTTTTTCCCATGCAGGCCGGTGGAATTACAGACGGCCTGCTCCCATTCGGACAACACAACCGATGACTTGGAGCCCTCAAGAAAGTCCGCAGTGGTTTCCTCGAGACCAAGGGCGGCAGTGTCTTCAAACAGCGATTCAGCGGCATCCAGTCCTACGCTGCCGGCAGACTGTCCGAAGGTTGCTGAATTAGCCGCTTTGCCATCGTTGGGCTTCTCAATCTCGGCCGTGAACGCTGATCGCCATAGGCTGGTTTCCAAAGCCAGATCGGGCCGATCTTCCGTTGCCGCCATCACCGGCAAATAAACTTTCGCCGACACTCTCGCTACGGATGCCTCGCTGGATTCAGACCTGGCCCAAAGAGCCAGCCCAATTGTTCCGTTGAAGAAAACGCGGCGAAAAAACGGACGACGAGCAAGTTTCGAAGAGGCAATCATGGCAGTCAGTTTCTAATCAGCAACATGGACCGGCTGAAACAGGGATCTGCTTCCAGATAGGCATAATCCGTTCCAGAGTCCTGCTCGGTCTCCCGCCGGATGCCTCTTGTGAGGCCCGTCACTCCAAAATGACCGTGATTTTCCTGACTTTACACGATGTTAACGAAGCTTTCCATTTTTCCGAGGCGCGGCCGGCTGGCAATGTCACATCGATCAAAGAGTGGCCGTTCGGCATCAGACGTTGCAATTTTCCCTCAGAAAGACGACGAATGAAGTTCGCGGCACATAAATTGCCTTTTCTCTGCAGCTTGCCGAATTACTGCCGTCTCGGCTTAAGATGCATATCGCAAGCCGGGAAGTCAGCGGGATTGACCACGGTTTGCCCGATCCAATACACTTGGCGCCCTTTGACTTACGACAAAACCGCCGACTTTTCGGTCCGTTGCCGGCCTTCTGCCTTTGTGGCAGAGGCCAGGGTCCAATGGTCGGGTTAAAATCTTCGTACACTAGTTTCTCAGAACGGTCACGAGACATGGAGTTTCTTGAAAAAGTCGGCGATTTCTTAAGCGCCACTGGTAACAGGATTGAACGGGGAATCACGTCTCTGTTCGGGTCTGCGAATGAGCGCCGCATGAAGAAGCTGGGCTTCGCGCGCGACAGAGATGGAAAAACAACCATCATTCCGGGGTCGCTGCTGGACCGCATTAATTCGCTGGAAGGTGACTGGAAGAAGTTGTCGGACGAAGAACTTGGTCAGACCGCTGCGAAATTCCGAGCGCGTCTGCAGGCTGGGGAAACGCTTGAGGACTTATTGCCGGAATCGTTCGCCGCGGTGCGCGAATCCGGTCGACGCTTTTTGAAGATGCGTCATTACGAAGTGCAAATGATCGGCGGGTACATTCTTCACAACGGCATGATTTCAGAAATGGTTACAGGGGAAGGCAAGACGCTCGTTTCCTCACTGCCCGCCTTTCTGAATGCCCTGTCCGGCAAGGTGCATGTTGTCACCGTCAACGATTATCTGGCTCAGCGCGACATGGAATGGATGGGCCCCATTCATATCAACCTCGGTTTGACGGTCGGCGCGATTCAGTCGAACATGAGTTCCTCTGAACGGCAGGTCCACTACGCCTGCGACATTACGTACGGAACCAGCAATCAGTTTGGCTTCGACTATCTGCGCGACAACATGAAGCCGACGAAGGACCAGCAGGTTCAGGGTCCTATGGATTACGCGATCGTCGACGAAATCGACAACATTCTGATCGATGAAGCCCGCACGCCGCTGATCATTTCCGGCCCGGCTCATGATAACCTGGAGAAGTATCCCAAGGCCGACGCGATTGCTCGCCAGCTGCGGAAGGAGGTTGACTTCGAGGTCAAGGAAAAAGAACACACCTGCCATCTGACCGAAGACGGGGTTCGGCGTGCCGAGCAGCTGGCTGGCGTGGAAAGTTTTTACACCGCGGGCAACATGGAGTGGCCGCATCTGCTCGACAACGCTTTGAAGGCTCACCATCTCTACAAGCGTGACGTCAGCTACGTTGTCGAAAAAGGTGAAGTCGTCATCGTCGACGAAAACACTGGCCGCAAGATGGAAGGCCGACAGTGGAGTGACGGACTGCATCAGGCGGTGGAAGCCAAAGAAGGTGTGAAGATCAAGGAAGAGTCTCAGACGCTTGCGACGATCACGCTGCAGAATTATTTCAAGCTTTACAAAAAGCTGGCCGGGATGACCGGAACAGCGATGACCGAGTCCGAAGAGTTCCTGAAGATCTATAATCTGGATGTCGTGGCGATTCCAACAAATCGCCCGATGATGCGACTCAATCATCCGGACAATATTTACGGGACAGAAAAAGAAAAGTGGGATGCCGTCATTGCCGAAATCGCAGAAGTACACACAACCGGCCGGCCGGTTCTGGTGGGCACGACGTCGATTGAATTGTCGGAGATGCTGAGCAACCGTCTGGTGCGCAAGGGCGTGAAGCACAACGTTCTGAATGCAAAGTTCCACGAGCGAGAAGCCGAGATTGTTGCTCAGGCCGGTCGAAAGGCGGCTGTGACGATCGCCACCAACATGGCCGGTCGCGGAACCGACATTATCCTCGGCGGGAACCCGGAGCATCTGGCCTGGGAAGACCTGAAGACGAAATACCATTCGCGCTTGGAAGTGCCAAAGTCCGAATGGGACGGATTGACTCGCCAGATTGCCGAACGCGAAGGCATGATTACCGAGTCGAAGGAAGTTTCTGAAATGGGCGGGCTGCACGTTGTCGGCACAGAACGCCACGACTCCCGCCGTATCGATTTGCAGCTGAGAGGTCGTGCGGGTCGTCAGGGTGACCCGGGTTCCAGCCGCTTCTTTATCTCGCTTGACGACAAACTGATGCGTCTGTTTGCCGGCGATGCTGTGAAGCGAATTATGCAGTGGGCCGGTCTGAAAGAAGGCGAGCCGATTATCAGTTCCATGGTGACTCGCCGCATTGAAGGTGCTCAGAAGAAACGTGAAGAGCAGCACTTCGACCAACGCAAGAACCTGCTCGAATACGATGAGGTGATGGACGAACAGCGCAAGAGAACATACTCCTACCGCCAGCAGATTCTTGACGGCGTCGACTGTCGCAATCTCCTGCTCGGGATGATCAACGACGAAATCATGCGCTGGACGAAGCATTTCCTGGCTCGCGATTATCGCTGGGAAACTATTGTGGCGTGGGTGGCGCAGAATCTTCAGCTGGAAATGGATGCGTCCGACATTCGCGACATGGATCGTGAAGAGCTGGAAAGACATTTGCGTGACGAAGGCAAGCGTCAGGGTGAGTCGCAGATTTACGAACAGATTGACGTCAATCTTCCGGAAGACGCCGACAGCAAGCTCGACTGGAACTGGCTGGCTCTGGCCAAGTGGGCCAACCGGACGTTTGGTCTTTCACTGCAGGATAAGGATCTGCGTAAGCATGATCGCGATAAGCTGTCGGTCTTCCTGCTGGCACAGGCCAAAGAGGGAATGGCTCGCTGGGATCTGAAGGAACTGGACAATCTGCTTGATCCTCAGTTCTCGCACAAGTCGCTGGCTGGCTGGGCCAACTTCAACTTTATGCTGGGGATCAAGGCCGAAGAGCTGACCGGGCTGGATGAAACGCAGATTGCCAATCTGCTGAAAGAACGAGTTCGCAATCGTTACGACGAAAAGGAAATCACGTTTCCGGTCTCGGTCGGCATGCACAACTTTCTCGAAGGCGACGGCAAGCAGAACGAGCGTTTCAATCGCGAAAAACTGGCTCGCTGGGCCAATACTCGCTTTCGGGCGGACTTCAATCCGGAAAAATTTGCGGATCTTCAGACGGCTCAGATTCAAGAAACGCTCGTCACGACCAGTGGCCAGTTCCTGGGCCGTCGCCCGGAACGCGAAATGGTGGATGCTCGACTGACGACGATTCTCGGGCCCCCTTCCGAAGGATCGATGCGAGTCTCCGATAACCAGGTCGATGACTTGATGACCTGGATTGAAAGGGAACTGGGTCTCGGGCTGAATGCCGACCGTCTTCGCAAGATGACGGGCGATCAGGTTCGCACCGATCTGCTGCAGGGCATTGAACAGGTCTTCCGTCCGGAAATGCGTCAGACCGAACGCGCCGTGCTGCTTGAATTCCTGGATTCCGCGTGGAAGGATCATCTGTACTTCATGGGCCATCTGAAGCAGGGAATCAGTTTCGTCGGATATGCCCAGAAGGATCCTCGCACCGAATACAAACGCGAAGGTCGTCGCGCGTTTCTTTCGATGTGGGATCGCATTTCAGAACAGGTCACTCAGGCGATCTTCCGGATCGAACACGAAAGTCCTGCATTCGTCGGTTCACTGTGGAGAATCACAGCAACGGAACATGACGTGGCTCCGCCGGCTCCAATGCCGGACAGCAGGGTTGACGAACTGCAGACCAACGCCCCTGAAGCGGGTGAAGAAGGCCGAACAATTGCTCCGATCATCAACGCCGGTCCACGAGTCGGACGGAACGACGACTGTCCTTGCGGCAGTGGCAAGAAGTATAAAAAGTGCTGCGGCAAATGATTGAATTGTCGGCCCGTCCGATTGGCCAATGGCGTGGACTTAGGGCAGTTCAGTATTAGCCGCAGGGCGTTAGCCCCGGTTTTCTCGGCGAATCAGATGTCCTACAACCGGGGCGTGAGCCCCGCGGCTGATTAAGTCCACGCCATTGGTCCGATTGGCCGAGCTGCCAGGGTCCAACGGATCGTGACCAGGAAACGGATTTCCTTCATGCGATGGCTTCTTAACACTGTTTACATGCTGCTGCTGGTCGCGCTGTCGCCCGTGATTGGCTGGCGCATCTTTCGGCATGGTCGTTACCGTCAGGGCCTTTCGGAAAAACTGTTCGGCCTCGTGCAGATCCAGCACGATGGACGGCCGACGGTCTGGTTTCATGCGGTCAGCGTTGGTGAAGTGATTCAGCTGCAAAAGGTGGTGGAAGAATTTCGTCGGCAGACGAAGGATCGCTTCCTGATCGTTGTTTCGACATCCACGGACACCGGCTGGGAACTCGTGCAGAAGCGATTTTCCGGATGCAAACTGACATGGTTCCCTCTGGATTTTTCCTGGGCCGTTCGTAACGCCATTCTCCGGATTCAGCCAGCTCAGGTTGTCCTGATGGAGCTGGAACTGTGGCCCAATTTTCTGATGGAATGCGCTCGTCAGTCCATTCCTGTTTCCGTGATCAATGCTCGCATGAGCGAACGCAGTCACCGAGGCTACTCACGTGCGCGACCTTTGCTGAGACCAATCTTCCGCACGTTGGCTCTTGTGGCATCGCAGTCACAGACGTATGCCGACCGACTGCAGTCGTTGGGGGTCCTTCCACAAAACATTCGCGTCACGGGTTCGATAAAATTTGACGGAGTCGAAACGTCACGCACCAATCTTAAAACCGCGCGGCTCCGAAAACTGTTTGGGCTCGCCGAGAACGAACTGGTTTTCATGGCCGGCAGTACTCAGGAGCCGGAGGAAGACCTGGCGATCGAATCCTGGAAGACGCTGCGAAACGAGTTCTCAAACCTGCGGCTCATCCTCGTCCCACGTCACAAGGAACGTTTTGACGAGGTTGCCAACCTGGTGAAAGCCGCCGGAATTCCTCTGCTGCGTCGCTCGACCCTTGAAACCGACGATAAGGCCGAGAATACCGCGAGTATAGTCCGAATTCAGGCCAGCGAACTTCAGCTTGCGACGCCGAAGCCCTTGGTTTCGGAAGCACCTGCAGCGGTCAACCCGGTTTTGTTGCTGGATACCATCGGCGAGCTGAGTGCCTGCTGGGGGCTGGCCGATATTGCGTTTGTGGGAGGCAGCTTCAGCAAACGGGGCGGTCAGAATATGATTGAGCCCGCGGCGTACGGAGCCAGTGTGCTGTTCGGCCCCAACACCTGGAACTTCAGAGATGTCGTGGAGGCATTCCGTTCCGCAAATGCGTGCATTCAAATGCAGACTCCGGGGCAGTTGACGGAAACTATCTTGTTGCTACTGCGAGACGCCTCAGAACGCACACGTCTGGCCAACGCTGGCCGGCAACTTGTCGAGCAGCAGCAGGGAGCCACGTTGCTGACGGCCGAATTGCTGGTCAATATCGTGCAACCTCAGGCATCGGCCACTCTTCGCATTTTTCGCGACGTCGCCTGACGCTCAGTCCCTCCCCGCTTTTTTGTAGCGGAACCCGCCAAGGGTTTCGGCGACTGCCGTTATTCGAAATCGTGGGCGATGAGTTGCTCGAAAAGAAAGGCAATTATCCCAACCCGACGCGTCAGCGAGGGATTCACGGCGAATTACAACGGAAACTCGATCCCCTCGCTGACGTGTCGGGTTGGGAAAACGATCCAATCCACAACCCGCCTCGTACGAACTGCGTCGTCCTGTCCGGGCGTGAACGGCGCAATAAAAAACGGCGAATGAAAACCATTCGCCGTCTTCGGGGTGATCCTGATGTGGCGTGTTTTGAAGCCTTCCGCCAATCCATTCATGCCGTCAAAATAGTTTGCAGCTTATTCTAATTCGATGAATGGGCTCATGCGGCGAGCCTTAGCCAGCAATTCAGCCTTTTCAGCCTCATTCTTGGACGTGGCGTAGCGTGCTCGCACCTTTGCCAAACCTGTTTTGCGCTTCCGGCGGCGAGCAATTTCTCGTTGTCGTTCAGTACGTCCCATGAGCCAAAAAGTCCTGATTTGCTGAAAACACGCGGTCCTGGATTGAAGCCGCATAGGATAGCCGCCGAGATCGCGTTGTCAATCCGAGACACGAGACGGCCGAAAAATCTGCATTTTCCGAAGTTTATCGGCACCCACGGAAATTGAGTGCAGAGTGGTTAAAAAAACATCAAAAGTCTTACCTTTTATTGATTTCCCCCATGTTTTTTTGGATCTCAGCATCCACGAAAACGCGGTTTGCAGTTTTGCAGTTTTGCCCGGTCGCTTCAGTTTTGAAGCTGGGCACTTGGAAATCCGGGGCGATGAAGTGGTGGAACAGACCGGCAATTATCCCAACCCGACGCGTCAGCGAGGGATTCATGGGCGCATAACGGCGGCATTTTCATCCCTCGCTGACGCGTCGGGTTGTGAAAACGATTCAATAAACAACCCGCCTGGCTCAAACTGCTTCGTCCTGTTCTGGCGCGAAGGGCGCAATAACATCAGAGTCGCTCCACTCA
>JBDNHX010000066.1:0-4117 GCA_041688565.1 Planctomycetaceae bacterium
GGATCGAACAACTGCCGAGCCACGGCCACATGTTCGTGAACCAGAAACCGGCGTGGCTTATTGAGCGCGATCGATTCGATCATTTCCCGGTGAGTGAACGACAACCCGCCCGGCAATTCTTTTCCGGTCCCATACCAAGGAAGAATCAGCCCCAGGAATATGTCACAGTCGCCGACAGCATCGAGGCAGGAGTCCATAGCCGATTCATTCGGATCGACCGGTATCGTTCCCTTGTGGGACATCATGACTTCATAGTCAAAGGTCTCCAGCAGGGCATAGATGCTTTCCAGCATTTCTTCATAGCCGTACACAGCCGACGAGACGAGGATCTTCAAACGTCCAGACTGATCCTGCTGTGACACTAATTTTTTCTTACTCATTGTTTAATTCCGGATCCGAATGGGGAGGGGGCATGCGAGATGGCGGGTTGCACTCCGCGCTAATCTCCCATCGACTCCCCTTCAATATGGTCGTCGCAATCGCTTGCCTGCGGAAAAATCGAATCCCTCCAAAGCTCAGGCGGCAGCGGGCTCCGGTGCTTTAGACAGGCGAGAACCACAACCGACGCTGGCAGAACGTCCGGATATTTGAACTGACGCTTGTTTCGAGTTTCTGCAACCAGCGTGCGGATTCCAACGCAGATTTCGCTGCCGCTCATTGGCGATGTTTGGCCGAATGTTCCAAAGTGAACGGTCGCGCATTCGCCTTCGTCTGATAGGGTTTTGGTCAGGACACGATCTCCCCAGTCCAAAGGCGGAATCCAGAGCATCAAATCAATTGACTCAAATCCGCCAAGTGGTTCACCATCGTCCGTTTGCGCAAGTACGAGACGATTGTGAACTATTGAGAGAAGAGGATCGCAATGATCCGGCGGTAACGAACAAATCAGCTCCATAAGGCACATCAAATAAACTGAACTCGTGTCACAGAATCCGTAAGGCTTTTCCCCGGTCGCTACGTATTCAAAAACAAGATCCAGCGAATTATGGCCTTCAATGAAAGGGAGTTGCCCGTGGCCTGTCCGTCTCATCGTAAGTCGGTTTGTCAGAATCTTCAGCCAATTCAACACATCCTCACCGCGACCAATTTGCGATAGCGTCGTCCACGTCAAGAACAGCTCAATCTGATGAAGGTCGATGAGCGGACGCATCGCCGATGGATTGCCGTTTAGCAGCCCGACCATACAATTGGAGGCGCTCAACAACGCCTCCCGCTTTTTCTCCTGCTGTTGCGGTGTTTTGTCTGGGAGGGAATCAAGATAAGAAACGCCCAGAATTCCAATGCGGGCGACATGCCAATGCGCCACGACCGCCGAGGCAATTGCATCGACGAAGCTTCCGGAGTATGGCTTGTCCAGACTGAAACGAACCGAGAGATCCTGACTATGGTGACCGTAGTATCGCTCAATCTCTTGAAGGTAAAACTCGATCCAGATTTGACGCACAGCGGACTTGATACCGTGGCTTGGTGACTTTGCGGCCGTCTCCCACGCGGAAAGCATGCCCCATTCAATCAAGTCAATCCAAGCCGTCTCGGCCGTTGGGTTGTCCTTACCATGTTCCTGAAGAATGAGGAGCGCCACCGGCAATAATTTCACGCAGCGTTCGTCGGATTTCGCTGCGAACAACTCCTGCAGAAATCGACGCCAGTTGGGCACTAATTGATTC
Source organism: Planctomycetaceae bacterium (assembly GCA_041688565.1). Taxonomy (GTDB): domain Bacteria; phylum Planctomycetota; class Planctomycetia; order Planctomycetales; family Planctomycetaceae; genus SXXK01. Next base: position 1,668 of record JBDNHX010000066.1, read on the forward strand.
GTCCATTCGTCCGAGCCGTGTCTGAAATCAGCAAACTGGGCGCAGATATATGAGAAGTGGCTAAAGAACTTTTGCGGCAGCAGTGACGGCGTGAGCAAAAATGCTTGCACCTTCGCCACAATCGTTGTCAAGTTCCAGCGTTCGAACTTCAGCGCGACGCGATCGGCAATGCGAGTTCCCATCGCGCGAGCCAGGTTTTCGAAGTGCGTAATGCCTGTGCGGTCTTCATCTTTGTTGTAGGCAAGAATCACTTCCACCGATTCAACGGCACTGGTGTCCGAGCCTCGTAAATCGGGCGATGCGGCATTCCGCAGATCAATGTCGAATCCATTGTCTCCCCAATGTCGGTTGTTAAGGACTTCATCCTTCAGAACAAAGATCCAAAGCGATTTGCGATCCTGGGACAGAAATGCCAGGTCGATACCAAATTCCGGCTCCGTTTTTGTTTTTGACGTCTCGCTGGCCCCTGCTCGGACAAATGGAAGTCTTTGTGGCGTCCATCCCGCTGCTAGTCCGAGGTTGTAAATCACCCAGTCAAAGCCAAACTTCGTGCCATTCTTTTCCTCACGCGTTCGCTCGCCGAGGCTTCTGATGTAGTACGTCAGGAAAGACGTCTTCAAGTCTTCACTCATCGTCGTCTCCCGACTTGCCAGTGTGCTCCTTGATTAAGGCGGCGATTGCCGCCGATGCGTGCAAACGACGAAGTGCCATTTCTTCGGGATCGCAGAAATCCACCATCGGGAGTTCCATGGACGTTGACATTTGTGCAAGCGGGGTTGCATTGCTGAGATTGCCTTCGATAAACTGACTCGCGGCTCGCCCGTACAGAAGTGAAACCTTCTTGAAGAGACTGAATAAAGGTGATGCAGCGTTTCCATGCTCCGAGACTCGTTTGTTGAATGATTGTCTCTGCAGAGTCGCTGCTCGACGAAATCCCGCAACTTCCATTGCGTTGATTCCAGCGTCGTGGGCATGTTTCAGCAAATCAAAGTACGCCGCGACTTCGTGAAGTGCTTTGGCCACCATGGGCTTATTCTTGCTCAGCGATTCGACTTCATGGCGACAGCCACCAGAGAAATTGTGGCACTGCAGCTTCAATTCATCGAAGAACGAATCCTTAAACCAGTCGTCTGATTTTTCCGCAATCGGCTCCAGCCCAGTAAGAATTCGAGCGATCGTGGCTGGGTTAAGTATGATTCGCTGGATTTCGTAGAACAATAATCGAGGACCAACGGACTGAGCTGAACAAAGTGCCTGTGCAGACAGCTCTTCGACTTCAAGTCGATCGAAGAGGTATACTCCAAGCTTCCGAGTGGGCGTGTCCACCGACAGAGCGAGTTGGCTGGCGAGATCTCCGATATCGGCCGCTTCCAGCACATGCAGCAGGTGACTCAGGTGGCCGTTCTGCATCAAGCCGTGAATGGTGGATGCCGACGTTTGGCAAATCGCAAGAATAATGTCCGCAAATTGAATGGGATCGTGCTGCAGGGTATGACTAAGGAAATCCCCAATTCTTTCCCACGTGCCAGCATCCTGTTCTGATATGGGCAGTATCGCAAAAATCCAGCCAGCGGCTTCGGTCGGCGTCTGATTCTTGTCACGACTCAACCAACCGACAGCGGAGGCCACAGAGTGCTTAGCTTCAATCGACAGACTTTTGGTTACTATCCTCGAAATCCATTGTATGGCCTGTCGAGTTCGCTCCTCGGAGAGCCCAGTGAAGCTGACGAGATGGCAAATCACACTGACAACGCTTGTCAAATCATCTGCAGAACGCTCTGCACGAGACAACAGTAGGTTGAATTGGTCCTCTGAGAGTGCAGTATTTCTCGCTGTCGTCAACCACGAGTTGTTGAACACCGCTCGGAGTTTACTGTCGGTGTGAGACTCGAACACGTTTTCGATTCCTGCAAAGCGATCCCTGTGCTTCTCATTCAATTGTGCCGACCGAATGACGCCGAGCATGAAGCCGGCAACAGTACGCTGGTGGGCGTCTGGCCTCTCCAAAAGTACTTGCAGAGTTTCAAGAGCATTGTCTGTATGATGATCACACACCGCTCGAATTGCCTTCCAGACGCCGTCCTGCAAATCTCCTTCGACGGCACGATAAAGATCCGCAAACCAGCAGACCAGAAATGTCGGTGGGAGAGTATGCGACTGAAGGACAACATGCAGGCTTCGAACGTGCTCAAAAAACTTGTGGCTTTTCTGGCTCACGAAGACTTTAAGCAATTCTTGTTGCTGGTCGAGCGTCACCCGTCGCATTGCCTCAGACCAAACAAGACCAAGTGCCTCATCGCCACTTTCGGCGACACCTATCCAGCGATGAAACTCATCAAGCAAGTCAAAGAACGACTGACCGATGGGAATGCCGGTCGGAAAAAGCCGTGTCACGCAATCGGCGACGTTTGCTGGATTCTCCACCACGGAAAGGAAGTGATCTGCTGCAC
>JBDNHX010000466.1:0-13424 GCA_041688565.1 Planctomycetaceae bacterium
CCAGGCTCTGATTCAGACAGGCTTTCAGTTTCCGTGGTCTGACACCATTCTAGTCGCTGCATCGCCGGCTTTTGATTCTCCTGATTTCAGCTCCGCGGAACGTGCTGAAATCGGCCAGACTGACGACTGGTTCTTCATTCGTATTGAACAGCAGACGATTTGTTTGCGAATCGAGAAGGAACGCAGGTTTCCGAACCTCGATCTGACGGTCCCAACATCCAGTTCAGCCGCGAGCACATTGCAGTTGTCGGCCAACGATGCCGAGTTTCTGATTTCATCCGTGAATCGTCTCCCCGGTGCCGATCAGAATCATGCACCGGTGACGGTCGAGCTGAACGGAGTCGTCGCGATTCGTGCGGCTGACGAAGAACGCCGCAGTCCTGTGGAGCTGGTGCTGACTCAGTCACGGCGTGCTGGTGACGAAATCCGTTTCCAAACAAACCGCAACTACCTTTCACGAGCCGCTCAGCTGGGCTTTCGTGAACTCCATCTCCGCAACTCTGAGGCCCCTGCGTTCTGTAAAGACGATCATCGCACCTACCTCTGGGCACTGCTCGACGAGGAAGGTTCAATCCCGGCTGATGACCAGATGCAAAGAATCTCTTCCCCTGTCGCTGAAACCACAGTGACAGAAACAACTAAACCCGAAAGGCCAAAATTCCCCATGAGTACTCGACACATTTCCAATCGCTCTCAAGCGACTCACCACGCCAATGACGTATCCGAGACCCTGAAGAACAACTCACCACCAACCACGAAAGATCCTTCTGATTCCGAGTCCACACCCAGCCTGATCCAGCAAGCCGAAAACCTTCGCGACACTCTCACCAAAGCCCTCACCGAAACTCGTGAATTGATCTCCAGTCTCAAACGCAATCAGAAACAGAACCGCCTTGTGGAATCCACGCTGCGGTCTCTGAAACAGCTGGAACACATCGGCGCCTAGTGCTCCGTCGAACCTTAAAATGTAGGTTGGACATTCTTGTCCGACTATGTTTCGACGGGCAAGAATGCCCATCGTACGCCAATATCAGGCCTTGACGTGGCGCCTGGCCCTTGTGTTCGGATCACCGCCACGTTCAGCTCGCCTGAATTCGCGATCTCGCGATTCACGAGTTGGGCGTGGGGTTCTTCCATCGGCTGATACGTGCGGCTTTTTTTTAGGTATCAGAGGGTGGAAGTTTGGAGGGGAGGTCTGCGAGGTTGTGATACAGTGCGGTCGGTCGCTCCTCCCTGTTCTTCATAATTCGTTACCTGCCCCCAGTTCCCCTCGTCTCGTAGTTTTTCGATTGGACTCACAGTTGGTATGCTGCGTTCTAAGCGAATAACTGACGGTCGGTCTTGCGTGCTTTTCCTGTGTTTTATGCGGTTTCAGCGTTCCGCAATAGTTCAGGAAATCTTCGAAAAAACATGGTTGCGGGTGTCGCGACACCTGATGGGGATGCAAAAAAAAAAATTAATTCAAATGCCCCGCATCCAGAGCACGATATCTACGAGGAGCGGCGGTTCAGAGATGGGGAACGGCACTAAACCAATTTTGAAAGCAATGTTAGTCGCTGATCATGTCTACAGAGATGTCTCAACCGGAAAGATGCTGGTTTGCGGCATCTTTCATCAAGTCCTGATTCGTCGGCCACAGCAGGCACCAATAGCAATGGTGGATGTTCAGGGTGGTTTTGCCGCTGGCTCGCCTTTTGCGTATATTTCAGTGACGGATGCGGATGGCCAACATCAGTTTAGCCTTCGCTACGTTGACTTGGCCAACGACGAAGTTTATTTTGAGTTCCAAGTTGAAACAACATGCAGCGATCCCCTTGAGACAATTGACCTGGCTGTTCCGCTTCCACCTTTAAAGATGGTAGTTGGCGTCTATGCTTTGGAACTGCTGTGGAAGACGAATGATCCGATGGGATCTTTTCGCATAACGGTCGGAGAAGCAAAATGAGTCAAATTGCAGAACATCTACGGTGCGTCACTCCCATCTCACGTCCCAATGATGCTACCCCTGTCGAGTGCCGAGGTTTTGTTTATCAGGACGAAGACGGGAGGTTCTGCGTATACGCAACACGCCTCCCTGGAGTGTACGGAGAAGGGGACACCGCAGAACTAGCGTTGTCTGACTTGTGTGATGCATTCGCTTTCGCTCTGGAATCCTATTTAGAATCACAAGAGGCACCACCGTGGCGAGACAGCCTCAAACGACCTGGCTTAATTGGCACTGAGTATTGGGCAGTTGTTCATGTCAAAAAAATTGCCGTCAGTTAGCGGAAAGCAGGTTGTGAGTGTGCTTGAAGGGTTCGGATATGTCGTCAAGAATGCACTGAGTATTCACCAGTGCCACCCGCCGCCAAGATCCACCCAGCGTCGATCAACGGTCAGCACCTTGTGACTCGTAAGAAACGCATTTAAATCGGCTTCTGCGGTTTCAGAAGACTGCACAGGAACAAAAATAAACAACGCTGAACCATTTTGGAAATCCGAAATCAGTCACTATTGAAGCGGACGTGCGAACAGTAATACCCCCTGGCGAGCCGCGGGACGTCAGTCTCCGGTTCTGTCACCAGCGTCGCTGAAAGGTGATTGTACTAATTGATGATGCCGAAACGAACTGCAACGACAATGTCTGCACGCGCCGCCTTTCCGGGGCTGATTTTCCACGCGTAACGAGCCGCCTCGTAGGGTGAAGACTCCGTCGCGGTACGATTGACATTAATGATGATGGCGTTATGTTGAAAATCCGCAAGTTCCGCCTGATATTTGATGACGATTTCCTGAGCGTGCATTGCGCCGAACTCATTGCTGCCAGATCCGGGGACCGCATTGGTGAGCCCAGGGTAGGCATCGATCAACGCAGCTTCGACCTCGAAAGCAGTCTTGTCGTCTAGTCCGTGACGGTGGATTACGTGCGCGACCTCGAATCCGGCGACCTCGAATCCGGCGGCCCGAATACTGTGGCCCGAATACTGTGGCCCGAATACTGTGGATCCGCATGAGCTTGTCGCTGGGCTCGGCGATGTCAATCTCTGCGCGGATGTGAGCGAAGACGCGGTTGCCTATTCCCTTGCCCACGTAGAACGTTTCGCCGTTACGTGGATCGATGAGCCGATAGACGTAAGTCTTCAGTTTGTCGATGACTTGTGGCGAAAATGCTTGCATGCGGGTAGGACATCTTTGGAGACGGGGAACGAGAATATGTCTGGGACTGTTTGAAGGATTTGCACATGCGGGTGCGGCGGATTTGTTTGGTGACGTTGTTTGCGTTCGCACAACTTCGAACGAAAGGCCGCGGCAGATCGGGCAGAGCATTTTCGCAGTTCCGTTTGACTCTCCGGAGGCGGGCGACACGATGTGAAACACGTCTTTCGTTTTCCATTCCCGTATCACGCCGTTTTGCTTAATAGCCAGTCCATTCTTCAATGAACTCATTCACATCTTCTGACTGTTCCTTTAGCACTCCCAGAAAACCACCTGTCCATTCGTTGTAGGGCTGCCTTCCCGACATGGTTCGAACCCGTTCCGGCAAATTGTTAAAAGCCCAGACTCTACCGCCGCCCGCATACGAATTCGCTGGTTCTCTTATGTCACTTCCGGAGATCCAGAACACTTCTTTGCCGTTCCGTGCCAGTACAACTCGTTTAACCGAATACAGATTTAACTTGTCGGCAAACTGCATGAGAAGATGCACGGGGTCAATGCGCCGGGCATCGGAGGTTCCCCCGCCTTTGAGGTCAAATACGACCGTGTCTGTGCCAAAAACTCCAGCATAGTAGACGTCCGCCTTCACGATCCCGTTGCTTTCGCATGCGTTCAGTTTCTTTCGCAGGTCTGAATGTCGAGCCCACTGAAACACCATAAAGGCAGCGACAAATATGATTACGATTAATATGCGACGACGGGTAATGAGTGCTGACTTGATGCCGGTGGCAGGCTGGTCAGAAAGGGAGCAGGAGTCACACTGTGATTGTCCCGATTCAACTGACGCACCACATAGTCTGCACTTCGGCTGTTCTCGTTCGGTACGGTCTCGTTCAATCTTCTCTTTTCGCTGGCGTTCCGACTCTACTTGTTCGCGAGCTCGTGTTGCCAGTTTCTCTGCCCGGTTACGTTCCGTTTCGACTCGTTGTCGTTCTTTCGCAGAAATCTTGTCTTCGATAGTGCGGCGTTTAGCGTCTACTGCAGCACGGTCCGATTGCCGAATCGCTTCAAGCTGTTCTTCGCCGGGCACCATGAACACTGTGCCGCATTCTGGACAATGGTCGTCCTTCCCCGCGTCCAGAAGGGGACACCGCAGCCGCTCTTCGCAGCCAGGGCAGTCGAAACTGATTCGATAAGTCCCGGTGATGGATTTGGTGACTCGGACGTTCTGCATTTACGGAGCCTGGAGGAAAGAAAACGTTCTCTTTGTTAAAACAATGCCGTGGAGAATTACGCAGGAGAACAGGAGGTGGTCGCAGAATCCTTGCAGGAAGGTCAGTTCGCAAGCCAGCGAAATGGATCGGCGATCTTCTATTATTTCGATCGACCATAGTGCGTTCAGGCAAGGTTTCCGAGGCGGCTGGGCAATGGCTGAGAAGGCGGTCAGGGCTTTGCGGCAGGCGATGCTGATCATGCAGAAGCCGACGGAGCGAACGGTGATCTCTGCCATTCTGCAGGCCAAACCTCGGTACCCTCGGGGATGTGGAGTTTTGTCGCATCGCATGCTCGCAGTCTGATTCCACTTTGCCTTAATGAATACAGAACGTACCGCCACATCCTGGAATTATTTCCACGGCTCAAAGTCAGCCAGGCCGTTTTAACAAATGTCGTTTTCTCAACGGGCTGCTAGACTCGGGTTGGAGACGCTATGATAAAACCGCGTCCGTTCTGAGCCTGAACCGGTTCCAGGCTCAAGCCAATGGGAAAGGTCGCGTAACTCTGCGGTCCATGTATTCCTCGACGCATTACGATAATGCGTCAATACTTGTCAAACAGGGACAATTACCATGCTGCATCGAATCGTGCTGTTGCTCTTTTCCTGTGCCACAACAACGACGTTATGGGCCGCAACCCCGGCGGAAGTTCAGGACGGGCAGTTCGCGGCCGTGTCCAATTTGCGGGCCGGTGTGGCAAAGGTCGATATTACACCCTCCGTCGCCGGCGGGTTGGAAATCTCGGGGCATCGCCGCGTCGTCAATGAAGTCCGTGACCCATTGCGAGCCGGCGTGCTGGTGCTGGACGACGGCGAAACCAAAGCCGCCATCGTGACGCTGGATACCGTCGTCGCCTGGGACGATATGGTGAAATTGGCCCGCGAACGAATCGAAGCCGAGATCGGGGTGCCGGCGGCGAATATTCTGATTGCGACTTCTCATAACCACTCCGGCCCCGGGTTCGTCGCCGATTCCGATTGGGGACGCGAACTCATCAACAAGCTGGGGACGGCATCCAGGCAAGCGGCCGATTCGATGAGAACGGTGACCGTCGGCTATGGCGAAGACAAGATCAGCTTTGGGATCAACCGCCGCAAGGTGATCGACGGCCGGGCGGTGTTCCGGCTTAATCCCGATGGCCCAAACGACCCACGCGTGAAAGTCCTGCGGTTCGACGACGGCAAATCGTTGACGCCGCTCGCCGTCATCATGCATGCGGTCTGTCATCCCTGCTTCTTTACGTGGGGTGATAAAGGCACGCTGCCCTATCCGAACGGATTTCCCAAGTTGAGCGCTGATTTCCCAGGCGAGGCGCAGACATTTGTCGAAATGTGTTACGGAAATCAGACGAGTTCGATGTTCCTGCAAGGCTGTGCGGGCGACATCCGACCGAACTTACCTGGGTATCCGTATCGCTGTGCGGATGAAGCCGATATCCAATCAGCGGGCCGCGATCTTGGGAGTGCTGTAGTCCGCTCGCTGGCAGTGAATGTCACCCGCGAGCAACTCAGGCTGCGGCCGACGCATTACCCGATCCGCGTGGCGAATGCGATTGTCTCTTTGCCTGGAAAAGAGAAGCGGGAGTCGGCCGAATTGCAGGCAATGAAGATCGGCCCGTACCTGTTGTTGACGATGCCGGGCGAGCCGATGGTGGAGTATGGTTTCCGGCTGGAAAAAGCCATCGCCGATCGGGCCATTCCGATCATTGTCGGCTATGCCAACGGCAATCTCGGTTACATCGCCACGGCTGAGTCGTACAAGGAAGGTGGCTACGAACCCAATACCTCCAGGCTGTTGCCGGAAGCAGAAGAGATCATTCTGCACGAACTGGGCCAGCTGGCGGACCGCGTGGTCGGAGACGTGTTTGAAACGTTCTCGAAACACCCGAAAGACGTCGAGAAGCGTGAAGCGGAAGAAAAGGCGCGACTCAAGGCGGCAGCGACACCGGGGAAGTGAATTTCAAAGAAGAAGAGAATCAATTGGGGGCAGGCCTCTTTGATACAGATCTCCAAGAGGCGTAGCATGATTTCGTCGTAAAAGCATCAGCAAAAAATGTCCATTGATCTGTCTAATGTTGACGTTCGTTGCGAATCTTCACTCATTCTACCAATCAAAGATGCCTGACCATTTTGATGCTTTTTCGCTGGTAAAGTTCTTCGTCGAGACGCCTCTCCATCTGAAGCCCCCGTCACGGTAGATTCGCCGGTCAGAAGTTCACCACGAAAACGAAACAACAACTCAAGGAAACTACAATGTGCCCGTTCCGTCGTTTGATTGCGATCTGCTGTCTGATGGGAATCGCACCATACGTTGCCGCTGCGGAGCCTGTGAAGATTGGCATCCTGGGGTTGGACAATTACCAGGCAACCGAATATGCGGCGTTCTTTAATAACCCCAAAGCCGAGGGCGATCTCGCCGGGTTACGTGTGACGGCGGCTTATCCGGTGACAAGTCCGGATTATCCGATGAGTGCGGAATTCACGGCAAAGTGGCAGGCGCAGTTGCTCGCACTCTTCAAGGACGATCCCACAGTACTACCGATTGAGTTGGTCAGCTCGATTGATGAGCTTCTGCCGAAGTGCGATGCCGTCATGTCCAACTAAAATACGTACATCCTGATGGGGTTCATTAATTCTCTCACCGCAAGGCGTCAAGTTCACACTTAGGGCGATTCAATCGCCTACCAATGACACCTTGATTTTGGTTCGGTCTTCTCGGATAAGTCCCGCCTGTAACATGTCCTGCAGCAAACTCGTGAAGTCGCCAAAATTCATATTAAGCTCGAGACGCAGAACGCTTTTCGCAGCCGTTCCGCCGAGCAGTTGGAGCTTTTCCAGCAGGCGAGCTGCACGTGAATCGTCGCTGCCAGAATTAACCGTTGGATCAGTGGGTTTGGCACCGGTGGGCAATGTCGTCGGCATCTCCGCGCTATGTGCTGGATCTGAACCCCATCGGAGCGACACTGGGTGTCTTTCGATTTTATCGACAATCCGCGTCATCTCGACTGGATCAACTCCGACAATTTCTGATGGAGTGTCGGTTGGATCAACGGCGGCACCATGTTTCGCCGGTGACTGATATTCGGGAACCGGTCTGTCATTGCGCGATGCCGATCTCGGCGAAACCTCCGGTTGTCTCGACTCGAGAACCAACGGTGCGGCTGAACTCCGCTGCATCGGCGCATTGCTCAAACCAGCGCCCGACGAAGTTGTCTTTGGACTCAATGTTACTTCACTGGCACCAAGGCGGTAATAATCCCGGGGGCTGCAGGTCAGGACAATGACCTGCAAACCGCGGTTGGCTGCCAAATCCAGCATCGCTTGAAGTGCTTCGACGCGGTCTGGATCCGAATAGGCAAACGCGTCGTCAAACACGATTGGAAGGCAACCATCCGATTCCTCGGCGAGTAACTCAGCAATCGCCAATCGCACCGCGGCGGCCATCTGCTCTCGGGCTCCGGCGCTTAACGAATCGAAATCTACTGCCCCCTGATCGTTGTCACGACGATTCAGGCCCAACCCGGTAAACTTGAGGTTTTCGTTATTCAGCTGAACATCAATCGACCGACCAAACACCGGTCTCAAATAGTCGGCGATCTTCGTAATCAGGGGCGTCGTGAATTTTGCGGAGTGCTTTTGCTGCTCGGCCTGAAAGAGATCACTTAGCAGAAGCTTCGCTTTACCTTGCCTTTCTTCAGTTTGAAGGCGTTCCTCCTCTGCCGCAAGTTTTGCTTTGGCAGATGCCAACTGTTCCTGGGGATCCGTCACTCCTTGACTCTGCAGAATGCTCCTGGCCACAGCCTGCGTCTCTCCCATCGTTGTTTTGGCCGCTTGCTGTCCCTCCAGGGCTCTCTCCAGCCGCTTCATTTTTCTGTCAAGTTCTTCCGGCTCAAGTTCCCTGAGTGCTGATTCCAGCTCATCAACTTCTTTCGCTGCCGCGCCCTTTGTTCTTTCCAACTCGCCGAGCTGTGCTTTTCGCTTTTCAGCATCGCCACTTGCCTGGATTAGACCCTGCAGCTTTCCTTCGAGCGATGTTTCTTCGTCCCCGAGCCGCTTTAGTTCTCGCCTGTAGTCATTCACACTGTCGCGAGCTTCGCTGCGTTTTTCGTCGGCCAGATTTCGCACTATCTTCAACCGTTCAACTTTCGCTTCCGACTGCTCCCGAGCTTCCTGACATTGAGCAATGAACGCAGCCACATCATCGGTTGTTTGTGGAACATCGAAATCAATGTTTAGGATCCGTTTTCGACGCTCAATGTCTTCCGCATACTGTTTCTGCTCCATTTCCAGAGTTTCAATTCTTTTGGAAAGAGTGTCTGCATTCCATGATCGGAGCTCTGCTTTACCACTTTCGATCTGCTGAGATAACTCCTGCCGATCTGTGAAGATCACTTCGGCCTCTGGCAACGAGGTGACTCCTATTGCAGTAAGTTCCTGCTGGGTCTCCATCTCAACGTCGTGCAGCCTCCGCTGCGCCGTGGTCACGCCATCCCCGCCGCCAGGCCGGACCAGCAGACGAACACCACTGCCAATACAGATCTCTGTTACTTCCGTGATTACGAGCGGTGAACCTGACTGCAGCTCCTTGTTTCCCACAAGTACGCTTTGGTCGGCAACGAGAAGTTCGATTCCGGTGGCAATCGCCTTCAGTGTTGCATCGGACTCACCTCGTTTCTGCGATAGGGTGCGCAGGCGGCGAATCTGCACGTCGGAAATGGCAGGCAGTGCATAAAGCTTCGCTTCAAATTTTGAAATTTTACCGCGAATCTGTTCCGTTGCTGTCTGATCCTCGATGCGAGCACACAGATCGGCCGAGACACGAAAGCGATTTTGAACAGCCATAGCCAGTTCAAATTCTCCGAGGGCCTGATTTGCCGTCTCACAGGCCTCCCCGTATTTCTGATCAGACTGCCTGTATGCTTCGACTGAATCTTTCTCCGCTGCGATCAGATCGATCTCTTTGGATCTCGCCGGCTTCAATGCGTCCTGAACCTTTTTCAGATCTCGTCCCGCCTCGTCAATATCATGTTCCGCCGTCTTCAGTTCGCGAATCCCTTGTTCTTGATTAGTAATCAGGGAATGCAGATTCTGAACGCTTTCGCCAAGCTTCGTCGCCCGTTCCAGATTCGCATTCACAATGGAGAGGTCAGACTTCAGCGACTTAATCTGTGCATCTGCGGCCGTCCACTGTTGACTGGCACGCCGGAATTCATCTGCAGCGTTTTGAAGTTTTCTGCATAGAACTTCCGTATCTTCGACTTCACGTTTTGCGTCGTCGAAATCCTGCTTTGCTTTACGGAGGGGGCTGTTTGCTTTAGGCTCTCTCTTTGCTGAAAACTCTGCTGTTACGGCGTCCATAAAGATTCGGGCCACTTTACTGTCCAGTTCCGACTGCATGATCACGGAATCGCCGCTTTGCAATCTTGACAGTAATGACTCCCGCTGAGCTGTGGCGTGGGTGGAGGGATCCGCGCCTGACTGTCCTTGCCAAACCCAAAGATGAGCCCACTGCTGCCCAACTCGCTCACCAATCCCGCGACCGCCGCCAACTTGCTCGACTCCCAGTATGTCGGCCAATCGTGATTCTGCCTCGTCTCCCTGCCACGTTTTTCCGTTCACTTGTGACAATCGAGTGGTGCCATTTGTTCCACTGAATTTCTTATGAACACGATAGACGTCATTATTCTTCTGAAACACCACCTCAACTTCAGGCGCCCCGTCACCCACGTTAGATTTCATCGGACTCAATGCTTCGCCAGTCACTTTGGACTTCAGAAACAATCCACGATGAATGGCCTCGGCAAGAGTGCTTTTGCCGCCTTCATTCGGCCCTCCGATTAAAGTCAGCCTTCGATCAAAGGCGATAGCCAGTTCGCGATGAACTCTGTAGTTTCTGACAACAACGGAATGGATATGCATGGGGTGGATCCTGATCGCTGCCGATAGAAGTGCGGCTGAAGCCGCACGAAGTCTTACCGTGAGATCTTTAGAAGAGAGAAATTGGTTGGCACGGGAAATCTCATGCGGAATGGCATGCCGTATAAAGTTCCCGAAGCGCTAAGCGAGCGATCTGGGCCTCTTCAGAATCGCCTTGAGCCGATAGCAACAGGGCCTTGGCCACCGCAGCGATCACCGGGTCATCGCCTCGCATCGTTAGTGAGTCGATCTCCGCCGCAGTGGGAGCCGTCCTGACACCGCCGGACAATTTCAATCGCAGCAACCGGGACTTCAAAGACTCCTGAATTGCTTCGAGTTGACCTAGGGCTTTAAGCCCCAATGAGCCGCTTAATTCAAGCCTCAAAAGATCTTCGCCCACACGGTTTTCAATGACCTGGGCAATGTTTTGCTGGAATAATTCGACAGAGCTGTCCTCTGAAAAACGGAAGGTCTCGTTATGCCAGCTGAACTGTGCCGTTTTCACCTCGGAGACAACAGGAGGAACTCCTCGAGCGGACTGAACGACGAGAATATTCCCGGGGCGGTTGGAATCGCCTTTGGGAAAGCGATCCTGTTCCGGTGTGCCCGAGTACCATGCGTTGTCCGCAACCTGTTTTGTTCCGTGCCAGTCTCCAAGCGCCACGTAATCAAAGACACCTGAAGGAATGCGTGAAAGATCGATCTGGTTGACGGAATTGCTGCCAGAGTCGTCATCCTCATCAATACTCCCGAAACCCTGGATACTACCGTGAGCTACAACGATTCGAGGTTTGCTTCCGAACTGTTCCAATTCGTCAGGTTCAATCTTACGCAGCCATGCGGTCGTGTCCGTGGATTCATGACGACGCAATAATGGACATGGAAAAAGCAAGGCATGCTCAGTCGCAATTGGCTCAGCGGAAAGAAGAACGGTCAGGTTTGGGGCCAGTTGTTTGCGTTCCTGATTGAAAAACGTCTGCTCCCAGATTCCGCCGGGGCCACCGTGGTCATGATTTCCGGGAATGACATAGACCGGAACTCCCATCCTCCCGATCGCACTGCAGGCTTCACTGACAACACTGCGAGTTACCGTGGTTGAATCAAAAAGATCCCCAGCAACCAGGACGAAGGCGGCATCGTATGCCGTCACATGCTCTGCAATCCGGCGCAGCACGGAAATACGTTCCTGCTGCAATCTGGCCCGCTTGCTGAATTCCTCGACTCGCGCGAACGGTTTTCCGAGTTGCCAGTCCGCGGTATGGATGAATGTTGTCATGAAACGCCGGCTTTTCCAAAACTGTACTATCTTTAAACCGCCGCCCTGCGTCCAACAGACTCTTCCCAACCCGTCGTGATCAAGTGTAGACTCCTTGCTTTGATAACTTATTGTCCAGGTAGGGTAAAACATTCCAGATTGTGAACCATTTTTCCTTCGTCCAATTGCAAAGCATGTTTCGAGACAAAGGGTGCAGGGAATGAAGAAATCGAGGAGTCGACTTGCGTTCGACAACGCTTTTCCGGAGTTGTTTGCCTGGTGCTGTGCCAAAACAACGCACGTCGCTTCATTCAGTTTCTTCGGTGCCTGGCAACACGTCATGCACGAAATCCCCTCAGCCAAATCCAGATTAAAAGGGCTCAGCACATGGACAATCCATTTGGCGACAATCTGTTTCAGCAATTCGTCTTTTATGATCAGTTCATTGCGACGGAAGTGCCGTGTGCATGGTGCGGCACTGCATACACTCTGGATATCCGGGACGGCGAAGAAGATGACCGCTATCTCTGCGAGGAGTGTCAACACGTTTACTCAGTCAACTGGGTTACGCGGACCTCAAGCAAAGTACCGTGACAGTCAGTGCCTTCATTCCCTGATCAATTCATCTCATTAAGAACAACCGTGGTACCGTCGTGATTGCGTGGATTCGCTCTGCAGCCTAGTTGGCGGTACCGTTGCGTCGTGCGCTCTGAGCCTAAGAAAACCTGTGAAGCGTCATCGCTTACTGCCTGCGAGCCTGCCGTGGGAGTCGTAATAACGGGTCGTTCCGCCGGACGTTTCAGCTCGCCCGGAAAACGCTCCTCGGGAATCATAGAAACGCGTTGTCCCACCCGAGATGGCAGCTCGGCCACTGAACGAGCCTTTCGAATCGTAAAAACGAGTTGTGTTGTTCGAATTTGTCGTGCGTCCGGAATTCGCCCCGTTGGGACCATATTGTCGAGCCGACGTTTTTGAAGAATCGACACGCCCTGCTTGCCGCCCCTGACTGTCATAGAGCCGACTTGTGTTTCCGGATGACGTGCTCCGACCAGCAAATGCCCCAACGTTGTTGTAATAACGACTCGATCCGTTAATGGTGGCTGCGGGCTTGCCATTCAGAATTTGACTCGGTGATTTGTCACTGCCAAAGAGACTGCTCGCTGACGCCAGAAGGATCAGGATCACCATCCGTTTTGTGTGCATTTGAAACTCCTGGTATTGGACAACAAATCAAATGGTAGAGAATCGTCTTCGACTACAGGGAAACAGGAACGATGGAGTGCAAACAGATTCTGAAGCACTGCTGTAAGAATAGCAAACTCGATTCAGATGGAACGTCGGAGGCGATTCTTTCTTTCGCGATCCGCAGGCCGAGTCACTACGCTTTCCCACAGTGCGGGCAGACTTTTGGCGGACCCGTGGATGTCTCCCGCAGAATGTTCTGGCCGCATTCGCTGCATGTCCAGACATTAACCGATTTCCCCACAAGGTCTTTCGCTGATTTTCCCCCAAGGTCAGCGAGTCCATAGTCGGTCACAGACTGCGGACTGGAGTACTGGACGTCAATCTCTCTGATGGAACGAACGTCACGGGCTTTACACTTCGGACACTTCGCAGACTTGGCGGATTCCTGAGAGTGCCATGTGAAACCACACTTGTTACACCCCTTGTTCTTACGAGCAGGTGGTCGGGGAGGAGTTTGGACGGGTGTGATCTGCGTAATGCGCGGTGCGATGTGATGGATTTGGTCTATGTAAAAAGAGGCGTCCTGCCTGAGAATGTTGGTTATCACACTAACAATTCAGGAAAGGACGCCTCCCATGGATGGTCAGGTTACAGCAGGGA
>JBDNHX010000067.1:0-7322 GCA_041688565.1 Planctomycetaceae bacterium
CCTTGGTTACGGTGATTCGAATACCTCCATCAATCTGGATGGACTCCCCAATTTTCCGACTGAGCACTAGCATCTTGCACGCTCCCCAAAATGAATATCAAATCTCCGAACCCGGGTTGTACCGTTCTTCCCCGCTTCCGACAGAAGTTTAACTTCGACAATCAATCCGTTGCCGTGGTTCGTCAATCCAGTGCAAATATCATGCAGGAACCGGCGGAATCGGCAACTTTCTCTTATACGAGTCTTAAGAGGCTTCTGTGAGTGTGTTTTTCCTCTGAAACCTGTCGATTTCCGAAGAATGGCGTCAGATTCCGGTCGGAGAATCCCGACACGCCGACTGGCCCACTTTGGGCAAACAGCTTTCCATCTGGATCAAAACGTTCCACCCCTGCATAATTTTAGCCATGTGGGTAAACACCTCGCGGTTCGTCTGCCAAAAAGACGGCCTGAAACCGTGGCGGTCGACACGTTCGGTTTTTTAAATTTCGCAAGTCGTTTATCGCAATAGGTTTGCGTTGATTGAATGTCCCGCGGCACAGGGTTTGCAATCTCGCGGAGCCATTCTAAATTCTCTGCCACTCTTGTTGCCGATGCCGTTGTTGCTCGCGATGAGCGTGTGTTTTGACTGAAGAGCTTTGATCCGTAATTGATTGTGTTGACAAATTTGAGGAGAAGCCGTGGCTAAGTTACTGACGTTCGACGAAGAGGCTCGCAAAAGCCTGCTTTCCGGCGTTTCGAAACTGTCGAAGGCAGTTGCCAGCACCTTGGGACCTCGCGGACGGAATGCCGTGCTGGACAAGGGTTGGGGCGCGCCAAAGGTGACGAAGGACGGGGTGACCGTCGCCGAAGACATCGAACTGGAAGATCCGTACGAGAATGTTGCTGTTCAGCTGGTGAAGGAAGCTGCTTCCAAGACCAACGACGTCGCCGGTGACGGCACGACGACTGCGACGGTTCTTGCTGAAGCCCTATATCGCTCAGCTTTGAAGTACATCGCCGCCGGTGCGGACGCGATGGCGTTAAGCCGCGGTGCTCAGAAGGCGATTACTGCCGTTGTCGAAGCTCTGCATAAGATGTCCAAGCCTGTGAAGGCAACTGATCGCGAATCCATCGCGAAGGTGGCATCAATCGCTGGCAATAACAACGCAGAGATCGGTGAGATTCTTGCAGATGCTTTGATGAAGGTCGGCAAGGACGGTGTAATCACTGTTGAAGAAGGCCGGCATGTAAATACAGAAGTTGAACTCGTCGAAGGGATGCAGTTCGACCGCGGCTATCTGTCTCCGCACTTCATCACAGATGAAGACGAGCAGGAAGTGGCTCTTGATAACTGCCGAATTCTTCTGCACGAAGAAAAGATCAGCAGTGCTCGTCAGCTGGTTCCGCTGCTGGAAGCGATTTCCAAAGGCAATGTTCCATTGCTGATTATCGCTGAAGACATCGAAGGCGAAGCGTTGTCGACCCTTGTTGTCAACAAGATGCGCGGCATCGTGAAGGTTGTTGCGGTCAAGGCTCCGGGTTATGGCGACCGTCGCAAGGCGATGATGGAAGATCTGGCAGTGCTGACTGGCGGCAAGGCGTTCTTCAAGGATCTGGGCATTAAGCTGGAAAACATTCAGCTTTCCGATCTTGGCAAGGCGAAGCGAGTTCGCATTGACGCCAACAAGACGGTCATCGTCGAAGGTGGCGGGAAGAAGAGCGACATTCAGGGTCGAGCTGAACAGATTCGTCGCGAAATTGAAGGTACCGAAAGCGAATACGATCGTGAAAAGCTGCAGGAACGACTTGCCAAGCTGGCAGGCGGAGTGGCTCAGATCAACGTCGGTGCTGCGACTGAAACAGAAATGAAGGAACGCAAGGACCTGATCGACGACGCTCTCGCAGCGACTCGTGCTGCGATCGAAGAAGGGATTGTTCCTGGCGGCGGCGTCGCATTGCTGCGATGTGCTTCAGCTCTGGACGCTCTGTCGGTCAAGGGTGACGAAGAATTCGGCGTCGAGCTGGTTCGTGGTGTTCTGGAAATGCCCCTGCGAACGATCGCTCAGAACGCCGGACTTGATGGTGCGGTTGTTGCAAATCGCGTCAAGAAAGAAAAGAAGTTCAGTTACGGCTACGACGCTCTGAATGACACCTACGGTGACATGTTGCAGTTCGGTGTGATCGACCCAACGAAGGTTGTGCGAACATCTCTGCAGAATGCGTTCAGCGTGGCGTCCCTGCTGATGACAACAGACTGCATCGTTGTCAATGAGCCTAAGAAGGCAGAAGACGGTCATCACGACGACCATCACCACGACGGTGGTATGGGTGGCATGGGCGGCGGAATGCCCGGCATGGGCGGAATGGGCATGCCTGGGATGATGTAATCCGGGAAACAGTGCAGAAGTCCGTGTCTGGTAACAGGCCGGACTTTGCAGCCGGGTATCCGCGGGCTCAGTCTTTCAACGAGCCAGATTCTGATTTCTTTAATTTGATTCAATCACACTCTGAGCCGGGCTCAGACATTTACGGAGTTGACCTTAATATGAAAATCAATCCACTTGATGATCGCGTTGTAGTTCGTCCAAACGAAGCTGAAGAAACCACAGCCGGTGGTATCGTTCTTCCAGACGCTGCTAAAGAAAAGCAGCAGCGTGGCACCGTGCTTGCTGTTGGCCCAGGCCGACTGCTTGACAGTGGTGAGCGTTGTGCGGTCAGCGTTAAGGTTGGCGACCAGGTTCTGTTCGGCAAGTACGGCGGAACGGAAATCGAAGTCGACGGCGAAGAGGTCAAGATTCTGCGAGAGAGCGATATTCTGGCGAAGCTGGTCTAGTCGCACGTCGTAAGCTGCCAAATGGTCGACCTGGCTTCAGGTCGACCTCCACCAGGCGGATCACATTGATCTGCATCGCCTGTTCTGAATTCATTCAAAATATCGCAGCGTCTGATCGCTGAAGGAACCTCCGAATGGCAAAGCAACTTTTATTTGACGATCGAGCCCGCATCAAGCTGCAGCGAGGCGTGGAGACACTGACCAAAGCTGTCGCAGTGACGATGGGTCCAACCGGTCGAAACGTGATTATCGACAAGAGCTTCGGAAATCCAGTTGTCACCAAAGACGGTGTGACTGTGAGCAAGGAAGTGGAACTGGAAGATCCTTACGAGAACATGGGTGCCAAGCTGGTCAACGAAGTTGCCAGCAAGACCAGCGACACGGCTGGCGACGGCACGACGACGGCGACCGTCCTGGCACGAGCGATCTACAACGAAGGTCTTCGCAGCATCACGCTGGGAGCCAACCCGACGATCGTTCGCAAAGGGATCGAAAAGGCTGTTGAAGCAGCTCTGAAGAGTCTCGAAAAGATGGCTCGCCCCGTTGAGTCCAAGCAGCAGATTGCTCAGGTCGGTGCGATTTCTGCCAACAACGACAAGGCCATTGGCGACATGATTGCCAACGCCATGGAACGCGTTGGTCGAGATGGTGTGATCACCGTCGAAGAAGGCAAGGGTAACAGCACGACACTGGAATTTTCTGAAGGCATGCAGTTCGATAAGGGTTACATCAGCCCTTACTTCGTGACTCAGGCCGAAGACATGAAGTGCGTTCTGGAAGACTGCGTCATTCTTATGTTCGAAAAGAAGGTCTCCAGCCTTCGCGATTTCGTGCCATTGCTCGAAAAGGTCGCTCGTGCCGGCAAGCAGTTGCTTGTTGTTGCGGAAGACATTGACAGTGAAGCTTTGACGGCCCTTGTGGTTAACAAGCTGCGTGGCATTCTGAAGGTTTGTGCTGTGAAGGCACCAGGCTTCGGCGACCGTCGTAAGGCGATGCTGGGCGACATGGCTGTTCTGACCGGTGGCACGATGATTTCAGAGGATCTCGGTATTAAGCTGGAATCTGTGGAAATGTCGCACCTCGGTAGTGCTCGTCGCGTCGAAGTCACCAAGGACAACTGCACCATCATCGAAGGCGCAGGCAAGGACTCCGTGATCAAGACTCGCGTTCAGCAGATCCGCGATCACATCGAAAAGACCGACAGCGATTACGATCGTGAAAAGTTTCAGGAACGTCTTGCCAAGCTGACCGGTGGTGTTGCCGTGATCTCTGTTGGTGCATCCACCGAAGTAGAGATGAAGCAGACCAAGGCCCGTATGGAAGACGCGCTGCATGCAACTCGCGCTGCCGTCGAAGAGGGCATTCTTCCTGGCGGTGGTGTGGCCCTGCTGCGAGCGATTGACGCGGTCAATAAACTTACTCTGACTGGCGATGAAGCCATCGGCGTTGGTATTATTGCACGAGCACTTGAAGCTCCTGCTCGAACGATCGCAGGCAACTGCGGTAAGGACGGGGCTGTAATCGTTGACGAAGTTCGCCAGTTGTCTGGCAGCATGGGTTACGATGCGTCAAAGGACGTTTACGTTGACATGCTGAGCGCCGGGATTCTGGATCCAGCCAAGGTTGTTCGCAGTGCGCTGTCAAATGCCGCTTCGATTGCCGGCCTGATGCTTACAACTCAGGTGCTGGTGACGAAGTCTGAAGACGCAGAAGGCGGAAAGAAGCCAGCGACTGAAGGTGTTATCCGCTAACAGGCCGGGTGCTCGTGGTGAAGGACTGGTCCAGTCATCATGGGCCTTGAAAGCCTGATTTCATAAACACGGGGCACCAGCAATGGTGTCCCGTGTGCATTTTCAGTGAGTGTGTTTCTTCCGATGGGAGTTCGCGTTGCTTTTCTGAGCCGCGCGAGTCTGGATGAACCTCACTTAGAGGTATAGCGCCTTGCGTCAAGCCCACGCTTTGTCTGAAAAATCCGGCCTGAAGATTTCGTCGTGAAAATTTTCCGGTGAAAATTCCGGCTGTCGAATGTCGGGCGACATTCAGGCGGTCGTGTGTCACGGCAGGCCAGGTTGGTTTGTCTGTTTCAGTTCTCAGTGAGCCTGGTGGGACCGAGTGCCCTCCTGAAAATCCTTGTTCGGCACGATTCATCATGGCGACTCAGCGTGACTACTATGAAGTGCTTGGCGTGGCTCGCAATGCGTCCCCGGAAGAGCTGAAAAAAGCGTATAAGAAACTTGCACTGAAGTATCATCCGGATCGCAATCCGAATGACGAAGAAGCGATTACGAAATTCAAAGAATCATCCGAGGCTTTTGAAGTCCTGAACGACGCTGACAAGCGAGCTCGCTACGATCGACTGGGCCATGCGGGCGTCAAGGGTGCTGCGGGCGGGGGTGGATCTCAGGACGTCAACGACATCTTCAGCGCGTTTGGAGATTTGTTTGAAGGGTTTGGACGCCAGTTTGGTGGCAGCAGCGGGGGTGGCGGTCGAAAGGCCGGTCGTTCAGGAGCCTCACGCGGAGAATCGCTGCAGGCCACGGTTCGGATCGACCTTCCGGAAGCCTTCAGTGGCTGCAAACGCGAACTGCGGATCACGCGCCACGAAGGTTGTGAAACCTGCCACGGATCAGGCTGCAAGCCGGGCACATCCCCGGCGAAGTGTTCAACCTGCGGCGGGCAGGGCCAGGTCATTCAGTCTCAGGGCTTCTTTCGCTTTCAAACCGCCTGTCCGGCCTGCCGTGGTCGCGGGACGGTGGTGAAAGATTCGTGTGCGTCCTGCAACGGTCAGGGGCGTATTCTGAAAGAGGTCGATCGGGAGGTTTCGATCCCTGCCGGCGTCGACACGGGGATGCAGTTGTGTCTCCGCGGTGAGGGTGAAGCAGGTTTGAATGGCGGACCACGCGGTGATCTGTACGTGGATATTGAAGTCAGGAAGCATCCGCTGTTTCAACGGGACGGGCAGGACCTGACGTTTCAGTTGCCGGTCACTTTTGCTCAGGCGGCGTTAGGAGCGGAGATTGAAATCCCCACGCTCAAGGGCCGTGAGACGATGAAGATCAAGCCGGGGACACAGCCGGGTGAGGTCAATCGCCTGCGAGGCTTCGGCATGCCGGATCCGCGCGGCGGCAATGGCCGGCCGGGTGATCTTCTGGTGGAAGTGCAGGTGGAGATTCCTCGGAAGCTGTCTTCCGAACAGGAAGAACTGCTTCGAAAACTGGCCGACCTGGACCATAAAAATGTGATGCCGCAGCGAAAGTCGTTTTTTGAAAAAGTGAAGACCTTCTTTTCTGGTCAGGCCTCCGATGAGGATGAGTAACATATTCGCCTGACGCGTCGAATTTGCGTCAGCGTCTGGTGGAATGGTTAGAGTCTGATCCGACGTTTCTGATTTTGTTGTCGGCAAACTTTTGTTGTTCTGAACATCACAGGGCAGAGAAGTTCGACTTGTCGCCAAAGCTGGATTCTGGCACTGTCGTCTCGTTCGTTTTTGATATTACAAAACACAACACTGCCGGAACGGCGACCCGCTGCTTCCGGACGGTGCGGGTTCATGGGGCTCAATATGAATCAACCGAAGCCAAATCCCGGCTCATCCGAACACTCACAAGATCAGGTCGCAGCTGACGCAGTCGCAGAAGCAGTGGCCGAGGATACAGGTTCACCCTTGGCTAATTTGACAGAACTTCAGGCGAAGATCGACGACCTGCAAAACCGTCTTCTGCGAACTCAGGCGGAGATGGAAAACTTTCGCCGTCGGACCTATCGCGAACAGGAAGATGCTAGAAAATTTGAATCGCTGCGACTCGTCCGCGACATCCTTCCGGGGATGGATGGGCTGAATCGCGCTATTGCCTCGGCCGAACAGACCGGTGATCTTCAGACGCTGATGGACGGCATTCGCATGGTGGCCAATCAGTTCAAGGAGGTCCTGAAGGCGCATGCGGCTGAACCCATTGATGCGCTCGGCAAACCATTTGATCCGAATCTGCATGAAGCATTGACTCAAGTGCCATCGGCCGATCATGAGCCAATGACGGTGCTGCAGGTTGTGGAGATGGGCTACCGACTGCATGACCGCGTGGTTCGCCCGGCACGAGTGATCGTTTCCTGCGCGCCGCCGGAAGGTTAGTGGACAGACGCGTTATTGAACT
This sequence comes from Planctomycetaceae bacterium, assembly GCA_041688565.1. Taxonomy (GTDB): domain Bacteria; phylum Planctomycetota; class Planctomycetia; order Planctomycetales; family Planctomycetaceae; genus SXXK01. The sequence goes on from JBDNHX010000067.1 coordinate 6,964, forward strand.
TTCAACTTATTTTCCCTCACGAAACGCACCGCTATGCCAACTTACGAATACCGCTGCCACGCCTGCGACAACAAATGGGAAGAATTTCAGTCGATCAAGATTGAGCCGACAAAGAAGTGCCCCAAGTGTAAGAAGCTCAAGGCCGAACGCATCATCAGCGCCGGTGGCGGGATCATCTTCAAGGGGACCGGTTTTTATCAGACCGACTATCGCAGCGAGAATTATAAAAAGGGCGCTGATGCTGCCAAGAAAGCCAGCGAAAGCCCGTCTTCTTCGTCTGAAAGCAAAGGCAGTTCAGACTCGGGCAGTTCAGACTCGGGCAGTTCAGACTCGAGTAAGTCATCGAAGAGCGAATAGCC
>JBDNHX010000467.1:0-18580 GCA_041688565.1 Planctomycetaceae bacterium
GAAGACCGAGCGCCACGCGAAGACCGAGCACCACGCGAAGCCCGCGCTCAGCGTGATGATCGCGGACCTCGTGAGCCTCGCGAGGCAGCAGCTTCGGATCGTCCGGCACGACGTCCTGCATCGCGCGATCGTGATGCGGCCGACAGTGGCAGTGATCGCCAGGAACAACGGCCTCCACGAGTTGCCCCGGAGTTCAAGGATATCCCAACCTGGGAAGAAGCAATTGGCGCCCTGTCGCTGCGAACTCCAACGGAAGACCATGCCCGTCGGACTGAAAACCGAGGTCGTGGCAGCCGTGACATTGGTGGGCGTCCACCGCGTCGCCGGTAATGAAACTGCGTCGCCGTTATACAAACCGTGCTGACTTCGGAAGAAGGCGACCTTCACGCGGCGACGTGCGAGTGAATGGTCGCCAGGACCGTCGTGAGTGGTGATGCAGCAGGCGAACGAAATTAAGCACCCCGAGGGTTTTCCCGGGGTGTTTTTTTGTGCTCAGTGAAAATGGCCGACCTGAATCAGGCTGGTGTGCCTAACATTCGTACGAAATTCTGCCAGTCCGCAGGACCTGGCGGTGCTGGACCGCTATGCTGGTGAATCTGTATTCACTGGAAATAGAAAATGCAAAACCTTGCGTGTCAGGGTGCAGGGCAACGTAACAATATCGACAATCCGGGTCCTGCAGGCGTCTGCCTGGAGGAGGAATCGGCCGTTTCGATTTCCCTTTGTTCTCGTGTTAGAACTTCTTTTTTTGTCCGTCCTAGCCTCTGTAAGGCGTGGATTGGCCAGTGGACTGCGACCTGCAAAACAGTCTTTGGCTGCGTTGGCAGGGTAACTGCATGACGAATCCGGCTTCTGGAAATGAACAGGATCCCGACCGGGATCAGATGATCGACACTTATTACCGAGAGCACTCCCGCGAATTGTGGGCGTTGTTTTACGCCATGTGCAGCGATGCTGAACGTGCGTACGATGCCGTCCAGGAGGCGTTTCTTCGGTATTACGACTATAAAGGTGAACCGGTGCGAGATCTGCGCGCCTGGCTGCTGCGAGTCGGTCAAAACTGGCTGCGGGATGTGGCTCGAAAGAAGAGCAATTCCTGCGGTCTGTTACCAGAGATGGACGATTTTTCCGGATGGCAGGAGTCTGCAGAAGACCGGCTGAAGCTCGCTGAACGTCAGGAGCAAATCCGCAAAGCGATGCGGGAACTGAATGAGGACGACCGGAAAGTTCTGGTCATGAAGTATTCGATGGACTGGTCTGCGGCACAAATGGCGATCGTTATGGATTGCAGCGCAGCCGCCATCGACATGCGGCTTTCGAGAGCACGCCGCCGTCTGGCTGAAATTTTAGTGGAACAGGGGTTTGAGTATGAATGATTCACCAAACAGCCAACCAGGCAGAATGCCGTCTGATGATCAGATGGAAGGTTTTTTGCGAGACTTCTTTGTTGCGGAAGCTCCGGCAGCTCTGAAGCAGCCATTTCGGCGCCCGGGGGTGGCTCAAATCATGCGTCCCCCTGTTGTGTGTGTCTCTCGTCCGGCTGATGTTCGAACATCGCTGCCACGCTCCCGGCGGATGATTGTGGCCACTGCGATTTCCGTCATGGCGATGTTGTTTGTGGTGGCGATACAAATCAAGAATGATGGCCCGCCTCAGACTGGTCCGGTCAATGGGGCCGGCATGGCAACGTCAAATCAGACCTTGCCTTCAGCAGCTCCATTGCAGAACCTGATGCTGGTGTCGCCAAACGGTGACGCAAAGTCCGCCGTCCATCCGGTGGGCGAAGATGGCGTGACACTGGAAGAAACAGACAGCATCGAACTGAAGCCACAACGATAGTGGGTGCATGGGTTTCTTCCCGGTGAGCCGCTGGGCTCCTGTGCCGCGGATGAGTGTTCGTTTCTCATCCTGAACGAAGCCGACCCGAAACGCTCGGCTTGTTCCGCAACAGTGGGAGTCGACCGTAGCGGAAGCCGCCAAGGCTTTCGGTCGGCACGAGTCCTCCCCGCAAAGCCAGCCGAAACGCTTGGCGCGTTCCTCGACACACGGACAGGGCCACTTGCGAACACATAGGTATTTCCTATGCAGCGAGACCCAAGTATCGATTCGCTGAATAATCGGTCATCGCGTATTACTACAGCATCACAGGAGTCGCCTGCACACACACAAAGTGATTATGGGCGCCCTGTCTGACCCTCGTTCTGTGAGAGATTCATGAACTGGCTCAACTATCACCATCTGCTGTATTTTTGGACGATGGCTCGTGAGGGCAGTGTCAGCAAAGCGGCTAACAAGCTTCATCTTTCACAACCCACGGTCAGCGGCCAACTGCGCCAGCTGGAAATCGCCGTCGGAACCAAGCTGTATGAACGCGCGGGACGAGAACTCCGACTCACTGAAACAGGCAAGATTGTCTTTGAGTACGCCGAAGAGATCTTCTCCGCCGGTCAGGAACTGATGCAGCGTCTTAAGGGCAAGGGGAGTCCGCAAACGCTGCCCTTTGTTGTCGGCGTACCCGATTTTGTCCCGAAGCTGATTGCCTACCGTCTGATTGAACCCGTCTTTCATCTCAGTCAGCCGGTGCATCTGGTGTGCTACGAAGGCAAGCTGACGGAACTGCTGGCCGATCTGGCGATGCATCGTCTGGATCTTGTTCTGTCCGACAGCCCGGCCGGTTCTCAGGTGAGCGTCAAAGCCTATAACCATTCCCTCGGCGAGTGCGGCGTGACGTGGGTCGCAATCAAAGAGACGGCCGACCTTCTAAGGCCCGGCTTTCCCAACTCACTCGAAAGTCAGCCAGTCTTGCTGCCGACTCAGAATACACTGCTGCGAAGGTCGGTGGAGCAGTGGCTTGAATCGCAGAGTTTTACGCCTCGTGTTGTTGCCGAGGTGGAGGACTCGGCGCTGCTCAAAATCATGGCCACACAGGGACTGGGGGCAGCCCCGGTCGCCAATTCTATTCTGAGCGAAGTGCAACAGCAGTATGGATTGCATCCGGTGGGCGAAATGGCCGGGGTCACAATGCAGTTCTTCGCCATCAGTGTCGAACGGAAGGTCACGCACCCTGCTGTGAAGGCCATCGCTGATCAGGCTCGTAAGCGTCTATTTCCCGCATGATTGTCATTCGACGACGTACAGGCAGATCCGCAGCGAAACCGAAACCGCACTCCACTGTGGCCGAACGCTTCAGGCGTTTCGGCTGTTCTAAGAACGCCTGAAAAAACTGGGACTGGCTCCCGTATCTTGCGGAAAATACTCAGAAAAATGACGCTGGGAAGGTGCCTGTCCCACTTTTTTTAGAGCCTCTAAGCAGCGAACATGTCCCGGGCGACAGCCCTGGCGGTTTCCGATACATGGCCGCTATTGGAATTTTCGATGCATTGCGAGCAAACGATCCGCAGGCCGACGCATCATTTCCCGCATACATTGAGGAAGGTCAAATTCCGTTCAGCTTCAAGGCGCTCCGGTGAAATCCATCTTCGATATCGACGCCCGACTTCCTGACACAGTCCGGATCGGGACAGAATGGCGCGTGTCGTTCCGGCTGGCCCGGTATTCGACGATTATTCGGGAGGTCCGCGTGACTGTGCGGACGCCCCTCGCCAGTCGAGAATCGCAACGATATGAATGTCAGGTGTGGGCGACGTTGATTCCGCAGGGCAAGATCGAGATTGAGGAAAGCGGAGCCAACGCACCGGAAGCCGTAGCAATGGCCGTCGACAGAGCCGCCGCCGCAATCGCCCGTATTGCCCGTCGCCAGGCTCGTTTGGCCAGCCCAGGCGGCCGACCCGGTCATTAGCCTGCCTTTTTTAGTTTGTCTGCCAGACCCAGCGACCATGGCCTAACAACACTCGCTTTGACAAAGTAGGCGTCACTCTCCGAGTGACGAAGGCCGCACTACGCGGCCGTTGGCATTCATCACTCGAAGAGTGATGGCTACTATAAACGCAAATCGACTGCCCTGGGGCCAACGGCGAGCCGATGGTTAGGTCTAGGACCAATTTCGATCGTTCGGTATAAAACGTACGGTCCTCCGCGACGTCCTGCCAGGCTGCTCAAATTCGAACGTGACGCAGCACATTCTGCTTTCCAGCGGCGACAGGAAAACGATCAACCCCGGAAAGGATTGCTCACGTGTTGTGGATTCTCACCCTGATCACGGCGCTGATTCTCTACTGGATCTACGATGGCTACGGACGTTGCCTGCAGGTCCTGACCGCCGTAAAAACAAGGGCTGGTGGTCGCTCCTCGTCATCAGCAACGGTACCGCATTCGAGCGAATCTCAGGACTGGCCAACCGTAACGGTGCTGCTTACGGTCTACAATGAGGCGGCTGTCATTCGCCGGCGGCTTGAAAACATCCTCGCATGTGAATACCCGGCCGATCGACTTCGAATTCTTGTCGCATCCGATGGTTCTACGGATGAGACCAATGCCATCGTACTGGCGATGAACGACGATCGCATCCAGCTTTATGAAAGCCCGGGCCTTGGAAAAACGGGGACTCAAAACGCGGCTATTCGCAGTATTCAGTCCGAGATCATTGCGTTTACAGATGCCGACATTCTCTTTGAACCGTCATGGCTGAAACAGGTGGCTCGCCGGTTTCAGGACTCGCAGGTCGGGGCCGTTGATGGGCGCGCGATCTACCAGACTCCGGCCTCGGATGCACTTCAGGCCAGCCAGGGATTTTACTGGAACTATGAGCTCAAGCTGCGTCTGCTGGAATCGCAGTTGGGAATTCTTGCTGTCGTTGCAGGAGCCTGTTTTGCCATTCGTCGCGAGATTTTTATCCCCATGGATCCAGCGATTGGAGAAGACTGCATCATCCCGCTGGATGTGGTGACTCAGGGATTGCTTGTCGTGCATGAGCCGCAGGCCGTCGCCTGGTTCGAAATCCCGGAAGACAGCTCCATCACGCTTCGTCGGCGAATTCGAATGACGCTGCGAAACTGGCAGGGCACGTGGACTCGCAGCCCCCTGCTGAATCCGCTCCGTCATCCGGGCTATGCCTTTGCACTCTGGTCTCACAAACTGCTGCGCTGGCTTTCGCCTGTCTTTCTCACCGTCGCCACGGTCTGCTCGGCTAGCCAACTGCTGCTCCGGCCCGGCCTTCCGTCTCTGCTTTTGTTTCTTCCATTCGGTTTGCTCTTTGTGCTGGCTGGTCTCGGACGGATTTCCACGCGGTATCAGATCCGCATTCCCGGAGCAGGCACGGCTTACAGCTTTGTGCTGGCAAACGCTGCGTTTTTGATTGGAATCTGGCGCGCCATCACCGGCCATCGGATACATTCCTATCGAAACACATAAACGCCGACGAGCCGCTTTCTGCCATGATCGGCAGATATTGCCGGTCTGGAATCCATCTTGAGCCCGCTCGGCAATAGTGCCAAACTACGGTTCAACCGAAATGCGAATGACTTTGTGAAACAGAAATTCGTCCGAATCACTTCTCGGAGGTTATGGACGTAAAGCCGCCTGCGGAACGGAGTGCTGATTTAATCGTTTAACGGAGCAAAGTAGTAGGCACATTCCATGTGCCGTAACCCACGAAAAGCAGAGCCTTTTTGCGAGTCAGCGGACGGTACACGGAGTGTGCCTGCTGCTTTTTGAACGGTATTGGGGTTAAACGAAGATGACTCCGTCAGCTTTAAATCAACCCTCCGGGAAGTTGACGGCAAGAAGTTACGGGACTTCAGAACACAGATGCCGGCGGATTGAAACATCAGGAAGCGGCGCTCAAAGGTCGTCGTGCTGAAAAAGGACAAACGTGTTACGCAGGGCGCAAAGGATTGCTGCACTCGTCGCCGCTGTTGCTCAGACAACATGCGTGTGGCTGGTTTGTTGCGCGCTGCTTTTCGTCTGCGGCTGTCTGTCATCGCCGCCCAAAGCGGCATCCGGCGGGTCCAGCACCATTCAGGTGGCTGCCAGTCAGCGTGACTCACTTTGGGAAACCGCGGTTGTGGTGTTAAACCGCAATCATTTCCAGGTAGCTCGTGAAAGCAAGCTCGAGGGAATCATCGAGACCGATTATCGAGGTGGATCGAGCATCCTGGAACCGTGGCATCCGGACTCGGTCGGATTCCAGAATCGCATTGAGAGCACACTGCAGTCGATTCGCCGACGAGTCACCATCAACATGCAGGCCTCAGGCGGAGGCGTGATGACTGTCCATGTGCGTGTCGACAAGGAGATCGAGGACCTTCCCGGTCTTGCCGCAAACTATGAAGGCGGCGCCACGTTCTCTGAGAGCCAGCCGCTGAATCGAGATCTGAATCAGGTCGTTGGTCAATCCGGCCCCTCACGATGGCTGCCCGTGGGTCGTGACCCTTTGCTGGAACGCAAACTGATTTCCGAAATCCAGAGTGGTCCTGTGCCATAACCCATTCGGCCTCTCAAATCGCATTGCAGATATGCGCCGCTGCGAGTCAAACACTCCCCAATGCAACGTGCAGGTTCAACGTGCAGGTTCATCGCGACATAGCCCAACAGCCAGCCAAATGTCAGGTTGAAAAATCGCCAGCACTGTGAAGTCGCATGGGATCCCGTGAAGTTGTATGGGGATGTTGTCGGCCGCATTTGTGAGCCCGCGAACTTACTTCGACTTCTTTGTTTTGCGGGACGCTGCGATAGCTTGCTGACGGCGATAAAGAGCGACCGTTCCCCCACACACGCCCAGTTGTTTAGCCAGCGCCAATCCAGACTCCGGCGTTAAGCGTTTGATGGCCTGACTGACTTACTTAACTGCGTGCAATACCGGTCATCGATATCCGTCGGAGGATTCCGCAGAATTGATACGACCGGATCTGGTCAAGGAAAACAGCGTTCAGGGAAACTCCGAATTTGCCGCCTCTGAGTTTCAACGCCAGCGGCGATGTTGTCTTCTGGCATCGTGGCATATGGACGTAATGGCCGTGTTGAATTTCCTGGCATACGTTCCAATAGGCAACGCGTCAGGTCAGACCATGGCGGCCGAACGCAAGTTGCGGCTCGGATGTGGAGCGTCTCTGAATCACTGTTTGCGGCGCACTTTTGTAGAAGCAGAATTTTTATGACGTCGGGTCGTTCATTACTGTGGGGAGCTCCGCTGCTGATCTTAATCACGCAGCTGCCAGTCTTCCTGCAGCTGACCCTGACGCCCGACACTGTCCTTTACGATCTTCAGGCACAATGCCTGACAGAAGGCGGCGTGCTGTATCGCGACATTGTTGAACCCAATCTTCCGGGCGTTGTCTGGGTCCACACAATGGTCCGTTCTCTGGCCGGAACATCCGCCATCAGCCTGCGAATTTTTGATGTGATCGTCGTGCTGGGAATTGCAGGGCTGCTCGGTCAGCTGGCTTCGTCGTCGCCGCTCGATCTACCTGGCCGCAAGACGGCTCGGCTGCTGATCGTGTCGTTGTTGCTGTTGTTTTACTTCAGCACCTCCGAATGGTGTCACTGTCAGCGCGACACATGGATGCTTCTTCCGTGTCTGCTGGCGCTTCGACTTCGAATCAGCGAATGCCACCGCGCGGCGGCCAACGAAATCCGACCGCAGAATTCTTCAACGCAATGGATCTCGCAGCTGTCGTGTTTTGTCGAAGGAGTCTTATGGGCGACAGGTTTCTGGCTCAAGCCGTTCGTGGCCGTTCCCGCCATCTGCGTCCTGCTGGTCTCCGGCCTGCTTCTGCCTTCCAGAAAAATCTGGTTACGTCAGGTCTCCGTCATCGTTGCCGGAGGAATTCTTACCGGAGTTCTGGGCATTCTGTGGATGATTAAAAGCGGATGCTGGCCGTATTTTGTCGACATGCTGACCACGTGGAATGGCGACTATTTTCAGGCGGGCCGCAGTCGCTGGACATTCGGACGCTACATCGCCCACTCTCAACGCTTGTGGCCATGGATTCTGCTCCATCTGCCGGCCCTGGTGATCTCCGTTACCAGCATGGGCCGCGCTTTGTCTCATTCACGACGGCCGTGTGATGGGAACAGCAGCAGCCATAGCGAAATCCTTCTGTCTGCCTGCTACGTGGGATGGATCTTTCAGGCATTCGCATTTCAGCAACTGTTCGATTACATCCATGTGCCGGGCCTCATGCTGGCCCTTGCCGTGTGCATCCAATGGACATCCACGCAGCAACTGTTCAATCCGTCGAGCTCCAACCAGTCATTGGCAAATGATGGCCGCACAGGGACTCTGGCATTGCCTGCCGCCGTTGCGTTTTTCGTGCTCGCCCTCTTCTCTTCACCGACAATTCAGTGGAACCGACAACGACACTGGTTCAGCTGTCTACAGGCGTGTGCCGACGGAGTTCTTGCACCTGAAGTCAAAGACGATCTGGCCATCAGTCCGCTGCCACGCTGGAAGGAACTGCAGCCTCTGATCGACAAGCTGCGAGAACTGCACGTGACCGATATGTCGCTTCTGGCTTACAACGGAAATCTCATTCATCTGTATCCGGCACTCGATCTGCATCCTGCCACGCGATATGTCTACCTGGATGTCCTGGCGCGTTGCTTTCCGCGTCGACGATCTGAAATGCTGGCAGAACTGGAACGATGCAACATCGAGTTCGTTGTGAGTGATCTGCAGGAAGACGGCTGGGAGCAGGATGCGGTAGACGAGTCACTGTTGCCAGTAGAGATCTCAGAACGCTCGGCCTCGCTTTTCTTTCCGTATAACCAGACCCCCATATTTCGATCGGGCGGTTACGTTTTGTTCCGTATCAGTCGGCCGCCGGGATCTTTGACAAGCGACTACAGCCCTCTGGAAAGAACGGTCTCGCTCGACATTACGGAACGCTCTTCAGAACCCAAACGGCAATAAGCCGCGATCCTGGTAATAACGGACAAGCATCAGAAGATTCACCGTGACTTAATCCCCATCAACGCTCATCAATGCTGAACCACTTTTCGGAGCACTGTCAGGCCAGTCACGCAGAGGATGGCGTTCGGTACCCAGACCGCCCATATCGGATCCACTGTGCCAGTCTTGGCGAGATTTACCATCAGAAACATCACTGGATAATAGACGAGCAGAATTGGCAGGAAGCAGATAATGAAGGTCGTAATAAACTGACGCCGTGCCTGCAGCATTGCAAACGGACCACCGACCAGCGTAAAGAAAAAGCAACTGGCGGCCATGGAGAACCGGCTGTGAATTTCCGTCCGGTAACGCCGTTCGTCGCCGCTTGCCTTTTTCTTTTCTCCAGCGATCGCGGCCAGTGAATCACCGGCCAGTTGATCGAATTCACCTGTGATCATCAGCATCGCAGCTTCCTGATTGTATTGCTGAGTTCGCAATTGCTGTTCCCGCTGGCAGGCGACAATTCCGGCATTCAGCGCATCCAGAGTCATATGGCGCGACTTGACTTTGCCGATGGACTGAGGCATCGGAAAAGCCAGTTCCAGATCGTCCATCTCGCCATCAAAATCCGTTCCCGGCTGACTGCTCTTCCATCGTTTCAGCTGCAGCTTGATCTCATGATTCTCAAGGTCGAACTGAATGCGTGCGGTTTCGGCTCGCAAGGTAACCTGCTGATGATTCTTCAGGCGATAGCGGAACGTGGCGTCCATCAGCGTTCGATTGCGAACGTCATGCACGGTGATCGAATAGCCCTGATTCGGATCACTGTAGAGATGCTCACTGGCAAGGACTTCCAGAAAGATGTCTTCGATCGCCTGAGTGACAATGCGTTCGATGTTTGTGACCGCCCACGGAATGGCATAATTCGTCAGACCAAAAGCACCCACAGCCAGCGTCGCGGCCAAAATGAACGCAGGAGCCAGAAGTTGTTTGGCGCTGACTCCGGCGGCTTTGGCGGCAATCACTTCCAGGTCACCAGATATCCGGCCATACACGACACAGACGGACAGCAGCAGCGTGGCCGGAATTGTGAACGGCAGCATGCTGGGGACAACGAACGGCATGATCTGAAGAACCTGCACAGCTCCCACGCCGCGTTCTGTGGCTTCACGGAAGAGACCCAGAAAAACCAGCATGACGGTGAGCACAACGACCAGCAGGCAGAAGACTCGCAGCAGTTCGCCAAAGATATAACGCTGGAGCAGTTTCATAAATCCAGCCTCCTGCAATTCCGGCAGGGACAGTTTTCGGCAGACGCAACGCGACCCTGCGACGCGCAAATGGCGATCGAGCAGTGAAGACCTTCACGTCCCTGAATGGTCATGTTCCGTCCGAGGAGGCATAAAAAGGCCCTGTGTTCCCAAACTTCCATGTCCGGAACTGGCGTGGCCTGCCGTGAAGGGTATTCCACGGCCCAAAATGCAGCAATATCAGTGTTTCGCACCCCTGTGTAGCGGGCGGGGCCGGCGGAAAATGCTGTCTTTTAAGCAGCCGAGCGACTCTGAACGGCTGAACCGCCCCGTGCGGTCCAGTGTCGAACCAGAGACCGGGCTGTTCACCAGTTGACCGATACCTCTTTGTCAGGTCCAATTCGGGCTCGATCAAGACCCAGTGATTTTGTTGAATGGAACGCCTCCGAATGACCCGCCGGATCCTTGTCACCGCTGCTTTGCCTTATGCAAACGGCCACATTCATATCGGCCACCTGGTCGAATACATTCAGACCGACATCTGGGTGCGTTTCCAGAAGCTCCGCGGCCATCAGTGCGTTTTTGTTTGCGCCGATGACACTCACGGCACCGCGATCATGATCCGAGCCCGCCGGGAAGGGCGCTCCGAAGAAGCGGTGATCGCCGATATGCGCGAGGCCCATGTTCGCGATTTTGGCGGTTTTCAAATCGAATTCGACAACTATGGCAGCACGAACAGTCCGGAAAATCGTGAACTGTGCGATCGAATCTGGGACGCGATTCGGAAGGCTGGCCTGGTCAAAGAAAAAGATGTCGAGCAGCTTTACGATCCCGTCGCCGGAATTTTTCTTGCCGACCGCTTTGTGCGTGGGACCTGCCCAAAGTGTGGATCGGAGGACCAGCCGGGCGACAATTGCAGTGCCTGCGGGGCGGCTTACACTCCGGCCGATCTGAAGAATCCCAAAAGTACTTTGTCCGGTGCAGTGCCGGAGGTCCGGACGGCCGAGCACCTTTTCATCGAACTGGAAAAACTGCATGGCTTTCTGAATGAGTGGACTCAGGACGGTACGCATCTTCAGCCTGAGGTTGCCAATTATCTGAAAGGCCATTTTCTTGGCGAACCACTGCGCGACTGGGATGTGTCTCGCCCGGCTCCCTATTTTGGGTTTGAGATTCCGGACAAGAAAGGCCACTACTGGTATGTCTGGTTCGACGCACCGATTGGCTACATGGCGTCAACGCTACAATGGTGCAAAAGGAATGGCCAGAATCTGGAGGACTGGTGGAGCAGCCACTCAACGGCAGAGATCCATCATTTCATCGGCAAGGACATTACCTATTTTCATACTTTGTTCTGGCCCGGCATGCTGAAGACGGCAGATTGCAATTTGCCAAAGCAGGTTCACATCCATGGGTTTCTTACCGTGGGTGGTCAGAAGATGTCGAAATCCATCGGCACGTTCGTTATGGGATCGACGTACCTCAAGCATTTGCCGCCGGGTGCTCTGCGATATTACTACGCCAGTAAACTGGGGACCGGGCTGGATGACATCGATCTGAATCTTGACGAATTTGTGGCCCGCTTCAATTCTGATCTGGTCGGCAAAGTGGTTAACCTGGCGTCTCGTTCGGCCGGCTTTCTGGCCGGGCAGACGCTGAGCGACGTTTATCCGGACGACGGGGGTCTGTTTGCAGCGGCCGCCGAAAAGGGTGGGCAGATCGCTACGTTCTACGAAGAGTGCAACTACGGCGCGGCGACTCGTGAGATCATGGCTTTGGCAGATAAGGCCAACAAATTCGTCGATGATCGTCAGCCATGGGTGATTCGCAAAGATCCGACAAAGGCTGACGAGCTTCGCGACGTCTGTTCAATCACACTGAATCTGTTCCGCCAGATCGTGACTTATCTGGCTCCCATCCTTCCGGAGCTGGCAAAGCAAACCGAAGAACTTCTCAATCGGCCCATTTCCAGCTGGTCCGAATCTCAGTCGCCACTGACGGGAACACCTGTCAGTCAATTTACGCACTTAATGAAACGTATTGAAACGAAACAGGTTGAAGCGATGATCGAAGAAAGCAAAGAACAAACGGCCGCCGAACAGGCTGCGGTTCCGGCGACGCCTGAAACTCCGGCTATCACTTTTCATGCGGCCGACACATGGCAGGATGCCGGCGGAGCGTTGGCCAATGAACCGCTTGCGGCAGAATGCACGATTGACGACTTTGTGAAAGTCGACCTGCGTGTGGCTCGCATCATTGAAGCGAAGCATGTTGAGACCGCTAACAAACTGCTGCAGCTGACGTTGTCACTGGGCGGCGGAGAAATCCGCAACGTCTTTGCCGGAATCAAGGCCGCGTACAAGCCGGAAGATCTTGTCGGCCGCCTGGTAATCTGCGTTGCCAATCTGAAGCCGCGTCAGATGAAGTTTGGTCTGAGCCAGGGAATGGTGTGTGCCAGCGGAAGCGGCGGTTCAGAAGTCTTCCTGCTCTCACCCGACACCGGTTCCGTCCCCGGCCAGCGAGTCCACTGACAGAATGCTCGATCCGGCAAGCAGCAGGGCATGGCTGTCACCTGGCCTGGTTCACTCTCGGATGAGCCAGTTGGTGCAGGCGACTCATCGGCACGTCTGGTTCCGAGTGGCGAGCCACTGGCCCGGTACGACGCTGCTGACTCGCGCGGCGAAGGCTGTGAAATCGTACGTGACGGTAACTTGGGAACGCTGACAAAATCAAAATCTGTTCACCGCCCGCGCTGAGCATGACGCCTGCGACAGATCGTGCATTTCCTTCGCTCCCCTTCTGCTCAAATAGACGTGATGCGACGAATGTTTCGGAGTCAACCGCCGACAGACAGATCCATTCCGTTCAGGTTCTATGAGCCTCGTACGCGTGGGCTCGCATCAGTCGGCAATCGTCAGTGCTGTCGAGTGGAGTTGATCAACAGAGGTCACCTGAGACAACACTTTGATTCGCACAGAATCCGCCAGACTGCGTGTGCCCTGCTGCTGCGCGAGACTGAGAAGATCGGTTGCCGATGCCTGCTGGAGGATGCCTTTCTTGATCAGCGACGTAACCTCCATCACCTCATAGACTCCGGTTCTGCCGGAATATCCTGCGTGAAAATTGTCATCCGATGGAATTCCACGAGCCAGTTTGACGGAATCAGCCGTTCCCGGATCGATGTTCAGAATCCGGCAAGTTGCCTCATCCGGGTGGTACAGTTCCTGATGCTGTGTGCAAACTTTTCGGATCAGACGCTGCGACACCACGCAGACAATCAGCGATCAGCATTCGAGGGACGCCGAAAATCTCCAGCACATCAATGGCGGCGGCGGTGTTGCTGGCATGCAGAGTGCTCAAGACAAGAACGCCTGACAGGGCAGACCGGCAAGCAATCTGTGCTGTCTCTGCATCGCGAATTTCACCCACCATCAGGATATTCGGATCCTGCCTCAACACACAGCGAAGCGCGTCCGCACTTAGCGACAAGACGTGGAATCATCCAATTTTGATCGGTGAGCGATTGCTCCTGCGCAGTGCTACTGAAGCCGTAGCCTACCAATTGCCGGTGAAATGAACTGACGACAGAACTCGTCAGCCGGGCAGAATCGCGTTGTGGTAAACTTCATGGACGTCTTCGCAGTCGTTCAGCATGTTGATGAACTTCTCGAACATCGGCACGTCGTCCGGGCTGAGTTCCTTGTTGGCCTGCGGATGAAACGTGATTTCCTGAACTTCGAGTTCCAGCTTTGGAAACGCTTCCTGCAGCGCTGTTTTAGCTTTATAGAACTCAGCCGCCGGAGCAAACAGAGTTACCTGGCCATCTTTGCTTTCGACATCGTCCACATCGATTCCGGCGTCAAGCATGGCTTCCAGAACCTGATCGCCGTTGTCACCCTTGAAGGAAAAAATTGCCAGGTGGTCGTACATATGCGACACAGAACCCGCGGGACCAAGCTTGGAAGCGGTGCGCGTAAAACATTGCCGGACATCGGTGATGGTGCGGTTATTGTTGTCGGTCAGACAGTCCACGATGACAGTGCAGCCTCCGGGGCCGAAGCCTTCGTAACGCGCTGAGACAAAATCTTCACCACCGACGCCTTTGGCCTTTTCGATGGCCTTGTCAATGACATGGCTGGGAACCTGATCACGTTTAGCGCGTTCGATCAGGTGCCGCAGCGATGGATTGCTTTCTGGGTCGGGCACGCCATTCTTGGCGGCAACGTACAGCAGCGTTCCATACTTGGAGTACAGTTTGGACTTCTGACCGGCGGTCTTGAAGATCGACGCCTTCCGATTTTCGAAACTTCTTCCCATAACGATTGCCACTTGCCGGGTTACAAAGTGTTTTGAGCTTCTGAATCAGTTCCTGATCGCTCCATGATCGTAACAAATGGTTCGCCGACTACCAAACGTCGGGGCCCTGGTGATTCCGCAGCCAATGACTGGCTACGACAGACCCCTGCGGCCTGACAAACGACGCAGGCGGAAGCGTTCGCTGGGTTAGAGGGAGGGCAATTGAGGCCCTTGTGCAGCGTCAAAGCCTGAGATGGGGGTACGAAGGGCATTCTTGCCCGTCCGATCTCTTACCGCAGCACATTCAGCAGATTGTTTCTATCGTCGGTCCAGAGCACCGTGCGGCAGGTCTTCGTTGCTGTTTCGGGTCCAAGTGCCTGCGTAAGAAGATTGGCATCGCGACAGAGCAGCATCCAAACCGAATCCAGCGCGACTCCACCGTCGGCTCCCTGACTACAGGCCTGAACTCGCGCATTCAAGCCAAATTCTTCGCCCAGAGCTCGCACGACGGGTTCAAGATCAAAGTATGTGTTGGAAATGTGAACAGCCAGCACACCGTCGGCTCGCAGATGGCGTGTGTAGATCTGCATGGCTTCTGAAGTCAGCAGATGGACCGGAATGGCATCGCCGGAAAATGCGTCCAGCACCAGCACATCAAACTGCTGATCGGATTCGCGTTCCAGAACCAGTCGCGCGTCGCCTGGGCAGACATCGACCTTTGCGTGGCAGTCGTTGAGGAATGTAAAATGTTCCCAGGCCAGACTGATCACATCCGGATTGATCTCATAAAATCGCATCACGTCTGCGGCCTGACCATAGACGGCGAGTGTGCCGGCGCCGAGCCCCACGACGCCGATGTGGCGACCGAGTCCGGTATACGAAGGATTGCCAGCGCGGCGGTCCCGCAGCAGCCGACCTACACCCGAGCTGCGGGAATAATAGGTTGATGGTTCACGGCGTCCAGCTTCGTCGAGAAACTGGCGCCCGTGAACGACTCGCCCATGGACCATGTCGCGTGATCGTCGCTGTGTGCCTTCTTCCACGTCATCTTCAACTCGCAGCACGCCGTAGAAGTTTCGTTCTACGGCTATGGTAGCCAGAGAATGCTGAGTGAAGAATATGAAATAGAGCAGCAGCATAGCCGACAGCCCGCAGCCAAACTTCAGAGACGTTGCTGGCGGGACTGCCTTCTGAAACTGAGCATCGGTGCGCAGATAGGTTCCCACGCAAATCAGCAGGCATGAGACGATTCCAAGTGGCAGTTCGCAGTAGCCCTGAAAAATGAAGGGGGCGATAAGGCCGACAAACAGTCCGCCCGCTGCACCGCCGGCGGAGATGGTCAGATAAAACGCCGTCAGTTTTCGTGGATTTGGCCTGAGCTGTACCAGTTCTCCGTGGCACAGCATGCAGACCAGAAACAGATTGGTGAAGAACAGGACGATCTGAAGAACAACGCCCAGCAATGCGGCCTGCGCCATCATGATGATTGTGGCGACAAGACTGAAGCCGGTTGCCGTTGACATCCAGCGACGATTGTAGAACCGATCGGATTCAAACGTCAGGATGAAGCTCAGCAGATACAACGTCAGGGGCACGATCCACAAAAATGGCACCACCGCGATGTCCATGCAGACTTCATTGGTGGTGGCGAGCAGCATGATCGAGGGCAACATCGCCAGAATAAACCAGCGAGCGTATGACGCTCCGGGATCGTCGCTTGAGTCCCGTTCGGCGATCTCCGGCGATGATTCATCGGAGGCCTGTGTGGCGGTCGTCCATCCGCACATCAGACAGGACAGAGCAAACACCAGAAACAGCACGGACCACAATCCGGCCTGCAGGGTCGACGAAAAGACCGGTTCAAACAGAAACGGATACGACACAAGAGCCAGCAGCGACCCAATGTTGGACAGAGCGTACAAACGATAGGGAGAAGTTCCAGGGCAGGCTTTGCTGAACCATTGTTGCAGCAGAGGCCCAGTGGCTGACAATAAAAAATAGGGCACACCGACCGTGGCCAGCAGCAACAGAGTGATTCGCAGAGCAGGGGCCTCATCACCAGCCGGTTTCCAGCCCGCGTCGGGAATAATCGGCAGTGAAAGGGCGGCGAGAGTCAACAGGGCCGCGTGGATACAGGCCTGACGTGACACACTTTTGAGGCTTGACAGCAAATGCGCATACGCATATCCGCCGAACAGCAACAGCTGAAAAACCAGCATACACATTGTCCAGACAGCGGGAGTTCCTCCGAACCATGGCAAAATAAATTTGGCCAGTAGAGGCTGCACCTGAAATAACAGGAACGCACTGGTAAAGACAGCTACTGCAAACAGTAACGAACGGTTGCTGGAGGCCTGGGGCTGCATATCAATCACCTCAGTCTGATTCGGCGCGTGACGATCAGGACTTCCGGGGGTAGAGAAACGTGTATTGGAGCGTAGCTTCAAAAAGTCACCGTGTCGGAAGAAACTGCATTCCCGGAAGAAAATGTCCAGACCTTATATGTAGCGAACTGCCGCAGCGAAAATGACTTCCGATGAGTTCGGTTCTGACGCACGCCCTGAATTTCACGATGAAACGAGTTGTGCAGATTCCGAAACCATGGTCAGACAGAGAATCTATGCGTTGTGGCGAAAAGTGAACGCGTAGAGCGGTTTACATGGCAGAGTTGCAGGAGCGGCGTCAGACACTCGAGCATCGAGTGGAAAATAAGTGTCGCCTTTCGCTCTGCGAAAGTTGTGAATACGCTGCTTTCGCTGAGTGAAAGGCGACTCTAAAGAGTCGCACAATGCTTAAGCCACTGCGTCCTCCGCGTGCGAATCAGCCGCTCCGGATCAGCGACTTAGATGGTCTGACCTGCCAAATCTGACCCGGCAAAATAGTAATCACAACCTGAATCCTGGCAGCATTGAATTCTGGCGAAAGGTGTTTCGTGATCATGGACCTGCTTCGCCGCCATCAGGCATGGTGCCAAAGCGCCGTTCTGATTTTGCTGGGACTAATCACGTTCTGGCCATCGGTCGGTTTTGACTTCGTCAACTGGGACGACCCGGCTTACATCGCAGAGAACGAATTGATCCGAAGCTGGTCGTTCTCAAACCTGAAGGGCATTGCGGCGGAAGTTGTGACTCGCAATTACGCACCGGTCACGATTTTTTCCTTCCTGCTGGAATACACATTCTGGGGCATGGACCCGAGCGGCTATCACGCCACGAATGTTATTCTGCACGTAGCCAATTCGGTACTCGTCTTCTTTTTAATCCAACGACTCACCGGCAGCGCCTTCATCGGATGGCTGACGGCCGCGTTGTTTCTGATTCATCCGGTGCAGATTGAAAGTGTGGTCTGGGTTTCTTCGCGAAAAGGCCTGCTATGTTCCCTGTTTATGCTGTCCGCACTGCTCGTGCGCATGAAACCTGATTCGCAGAATCGTGATGATCTGTGGTATCTGATCCTGCTGTCACTCGCACTTTTCTCCAAGCCCACGCGATCATTCTCCCGCCCATTGTTCTGCTGTACGACCTTCTCGTTCGCCGCCAGACGTTTGCCCAGGCGATGCCTCGCCATGTTATCCCCGGCTTTGTGTCGCTCATTCTGCTGCTGATGACGATGGGCGCTCAGAACACTGTTCTGGGGGGAGTTCGCCAGCACATGAGTCTCGGTCTGCTGCAAATCATCGCCGTGGATATCACTATCCTGTGGCAATATGTGGCCATGCTGTTCTGGCCAACGGATCGGTGTGTCATGTACGACCCACCGACATCGGGAATCTGGAAGCAGGTTCTCATCGGAGCCTTCGGCTGGGCTGCCATCGCCGCCGGGCTCTGGCGGATCCGGCGCGATCATCCTCTGTGGATTTTCGGCTCCTTCAGCATCCTTCTGCTGCTGTTTCCGATGTTGAATTTCTTTCGCATCACGACCCTCATGAACGATCGATACCTTTACTTGCCATGCATCATCGTGTTTGCGATGGCGGCCGGTATCATTGAACGGCTTATGTCCGCGGCGGCGCACGCTGAGACGAGTCAGATTGGGACCGTCGTGCGGAATCGAATTCAAAATTTCAGCGGCGGCTTGTGCAAAGCGGCGCTGACCGTTGGCATGCTGAGCGGTTGTTTTGTGCTGACTTCGGAACATATGCCGGTGTGGAAGAATCCAGAAAGCCTTTGGACTCACGCACTTTCCCGGTATCCCGACATGCCGATTCTTCGCATTCAGAACGCCCTGACCGTTTACGACAACGGTC
>JBDNHX010000468.1:0-5616 GCA_041688565.1 Planctomycetaceae bacterium
GCCATCGCATGCAGGCCTTCGCGAGCCGAATCTGTGGTGTCGTTGACATGCACAGGCCCCTCCCAGGTGGCCCCGTCATCTGAAGATCGCCAGGCCTGGACATCACCGTCACGGCCTTTTCCCTTCAGCCCGCCAATTGCCGTCACAACGATGGATTTTTTGCTGATGGCGATGCGAGGCCCTCGTCGCATTCCCAGGGCTTGGTTAGGAACTTGAAACGCTTGCACCGGTTTGGACCAGACAGTGCCTGCTTCACTCGTGCCTGCTTCACGCGATTGACAGTAGAAAACTGTATCGCCTGCGCCGTAGACGAGATGAACCGTGCCAGCCTCATCGACAACCGCCTGAGGCTGCTGTGGAGCATCGCGTCCGATACCCGAGGCAATCACCAGTGGTTCTTTTGCGCTGGCTGGCATTGAAATCAACACCAAGAAAACACATTTCGTCACGCACTGCAGAATGTTACGCAATGATATCTCCAGACGCTAAAGGTTTTGGCACATGGCCAGGACGGCCAGTGCATGGCAATTGGGGAATCTCTCACTGGACAGCGCCCTGTTTTGATCAGCCGCAGTGCGCCAGCGTGCTGCGTCAAACCTCAAATGTAGGTTAGACATTCTTGTCCGACTGTATTTCGACGGGCAAGACTGCCCATCCTACACCAGGATCAAATCTTGAAAGACCACTACCGCGTGCCGGCTGATCATTCAAAAACAGAATAGATTGATGATGAGCCTGGCTGACATGTCGTGGATCATTTCACATAGCTTTCAGGATCCATCAGGGGATCGGGCGACTCCTTCGCATTCTTGACGAACTCTTCAATACATGGCGGGCAACAAAACTGGTACGGCTTCCCACCAACAATCCAGGTAAATTTTGGGTTCGCCTTCGTCATGGAAATCGGACACAGTCGATCCCCGGGCTTGGGCTTGTTGTCGTGTGCCGAAGGAATGCCCTTGAACTTGACGGATGCCGTGACGCCGCCGTTTGCCTTGATGTCGGCATCGGTGTAGTGTCCGCCGGGAGTCAGAAAGAGCTTCTCCTCTTCATTCTTTGCTATAGCCTCGGGCATTTGCTCATCATGATTCTCGGTGACGGTCGTAAACCCGACGCGAAATCTTTCACCGGCGATTCGCAGGTTCGGAATCGTAACTTCCAGTTGCCGACCGCGAAGTGTCTCGGGCAGTTGTCCGACGAATTGCGAAGTCTTATCAGGACCATCGCCTTCCTGAGGAACAGCCTTCATATCAATTGGCGTCGCGTCCGGATCTCCGACAACTTTGACATACGCCTTGATGGGCTGAAGATCGACCTCCTGGATCCTGCTTTCATCTTTACCAAGCATCAATAATCGGAAGTCACCGCCCTTTTCGATCACGGCTTCCGCGTGATAGCTGTCGGAACCAATTGGAATGATAATCCCACCGTGACTGCCGGGTTTGTGCGAATGCATTTCGTTCGCGTCCTTGGCGCCGGTTTCCGCTGATTCAGCCACCGTTGCAGCAGAAGGCAATGGTGTTTGCGCGACTGCTGGAACAGCGGGCGAATCTGTGTTTTGAGGTGGTTCTGACGTGCATCCTACGATTGTCACGACGGCCGCCGCGGTTGTAGCAACGACCGCCGAATAGAAAACTGATTGAGATTTCATCCTTGTGACTCCCTGCGATTACTCGAGCCGTGCGGCACCGAGGAATTGAAAATACGGAAAGATACTTGAAAATGCGTGTGGCTCAATGCAGCCAGATTTCACGCCGGGGCATCCAAATTGTTCAAGTAGCAACGGGAAACTATTAGACCCTGCGTGATTCGCTGGCGGCTGTGCTTCCGCGTTTCGGCGAGCGGGGGACGTCAGTCCCCTGATTGTGATTCCCGCGACTCGACCATTTTATTTGTTCACGGGTGCGTACGAATCAGCAGCGTCGTACGCAATGAGCAAGCAGCATCGCGGGGCCTGACGGCCTGGGTTTAGTTCTGCTTCGCAGGAGTTTCAGTACTTGAGGAGAAACTCCGTCAACCTGCATGCAGCAATGCGACGGGCTGACGTCGGAAAGATCGACGGTCCATTTCGTTGCCGGCGACGTTGGAAGGATGTGACTGATGTCCAAAGCCGCACTGACTGAGCGTTGCTCGCGACATGGACACTTATGCTCCTCGTTGCCACCGGACTTCGCAGGACACGAATGCTGAGTTTCACTGTTCTGGCAGCAGCAACACGGCGATTCTGCTGGCTCTGCCTCCCGCCCTCTCATTGTACAGCAACAGAACGCAGACCCCAGGAGGATCGTTCCGATGAGCAATATGGAAAGGATACGGTGAAACATTTGATTCTGTCCAGGGGAACAACAGTTCTCTGATTTTAGCGAGATGCTGAATGAGATCCAGATCAATCTTCAATGGCCGATTCCAGTTAATGCCGCAATGGCCATTGCAATCATTAGTCCATCCTCAACGAGCGTGACAGTGGACATCGGGAGATTGAAGACCGTTCCCAGGCAAGCGCAACGTATCTTTCGCTTCTGGAGCACGCTTTGAACAACGCCGATACTGCTCACCAACATCACGACCAGCGTGGTTATGTTGACCGCTGAAGGCAGGAATCCGGTGATGTATCCTGCCCCTAAAGCCAGTTCAATAAATGGATAGACGTAACCGTAAACTGGAATTCGTCGAGCGACGATATCATACATGCGATACGAATCGGCAAATCTTCTGAGATCGAGCAGCTTGAAGAATGCAAAGGCCATGAAAAATGCGCCCATGAAATTCTGCATGGCCCGCATGGAATCAAACGTACCGACGCGAACTTCCACCAGGGCGACGACACTCAGCAAGCAGGCGCCCAGCAGAATTAGTGGGTAATAAGAGACAGGTGGTGACGCTTCCGTCGCTTCCGTCGCCACGTGATTCTCATTGCGTACGCCAGTATCAACTTTTGCGTGAAAGCCGGCTTTGGCAACCGCCGCTGCTACGGCGTCGGTTTTCACATCCTCTCCATGCACCGTCAAAAGCTTATCCTCGATTGCGATATCGACATTCCAGTCGCTGATTCCCGGCACTTGATCGAGGAATGGCTTCACGGCAGCAACGCAGCTTCCGCAATTCAAATTTGTCTTAAATTGAAGCGATGTCGACATTTCCCGTCTCCTGTTTGAGCGTGTCAGCGTCACGACACTCGTGACCCTCGCCTGAAGTGACGGATGCCAGTCAGAAAGGATGCATTGAATCTGTGAAATTAAAACTTTCCTGCACAAAAAACGCTGAGTTAACTCGCCGCTGCTCTTTCGCGGCCCGCATGGAGTCATGCATTTTCAGGCTTCCCGCTGCATTTTCCGGACTTCCCGCTGCAATAATCCGGTGGCTGACAATTGCAATTGTGACTGACGACGCTGCCATCTTCGCCTGTTTGCGGAGCACAGCAGCTGATCAGTAGTCTGCGCAGTTGCTCTCGTCCCCTTTGCACGCGAGACTTCACTCCTGGGAGAGAAAGTCCCAATTGTTCTGCCAGCTCAACCTGAGTCAGCTCGCCCAGATCCGTTTTTTCCAGCGCCTGACGATAGTCGTCAGGTAGTCGTGCCAGCATCGGCCGGATGCAGCCGCTGAGTTCTGTCACAATCACGGCATCCGATTCGGCGGAGGCTGTTTCCTCGTCCAGGGAAACCGTCTTGCGTACTTTTTGGGATCTGTAATGATCGATCACAACGTTTCGAGCAATTTGGAATATCCATGCCGACAGCTTGTGCATTGGAGCAGACTGCAGATTCCGTTGTGCTTTCAGGATCACATCCTGAACCAGGTCCTCGGCAGTGTGCGAATCTTCAACACGACCTCGAACGAAACGACGCAATCGTTCGGCGATCTCATTCCAGAACAGTCCGTCCGTCGCTGCATCCTTTGATTTAGACGACATCGCCGTCATTGTTTGAGAGACACTTGTGTTGGTCATCATCAGTTGCCTTATATTCAAGCCAGAGCCTCGGCTGACACTCCGCATATTCTGCCTGAGAGCCAAATTCGGTTCATTGGATGTATTTGTTCTGAGCCATGTGTACGGTTGCGAACGGGACTTTGTCGAAAAAAAGTCGCCTAAAAACAGAGGCAACGTGGGAATCCATTTTGGGACTCACGTCCCCCGCTCGCCGGAAAGCCGGCGAGCCGCGAGACGTCAGTCTCCGGATAGTGTTTTCGCAATCATTTGTTATACGCCAAAATTTACCAATGGGTGCTTACGACGTGCAACAGGAACGTCTTGACATCCGTACCAGCGGCGGCACGCCGCTCCAGTTCCGCAGATTCCTGCTCAGAAAGCATAAGAGTGAGATTCATTGCACTTCTGGCTCCTTAATGACTGTTGCCATGAAGCCAGTCCCTTGTGATCCATTCGAGTAAAAGCCAGGCATCAATGCGATGCCTGGCTTTGGTAATCGTTCCTTCACTTACACTGCGACACGGGTTTGGGCCCGAAGTGCAGATCGCGTTCGATCGGCAAGCCCATGGGGCCTCGGATGGATTCCAGTTCCTGAAGCGACAAAGTAGCCGAGCTCGCGTTCTTGCCCGATTCAGACAAACGGGTTGTTTGGCGACCTCTCGATCAGAATGCAGATTCAGCAAGGAATCAGGTTGCAGCCCATCACCTTGGCTTTGTTCCCAGATGCGTACGAAGAACGACAATGAAAACTGATTCCAGCCCGCCTGAATCTCTTGTCGGACGAAATCCAGAAATGCCTCCAGTTCAGTGATCGTGACACTCATGTCATTCCTCCGATTCCTGACGTGGATGGAGTTCATCCAAACTCAACGGTCGCTGACCTTGTCCACGGATACGCAGGATCTTGACTTCATCGGGATTCAGTTTCAAGATCATCCGATAGGTGTTGCCTTTGCGAGTTTTGAAGAACGCCTGTCGCAGTTCGACACCAAGCACTTCTGATTCCGGGGCAATGGAATAGGCTTCCGGTGAGCGTTTGAGTCCAATCTATGCCTTCTCGAAGGCCGCCAAAAGTGCAGCGGCTCCGCGAGGCGATTTGTCGTAGAGCCAGCCTATGATGGAGTCCAGATCGGCGACGGCACGGGGAAGAATCCGAATGCGGTAATTCCTCATGTGTCGCTGGTCAGTTTGTATTTGGCTCGGATGTCAGCAATGACGTCTTCTGCCGGAACTCCGGTCTCGCCACGTTCGATGTCGCGTAGTGACGCTTTGACGGCCAGTGCATCATCCTGCAATTGCAGCGGATCCGAATTCTGGTGTTTCCATTCATCCAGCAGATCATCCAGCTCCAGCTTCGCCCCGCCGTTTTGAATACGAGCAGCAGCGTACGTCTGAAAACGCTGCAATTCCTGTGTCGATGTTGGCATGGTCATTTTCTCCTGTGTGTCCCACAAGTATATCTGTGTTTAGGCATGACGGTCAACGAGTTTCGAATGGACGCTCGAATCGAAGGGTTTGAAAGTCCCCCGAGCCAAAAGCTCACCAGCAAAGCAGAGGTTTGGGCGACAGTGGATGGCATCGCCGTGTCAAACACAATCAGGGGACTGACGTCCCCCGCTCGCCGGGAACCGGCGAGCCGCGAGACGTCAGTCTCCGGTTTTTGCGATATGGAGGATTTTATGGAAAAC
>JBDNHX010000469.1:0-13377 GCA_041688565.1 Planctomycetaceae bacterium
CATTGATCATGCTTCCGCTGAGAGGCCATGACTTTCTGGATTGTCAGCGATTTCCCGCAATTGCTGCCGAACCACGGACTCCCAGTGAATTGCCTCGTCGACAGAATGATGATCTGCCCACCACAAGGCATTTCGCAGGATGTCTTCCTCAGCCAACGCTGAAAGTCTAACGAAGTGCGTCGTCAGCCTTCCTAAGCAGCAGGATTTCTCGCACTCTGTCCATCGATTCGTCCAGAGGAAATGTTCTTCCAGCCTCGACGTCAGCAATTCCCTCGCGTATCAGGGCCACATTCTTCTGCAGTTCCAGCTCCGCCATCGCGGAGTCGTATTCGGTCTGATCGATAACAACAAATCGGTGATCGAAGCCCGGAACATCAACGGCGATGGGTCCTCCCTTCGCCGCCTTCAGAGCTTCAGCCGCTTCAGCCGCTTCTTCACTGAGTTTTATCATGGCGTATTCTCCCGGATTTATCAGGCGAGCGGCTGGGCGTCATACCTCCGTGGCAGTCGATTTGCGTTTATAGTAGCCATCACTCTCCGAGTGATGAATGCCAGGGGCCGCCTCTTGCAGCCTTCGTCACTCGGAGAGTGACGTCTACTTTGTCAAATCGAATGGCATTGGGCGTAAGGCTTCCGTGTCATCCCAGATCGGCAACACGGAGGGCTGACACCCTCCGCTCGCCAACGTATTAACCTACCGATCCTTCCATCTGCAGTTCGATCAGACGATTGAGCTCCACCGCGTATTCCATTGGCAGTTCCTTCACCAGCGGTTCAATGAAACCCGTAACGATCATGGCGGATGCTTCTGCTTCGGACAAACCGCGGCTCATCAGATAGAAGAGCTGCTCTTCCGCGATCTTGGAAACGCTGGCTTCATGTTCGATGGCTACGTTTTCTTCTTCGACTTCAATGTACGGATAGGTGTCACTGCGGCTCGCGGAATCCAGAATTAAAGCATCACAGACCACGTTCGAACGACAGTTGACCGCATCCTTATGGACCTTTACCAGACCGCGATAGCTGGAACGTCCGCCGCCTCTGGAAATACTCTTGCTGATAATGCGGCTGGAAGTGTTAGGAGCACAATGGACCATCTTAGCTCCCGCATCCTGATGCTGACCTTCGCCGGCAAAGGCAATCGACAGCGTTTCACCGCGAGCACCTGGTTCCATCAGCCAGATCGCCGGATACTTCATCGTCAGCTTGGAACCCAGATTTCCGTCAATCCACTCCATCAGTGAATCGCCGTACGCCATGGCTCGCTTGGTCACCAGATTATAGACGTTGCCCGACCAGTTCTGGATCGTCGTATAACGGCACCGAGCGCCTCGCTTGACGACGATCTCCACGACCGCCGAGTGCAGACTGTTGCTGCTGTATGTGGGAGCAGTACAGCCTTCGACGTAGTGAATCGAAGCACCCTCATCCACAATGATCAGCGTTCGTTCAAACTGCCCCATGTTCTGGCTGTTGATACGGAAGTAAGCCTGAAGCGGGAATTCGATCTTTACGCCCTTCGGTACGTAGATGAATGAGCCACCGGACCAGACCGCTGAATTGAGAGCCGCGAACTTGTTGTCGCCGGGCGGAATGATGGTTCCGAAGTATTCTCGAAACAGTTCTGGATGATCGCGAAGTGCCGAATCCGTGTCGGTGAAAATCACGCCCTGCTTTGCCAGATCTTCCTGAAGACTGCCGTATACGACTTCGGAGTCGTACTGGGCTTTCACGCCTGCCAGATACTTCTTTTCAGCTTCCGGAATCCCCAGACGGTCGTACGTGCGGCGAATTTCTTCCGGAACATCTTCCCACGATGTTTCCTGCTCGTTGGAAGCCTTCATGTAGTAAAAAATGTCCTGGAAGTTGAGGTCGGTCATGTCGCCGCCCCAGTTCGGCATCGGACGCGATTCAAAGATGGCGAGCGATTCCAGACGGAATTCCGTCATCCACGCGGGCTCACCCTTCATCTCAGAAATCTGACGCACGATCTGTTGATCCAGACCCTTGCGGCTCTTGAAGGCGTAGTTGTCCATCGAGTCGTGGAAGCCATATTTGTAGCTGCCAAATTCGACATCCGACTTTTCGCTTTTCACTGGTGTGTCGGTGCTCATAGTTCGGAATTTCTAGAGAAGGTTTTCAGTTTTCGGTTTTCAGCAAGCTGCAGCAGACTCAGGTCAAGGAGATTGCTTCGTAGACTTTGCCACGCTTTCGAAGCCAGTCGACATCTCCCTCGTCCGCCTTCGCCTTTACTTGCCTTAGAAAATTCACAGTCTCAGGTTCAAGGCATGGTTCACTGGGATCATCCTCTGGAACCACCAAGTCAATCTCCACCGCTACCACGAATCGCTCTGTCTGAATCAGCCTCGTTCTGCGAACTTTTTCTTTGACGATCGTCATGATTGAGTCCCATCAAAAAAATGCACAGTCACAAGTTTCGCCACATTACTTTGCCGCAGAAATGACCAGACGGCTTTGAATTCAGTTCCATCGGGTAATTCTTCAAGAACTTCCACCGCAGGATTTGGCATTGCCTCGGGTTTCTCCTGCAGCAGATGCCCGCGTTCGAGCCCAGCCACGGCTTGCCATTCCAGAATTCCTCGTTCTTCCAGGCGTTCAGAGGCGTGGAGTCCGACAAGATACCTTTCGTTGGTGACCAGAGCCCTTATCTGTTCAAAGAGCCGGCCCATAATTCAACTCTAACTGTTGTCGCCTTTGGTCGACGCAACTAAACAGCTGCGGCAGCCTCGGCCTTGGCATTCTCAGCGGCTGCGTCAGGATGACGAGCTCGAATATCGGCGTAGCCATTCGCGTGCAGATCGTGAGCCAGAGCAGCGTCGCCGGTTTCTACAATTCGTCCGCCCAGCATCACGTGTGTGAACTGCGGTGGATTGAATTCCAGAAGCCGTTCGTGGTGAGTAATAATCAGCACACCCATCTGCGGGCCTGAAAGCTTCGCCAGACCTTCACTGACGACTCGGACGGCGTCGCTGTCCAGACCGCTGTCGGTTTCATCGAGAATCGCGAATCGCGGCTGCAGCATGGCCAGCTGCAGAATTTCCATGCGCTTCTTTTCGCCGCCGGAGAAACCGTCGTTCAAATATCGGCGAGCGAACTCCGGATCCATACCGAGCTCGTTCATGCGTTCTCGAATTTCCTTGCGGAATTCACGCATCCCCATCAGGCCTTCGCCTTCTTTGCGGTCCGGATTACGAATGTTCGAAACCGCATGTCGCAGGAAGTCAGCCACCTTCACACCCGGAATCACAACCGGATACTGAAAGGCCAGAAACATTCCCAGGCGAGCCCGCTCATTGGCTTCCATCTCAGTGATATTCACGCCGTCGATTTCAATGGAGCCATCGGTCACGATGTAGTTCGGATGGCCAGCCAGAGCATAAGCGAGAGTGCTCTTGCCAGAACCGTTGGGCCCCATCAGGGCGTGAATTTCGCCCTGACGAACTTCCATTGTGACGCCTTTAAGAATCGGCGTCTCACCAACGTTTACATGGAGATTAGAAATCTTCAGCACACTATTCATTGCGGTCGCACTTCCTCACAGACACAAAATGCTCGGGCACCAGCGCGCCCGGAACATTCGCGAAAACTACTCAAAAGGATTCAGTCAGTATTCAATTTCAATTCGCCAGCATTGGCAGTGCCGACGTGAGGCTTGCGACTCATCTGTTTCCCCTACGATCTACACATTCAACTTACACATTCAACGCTGAGTAACCCGAGTGATGCGGTACCGGAAGTACCGATTCTCCTCGAGTTACCTTGCGGGCTTTGATCTTGTCCTGAATTCGCATCAGCCCTTCCAGCAGAGCTTCCGGGCGAGGAGGACAGCCGGGGACGTAAACGTCAACCGGAACTATCAGATCCACACCCTTGACGACGTGATAACCATGCTTGAAGTACGGACCACCACCAACGGTGCAGGCACCCATGGCGATCACGTACTTCGGATCGGGCATCTGCTCGTAGAGACGACGAACACGACTCGCCATCTTGAAAGTCACAGTTCCCGCGACAATCATCAGGTCTGCCTGGCGAGGCGTCGCCCGGAATGCACCGGCTCCAAATCGGTCAAGATCGTACTTGCTGGCACCCGCCGCCATCATCTCGATCGCACAGCACGCCAGACCGAACGTCATCGGCCAGATCGACGACTGCTGGCCCCAATTCATGGCCTGCTCCATCGTCGTCGTGATTACGTTTTCTTCGAATCGACCTTCAATCCATGTCATGACGCTCAAACCTCTTGTTGGAACTAATCAACTTACCATGTAAAGCACTGACTGAACCCCGCAATTGCCACACCGCAGGACGTGCAGCCCGCACTCTACCAGCACGCCCCGGTCTTTCAATCGGCCGGAGAAGTTTGCAAAGACTGGACAGGCAGCGGATCCGCCGCAGCCGTCCCCAACGAAATCCCACTCCCCATCACCTGAAATTCACAGCACCCATCACCGTCTCTGCAGCGAGACCGAAATTCCACCGGGGCTCCCAATACTTGCTGTAAAACCTGTCGCTCAATCTGACAAATCGCTTCATCCACGTCTGCAAGCATTGGAAATGGACAGGAGGTTTCCCGCAAAATCCGCAGCCCCCCCGAATGGTCACTTTCCACATTGAATCCGCTGGATTTCATCTCCTCCGCCAACTGATCCAACCGCTCGTCGACAGAATCACAACCCACCAATTGCCTGCGAAAACGCTCGGCCAGCGAACTCTGCACACGTCCAATCAGCGTGGCCCGAATCTCGGGATCTTCAAAGCCGGAAATTGCCTCCCACAAAACAACAGCCAGTTCCCGGTAATTCTCGCCAAGCTCATGCAGTCCCTCTGCTGTTACACGATACAACAGGCGAGGTCTGCCACGAGTCTGGCTTTGGAGCTCAGAAACAATCATCCCGCCACTTTCGAGCCGAGAAATTCGCTGTCGCACTGCCGTTCGAGTCACCCCGAGCAATTCACAGAGAGCCTGAATATCTCCCCCGGCGGACTGATGCAGATGCGTCAGGATCTCGCGATCTCGTGCATCCAGGGGTGTAGACATTTCAGAAACTCCCGCCAATACCAGCCAACAACTTCACGTCCCGCACGCTTTTATTGGACAATGGCATCTGGATGGTATCCGCAGAAAACATTCTGGCAATTAACGATGCCAAAAATGCCTGAAAGTGAGACGCGGTCTCAGGTTATCGCACCTAAAAGACGTGTTTTCCTTCCCTATTTGCCTCGTGTTTCCACACGCCCAGACTTTCGGCACCCCGGTTTTTGAAGGGAAAACCGAAACGCTTGGCGCGATCCGCTACAAAGTTGTATGCCAGCCGACCATCCGAGAAAGTCCCCGCTTGCCCGAGCTTTACAAATTGAAGCGTAAAACGCGGTTGACTGCCAGGCGTCGGACGAACGTTTTCGTGATGACGGGAGTCAACACTGAGGCGGAGCGGCATCATTGTCCTCATTCAAATGTTCCCAGAACGCAACGGAAAAATTCTGACTCGGCACTACGCCTTTGATTTATTACTTGCCGTAAGTCCTTGAAAATAAAAGGCTTGCAAGAAAGTTAGCTTGAGGGAGCTCAATTCGTCTTTGTTCGGTTCACCCTTTGCATCATCAGTCTTCTCCCCAAACCTGGTGGTGAGCGTGAACAAACAACCCTGGAAAGAGGGCGCAATGAGTTCGAGAAAAAAGCAGCGATTGACCGTACGCATCGAGGACGATTTTGCCATCGTTTCCCTGGAAGACATGGAGATCTGGGACGGCGCTGACCTTGCATTGCTGCGTGATGCTCTGTCGACTCTGATTGAGCAAGACGGCTATCGTGCCGTGGGCGTTGACCTGTCTGCCGTGAAGTACATCCCGAGCGGCTTCTTCGGGATGCTCTTCGAATGGTACGAGCAGGGCCTTCGCATCCGCCTCGAGGCTCCTCAGAAAAACGTCGAGCAAATGCTCTGGTTTCGAATGTTCTTTGTGGCCCAACCGGATTCCACATACCTGCTGACTGACGAACGTATGCGTAACAATTCACCCAATGAGCAGGTGGAATTCCATCGCCGTGAATTCATGAATGACGTTGGAGAAATGGACGAAGAAGACGTGGAAGAACATATCAAATCCGTCCGCTTCGGCGTCCGAAGTACCGAGCGAATCATCTGATCACCAAGCGTGTCCACGTTCAATCACCCTCAAAAGCCCGGCGACTTTCGCCGGGCTTTTTTAATTCCACCGTCGCGCGAGTTGCACAGCCTGAAGGCCGCCGAGTGAGCTTCCGTTGGGCCGGCAGGTCATGACCCAGTGACTCATCCGACCTAGGTGGGGAATGAGTCTGATCTTGTCGGGGGCGGCTTCGGTGGACGCTTTTGGGGAGACGAGTTTTTCTTTTTTGTGTGGAATTTGGCGTCGGGATGACGTTCGTTTGAGGAGTCGATACACTTCCGCGACGGACGGAGTCTTTGATTGCCTCTCGTCGGCTGAATTCCGTTGCGGAATCTGGCCGTGGGAAATTCCTGCAGAAAGCTGCCCTGTGTTGAAGAATCTTGTTTCCATCGGGAACTACCAGGTTGGGGATGGACAACCGCTTTTGTTCATTCTGGGCCCGTGTGTAATGGAGTCTGAAGAACTGGTGCTCAGTATTGCCGACCGTCTGGCGAAACTGAGAGACCAGTTGAACCTGCAGATCGTCTTTAAATCCAGCTTTGACAAAGCCAATCGCACAAGCGTCGACAGTTACCGCGGGCCGGGTCTCGATGAAGGCTTGCGGATGCTGGATCTGGTCCGGCAAAAAACCGGCCTGCCGACCACCACCGATATCCACGAAGCGGCTCAGGCGGCTCCCTGTGCTCAGGTGTGTTCGATCCTTCAGATTCCCGCGTTTCTGGCTCGTCAGACCGACCTGATTGTGGCAGCGGCCGATGCCGCTGTGGCCAACGATATCTGCGTGAATG
This sequence comes from Planctomycetaceae bacterium, assembly GCA_041688565.1. GTDB lineage: Bacteria > Planctomycetota > Planctomycetia > Planctomycetales > Planctomycetaceae > SXXK01. The sequence goes on from JBDNHX010000469.1 coordinate 6,957, forward strand.
TTAAGAAACCGCAGTTTGTTGCCCCCGAAGATACGATTCACGCCGTAAAGAAGTGCCGAGCCCGCGGATTGAACAGCATTATGCTGTCCGAACGCGGCTCAACGTTTGGCTACGGACGGCTGGTGAACGATTTTCGATGCGTCCCGATTATGAAGTCGTTTGGCGTTCCGGTTGTCTTCGATGCGACTCACAGTGTGCAACTGCCAGGCGGTTCCACAACAGGTGGACAGCGAGAAATGGTGCCCGTTCTTTCGCGAGCCGCTGTGGCTGTGGGCTGTGATGCCGTGTTTATGGAGACTCATCCAAACCCTGACAAGGCATTCAGTGACGGAGCAAACATGGTGTTTCTGGATCGACTGGAACCGTTATTGAAACAGCTCACCGTACTTCGAGAAACTATTCTATCCCTTGACACTTAACCCGGACCCGCTGAGTGATAGATTTCACGCCGCAAGTCCGCGTGGACGAGAGTCCTCACGAATCGCTGAGAATGGCCAACGTCGCAGATGACGGGGGCAGCGGTATCCGTATTATTTTGTCATTCCAGAGGTGTTCCTTGTTCCGCAATTTTCCTGCTCCTCGTGCCACAGAAATTCACAGCTCGTTCACTCGATGCAATCGCATGGCGATGTTCGTGTCGGTCGCGACGATGATGCTCAGCATTTCAGGATGCGCAGACAAGCCCATCGAAAGCAAACCAAAGGACACCGCTGCGACTCAGGCGGCATCGAAAGATGAGGCCCGCCGTAAACTCAGTTCAGCCATTCAGCGGATTCGCCCCGAGTCCCTGGCGGTTCAGCCCCGTCGAGAAATGGTGGTCAATTCCCTGAATTCCTGGTCGACCGCGAACGCCGAGACCGATGTTGAAAAGCTGAAAATCAGCGATCAAAACGCAGCGCAGCTCAGCCCGGCCGCACTGCGAACGGCTAGCGCAGTTCGCTTCACTGAAAATGATATTGTCTACATTCGTGATTGCCTGCTGCTGAAGAGTCTGACCGAAGCAATCTGGAAACAGGCGGACTCGTTGAATCCTCAGGGACAGGCCACGGATCGTGAACGCGTTGTGGCTCTGTTTCAGCATATCATTCGGAACATGGCATTGCTGCAGCCGGATGAGAACCGCGTTCCGGTGGGGCTCTATGAAGCGATGCTGACGGGGCGAGGATCGGTGGACGATCGCATCTGGGCATTTGCCGAAGCGCTTCGTCAACGTTCTCTGGATGCTGTTATCCTGCGAGCAGCTACGCCTGGGGATGTGAATGCTGCGGACGCTGCGTCAGCGGCAGACCAACTGGTCGGAGTCGTCGTCGCAAACAGGCTGATGCTGTTCGATCCCCTGCGAGGCTCCGCGGTTCCTGTTGCGGGAGACATGTCGCCGATCGTCGTTGACCCGGCAGCACTGGATGCCATCTCGGGCCTCGAACGCTGGAATACCGGGACCGCGCTGTTGGTGTGTCATCCGTCCGCTTTTGCACCTCGCATGATGGTTCTGCAGGAACGCCTGGAGGCCGAAGACTCCGCGGTGCTTTATGAAGAACTCGTCGGAGGAACCAGTGAAATTCGTCCTCTGAAAGACCGGCTGAAGGATGTCATCGGCACCGTTTGGCCGGCCGACGCGATCAAAGTTTGGGACGTCCCGGAACAGCGAATCGCCGCGGCGGCTGCGTTGAATGAAGAACAAAAGCAGGCATTTACGCTGCTGATGCGTCCTCTGGACAGCCCGTTCGAACGAGAATCCGTCAGCATCGGCGATCTGGTCACGGACCCCAACGTGAATCCGGAAGAGTTGACAATGGAACAAAAGGCCGAGCTGAAGATGGCGGCGCTTGAGAAACTTCTGGAACGCAGCGACGATCTTTATGGCAAGCCGTCCAGACGTCTTTTAATGGCTCGCGTGCAGCAGATCATGGGCGGCTTTGATGTTGGCATGATTCAGGACCTGCAGCAGATTCGAATCGCCAGCCTGCAGGAAAAAATCGAACTGGAAATACCAATCGACGAAAAGAAGGCCATGGTGGTTCCATTTAAGCTCCCCGAAACCATTCTGAACGTGCAGCGCAGCGCCGTTGGCGATACCCTGTACTGGACGTCGATGAGCCAGATGTCGCGGAATGATATGGGGGCTGCTGTCGCGACGCTGCGAAATTATCGCCGACAGTATCCAGATGAAAAAATGTTTTATCCGGCCATGACCATTGAGGCAGAGGCCTTGCTGCAGCTGGGTGACGCGAAGACAGCCGCGGCTGTGCTAAAGGAAGCCGATGTGGAGCAGAATCCCGAAAGGCTGCGAGTTCAATGGATGCTCGCGCGGCTAAACAGCAATGCCTCCGCGCCAGCAAGTGCGACCACCGAGCCGGCGCCTGCGGAGAAACAATCGGCTGACGAAAAGACGGCCGAGGATCCCGCTCCACAGTAGACGTTGTCGCGATTATCAACTTGGCGACATCACAGTGGCTTTCCGCGCTGGCTCATTCAAGCGTTGATTCTGGGGCATCCTTCAGGGACGCGACCAGCGATTACAGGAGTTGCGATGAAGATTGGAATTCTGGCCGACATTCACGACAACGTAGATAACCTGCGTTACGCCATTCGATTTTTTAATGCGGTCGAGTGCAAGGCTGTTCTGCTGGCCGGCGACTTTGTCTCTCCACTTGTCGTCCCGTGCATGCGGAAACTGACCTGTCCTGTCATCGCCTGCTATGGGGATAACGACGGCAACATGAAAGGGATTGCTGGCGGAATGAAGATTGTTGGGACTCTTGGCCACCCGCCGATGTGCTGGAAGTCGCGTGACGGCGTCAAATTTCTGATGGCCCATCAGCTCGATGACGTCCGCAACTGCATCGACGATGCTGACGTGATCATCTTTGCTCATACCCACCGCCCCAGTTCTGTGCGCGACCGCAATGGACGACTGTTTCTGAACCCCGGTGAAGTTGGCGGATGGATGTTTCGGAAGCCGACCGTAGCCTTGTACGACACGGAAACTCGCGAAGCAGAAATCATCGATCTGCCGCCAATGCCGCCGGCCGTGCATATCGACGGCTGATGCAATTTGCTTCGGATGGCAATTACCATCGGCCGACAGTCGCTTCCATGGTCGCTTATTCGCGACCACTGGGCAGTGCTGGATTGTAGGCGGGATTCAATGTCGAAGGCCTCGCCCCCACCTCGGCCTGCCACGCATGAAGTTTTTGCCGCAGATCATTCACGCGATCCGGCTCGCTGTCAGTTTTGTTGCTGGATTCACCCGGATCTTCCGCCAGACAAAACAGCTCGACCCGACCCTCGTCGAACCACTCAATCAGCTTCCAGCCGTTTTCAAGGATCGCAGCCCCCGGCGCACCGCCCTGATTACCGTAGTGCGGATAATGCCAGAACAGCGGTCGATTCAGCCGGGTGTTGTCACCTTTCAGCGTTGCCAGGAGTGACACACCATCGAGCCTCACAGTATCCGGCGCTGCCACGCCCGTGGCTTCCAAAATTGTTGGAAAATAATCTGCGCTGATGATCGGCTCATCACTGATCTGCCCGGCCGGAATGACTCCAGGCCAGCGAGCAATCGCAGCGGTTCGGATTCCTCCCTCGTACATCCAACCCTTACCGGCTCGCAGTGGTGCGTTCGACGTTGGAGATCCCTCACTTGTCGAAAGACCGCCGTTATCACTGGTGAAAATGACGAGCGTCTTTGCCGAAAGCTTCAGTTCGTCCAGGTTCTTCAAAACCTTCCCGACTGCCTGATCCATCGCTTCCACCATTCCCGCATAAATCGCATGGTCCTGGCTAACTCGAACCCGGCGCGGGAATTCACCGCCGAACACATCAAAGGCGATCCTCTGAGAACGCTTCGCTTCGTACTTTTTCTGAAGATCGGGGCGCGACATCAGCGGCGTATGGACAGAATAAAACGGGAAGTAGACAAAAAAAGGAGCGTCACGATGATCGCTGATGAATGCGTTGGCCTCGGTCGCCAGTCGGTCGGGCAAATGTTCGCCGTCGAGCCCATCGGAAAGTTTCGGATTTCCATACGGAGAAAAGTACTTCTTTCCGCCATACGGTCCTCCGGCCGCCAGACCGCCTTTGTTAATGTCGAACCCCTGATCCTCGGGCGAAAAGCCCTCTCCTCCCAGATGCCATTTGCCTGCGAAGAACGTGGCATAGCCGGCCGTCCGGAGCATTTCAGCAATTGTCACTTCTTCCAGAGCCAGGTGTTCGGAATACGCGGCCGGCAGATGTTTCGTGTTGCGTTTCCATTTTTCAGGCTGAGGGGCTCCGATGTAGTCTGTAATCCGAGTTCGCTGTGGGTACCGTCCTGTCAGCAGACTGGCTCGGGTGGGCGAACACACAGGGCATGCCGCATAGGCATTGGTGAGCCGAATCCCGTCCGCCGCGAGCCGGTCGATGTTTGGTGTTTCGTAAAACGAACTGCCGTAGCAGGACAGGTCCCGTTGCCCCAGATCGTCCACCAAAAAGAGCACAACATTGGTTCGCCCGTTCTCTGCTGCACTGATGGCCGTGGTCGTGCCGCTGAAAACTATGCCAGTCAGTGGCAACCAGACCGCAGACCACAAACTGATAGCAAGGCGAAACATGGTGGTGCACTTTCAATGTTCGAGGAGGATTTTAAAAATCGTGTTCCAACTCACCATCACATGCACTGCTCCCGGCGAGCCCGATAACGACTTTGACAAAAACTGGGACAGCCGAACTCATCTGAGCCTGCCCGTTTCTCAGGTATTGCAGCTCCGCAGATGTCCGCATAGTCTAATGTCGGATACCGTGGATCTGTCACTCAATTTGCCCACGTTTGCTCAAAGTCCACAACCTGCGTACGCTGGGCGCAGAAGCCTCGGTTTTAACTCGGAGGTTTATGCTGACCGAGACTGGCTGGCCGAAAACTTGGCACACCATCATTCAGGAGTCCTCATGAATCTTTGCATCAGCGTTTCCTTCGATGTCGCGCTCTGTACGGCCCGGATTGCGAAAGTCAGTCTCGCGGCAGGTTTCGCTTTGATGATCGTCTTTTCTGGATCGGCGCAGTCAGTTCAGGCCGGTGACGTCCCGTGGCTGAAGGAAGTCACGACAGCTCCGCAGCCGGTTCAGGTGGAACGGCTTGGCCGCGTCGATCCGGTTCTCGTCGATGCGGCGGGTAATGCGATCAAGACGTCTGAACAGTGGATGGCGCACAGGAATTCTCTGCGTGCAGAGTGGCTGAAGTTTTTGGGGCCGATGCCGGAACCACGACCGCCGGTCGGGCTCGATATTTTGCAAGAGGAAACCGTCAAGGTGGAAGGCCAGCCCACTGTGAAGCGTCAACTGGTGCGTTACGAGTGCGAACCAGGGATTTTCGTCGAAGGCTATCTGCTGAAGCCAGAGGCGGATGGAAATTCGGGGACGAAGCGTCCGGCGGTTCTCGCCCTGCATCCGACGACCAACGCGACAATTGACGACATTGCCGGCGTGACGAGCCACGACACAAATCAGTTTGGACTGCTTCTGGCCCAACGAGGTTTCGTCACTTTTTGCCCGCGCTGCTTTTTGTGGCAGAACGTGAGCAGCCTGAATGAAGCCGTCGCCCAGCATCGTGAGCGACATCCGCAGACGACAGGCATGGCGAAGATGTTGTACGATGCAATGCGGGGCGTCGATGTGCTTGCGTCACTTCCTGAAGTCGATGCAACGCGGATCGGAGCAATCGGACATTCTCTGGGCGCTAAAGAAGCATTGTATCTGGCAGCGTTCGATGAGCGAGTCAAAGTTTCTGTCGCGAGTGAAGGCGGGCTTGGTTTTCGTTCCACCAACTGGGACGCGCCGTGGTATCTGGGTGAGGCCGTTCGTGACGAACAATTCCCGCTGAACCACCATCAGCTACTGGCATTGATTGCACCGCGGCCGTTTCTGGTGCTCGGTGGTCAAGCAGGTCCCGGGGCGGCCGATGGCGATCGCAGCTGGCCGCTGATCTCGGCCGCTTTGCCTGCATGGCAATTCTACGGGACACCCGCACGGCTCGGCCTGCTGAATCATCATCAGGGTCATACAGTCTCACCGGAATCATTCGAACGCATGGCCGAGTGGCTGACGGTGTACCTGACCAACCAGTAACGGTTTGTCGATTGAGTTGTCTGCGGATGCGCTGCAACATGTGTTCTTTGCCACAGTCTTCATAGTTCCGAGCGTGCAGCATGCGCTGGCCTATTCGCAATCAGATTCTTCTTCCCTTCGCGATTATTCAGACTATCGCGGTGATCGTGATATCGGTCAGCGCTGCATGGATGGCCGGGAATCGAGCGGAACGTGCGGCCGTTGAAAGACTTGAGCGAGTTGTCGCGACGCTCAGCAGTGCCAGTTTTCCCGTGCGTGCCGCGATTCTTGAACAGATGAAAGGTTTGTCAGCGGCGGACTTCATCGCATCGGATGCGAA
>JBDNHX010000470.1:0-3489 GCA_041688565.1 Planctomycetaceae bacterium
GACACCGCTCAACATCCTCAGGCGTTCTTTTATCAAGGCGATTGATGACCACGACGTCTGCCATCTGAATCTGGTCATGAAACACGGCCATCGAGCAGGTCTGTGGATTCTGAAAGTCGGCCGGGTCCACCAGACAGATCGCTGCGTCAGCAGAGACTGAATCGCGGTCGTTTTCCCTGCTCCCAGAAATCCGGTGATAATGTTTGTGGGGATCTTTTGCTTCACTGGTTTCACAGGACGGCCTCGCATGCAATCGGTGCTGGCGATTCGATGTGATAATCGTCGACCGGATAATTTCGGAACTGAAGAGTGTAGTGCTGCTCAAACCACTCCTGGATTCCTGGCAGCGCATCGCTGCTGTAATCAGGCTGAACGAAGTGCGTGTCCCCGAACAGGGTTTCCCGAATATCGCCGTCTTCAGCGGCGATGCGGCCACCCATGATGACCCATCGAGGACGTTCGAACATACGTCGCCGGTCTTTGTCTGGCAAATAGATGGTGATGTCGGCGTCGGCTCCTGGTCCCAGATGTCCCTTGTTTTGCAATCCCAGAATCCGGGCTGGTGCGGCGCGGGTGATGATGGCGACATCTGTCAGTGTGTATTCTCGGTCGATATCGGCCAGAATCGTACGTTCTCGCAGACGGTGCGGCATTCGCGCCATTGTGTCCCGCCGCAATTCGCGATCCATCAGCAATGCGATGATCTCCGGATAGCGATAAAACGCGCCGCCGTTCGGATGATCACTGGTCATCGCGCAACGCCAGGGATCCATCAACAGATACCACTCCAGGGCAATGGCCCACTGAACAGCATGAATCAGACTCTTCTCAGGCCGATACTCAATCGGAATCACACCACAACTACTTTCCTGCTCACAGTCTGCCGTAAACCACTTGTTTCCTGTCAAGCGATGCAGGTGTTGGCTGAACGGAGCATCGCCGGTCATCGAAAGGGTTTTGCCGGGATTTACGTGCCCGACGTCAACGGTGATGTTGGGATGTCCCTGAACGTAGTCGATCAGGCGTTCCGTTGCCGAACAGAAACTCTGCGGATCATTGGGATCTCCTGCATAGCTGTGAAACTGCACATGCGCAAAATGTCCACGGCGTCCTTCCAGTGACTCCATCGTGTGAAGAGTGGTTTCCCAGTTGCCAGGAATTCCAAGATTGTTGCAGTGAATATGCACAGAATGCGGCAGCTTCAGTCGGTCAGCGGCTGCTGAAAGTTCACGAACGACCGCCCGCGGTGTGACATTGAAGTATGGAACCGGCTCATCTAGTTGCTGCATGGACATGCGGCTGATCTGCTTCCAGCTTTCGATACCTCCCGGGTTCACGATCTTGATCGCGTATCCTTTGGCAGAATTCAGCATCCATGCACAATAGGCATCCAGCTGGTCCGACTGTCCTTCCCGAATTCGATCCATAACGTAGTGATTGTTGCCGAACAGAACGTAGAAACCCTTGTTCAGCTGTGGCGTATCCGCAAACTCTTCGTGCGCGTGGCGGGCCAGCAGTCCGGGAATGGCCGCATCAAACGCTGTCGTGTATCCCATCTGACTGTAGAGATACCCCGTTGCAAACGTACTGGGCACCGGGCCAATGGTCCCGGAACGAGTGATATTCGTGCGTTTGAATACCGGCTGATTCCGCTTCATTTCGGGAACCAGCTTACGACCGACATTGACTTTGGGGCCTGCGATATGACAGTGCATATCGATGCCGCCCGGCATGATCACATAGCCGGAGGCTTCGAGCGTTCTGTCGGGTCGAACGTTCGGATCTGATGGAGCGGCGACGATCTGTCCATCCTGAATCCAGAGATCACCGACTTCGTCATGAATGCCGTTCTGTGGATCGACAATGCGACCGCCAGTAATTTTAAAGAATGACAAGGAAATGGCTCCTGAGAATCAACAATACACTTTGCCTGGGAGCGAGTTACTTCAACCCAGGATCAATCGGTACTTTTCAATCCGCCGCTCGCCTCACAGGGTGATGACCTGATCCGGCGGATTTCCCGCAAGCGCCTCATAGAGCTGTGGGAAGCAGCCAGTGACGACATCATCCCTATCACCTGCACGCCGTGTTTCTGCTGCTCCAGTTGTGGCAGAATCATCGTGCTCAGTTTGAATGTCGAACTCAGTCCGGTTGCAAAGACATATGCGATCTTCATGCGAAATTTCCATGAGAAATGTGGAACGTGGGTAATGATCTGATTCACGAAGCAGATGGATCAAATTACAGCTTTAGCGAGTGAATTTCCTGACATAAGACCATTGCCGTCGAAACACGAATGAGCCCGTGATTAGCATCCTGAAGTGAAGAATTACCACTCACCAATCACCTCCCCGCCGTTTCGGCTGGAGACCGCAGCCCATATGAGAACGCTGATGTTTGAGGAGACGAAGCGTACGGAACCGTCTCCGAGCAGAACATGAGCGCCGCCAGGATGCTCAGAATACATCTGGCACACATGGACCTGAGGGTCATTCGGCGGATGAATCACAAACCCTTCCTCCGCAGTGGGTCCGCTGTGGACCAGAACAAGCGTGGCCGCTTCATCCGGCTCAATCACGAGCGGCGCGAATCGAGACGGGTTGTTCGCTGGAACGCTGGCACCAACGGGGACACCAACCCACGTTTTATCACTGACCAGCGGTGTATGTTCGCCCAGAAATGCGGTGTTCGACAGTCCGTCCGTCACATCCCTCGTACCGATCTTCGAATTTCTGTAGAACGGACCGTTAGCGATGCTCGTATGATCTGTCACAGTCAGCGACCACGGTTCTTCATGACCCACGTTAGCGACGTACGTTGAACGACTGAAAAGACCGATCGTGACCCCGCTGCGATCCCTGATGGTCGCTGGCCGTTCCGTGCCTGTCGCAGACGGGCATAGAAACCCAGGAAGCACGGTCTGAGCTAAAGGCTGATTTACAATGTCCCAGCATGGTAAGTTGTGATTGAAACCCTGATAGACATTTGTCTGTTCGAGAAACGGCAGCAGCATCATGCCCCATGCCCACCCAGCCGGGCCATCGAAGGTATCGGGGTCGCGGGAGGGATGAAGGACGTTTGAAATATAACCTGGAGGAAAAACGCCATGGACGTCATGGTAATTGTGAAGGGCCAGCCCCAGTTGCTTCAGGTTGTTCCGACATTGAGTCCTCCTCGCGGCCTCGCGAGCCTGCTGAACGGCCGGCAACAGCAATGCAATTAAAATGGCGATGATGGCGATGACGACAAGGAGTTCAATCAGAGTGAACCCACGACGACGAACTTTTATCATATTTCTGAGCCTCTTCTATAGTTGAGTTGGATTCGGGACGTCACCATAGACAGCCACCGGATCGAAGACCTTTTCAGTTTCGGAAAACGTCAGACCCGTTTGTGAGGAACGAGCGTTGCCCACAGGAACTGCGCGATAAAAACACGAGCGATACCCCACGTGACAACTCGCTCCGCCAGCGACGTCGACTCGCAGCC
>JBDNHX010000471.1:0-5514 GCA_041688565.1 Planctomycetaceae bacterium
CATCGACTGCAGGGGGCTAACAATTCCAGCAGTGACAAAGGCCATGCAGATAATTCCGATCAGCCAGGTGAAGATGGCCGTTCGCAGCGCGGCCGAGTGAATCGGCGCAACTTCTTCCCGAACGGCGGCAGGTCGGGCCAGTGCGAGCAGGACTGCCGAAGACTTGCTGGCTGGTATGGCAACGGCCTGTCCAAACACCAGGTATTCGAGCTTGTCGTTGCCGATCCGAATGCGAACTGCCGACTTGCCGTCCTTCAGAGTTCTCTGAACAACCGACTGAATCGTGATGTCCCGTTCCGGGCTCGCGACTGACGCAATCAAGGAGTTCAGTTGACCGTCCAGTAGCCAAAGTGTTGTTCCGGTGATGGCCAAACGGGTCTTCCACAGTGCTATTACCGCGTCTGGTGTCGCTCCGTTTTCAAGTTCATCACGGATCGCGATCGTCGATTGCTGCAGAACGGCCTGCTGGCGATTCAATGACTGCCTCTCAAGCTGGCTGCCCAGCGTCAGAAGTAGGCCGGTCAGCGCAATTGCTGAGAGCAGGGTGTAGAGCCCTGTAATCTTCCAGAACAGCCGTGATCGAATCCAACTCACCAAGAACACCTGATTCAAAGACTGATCTCTTTGCGGAAGCCGCTCAGAGTCCCTGCTTTTCCTGAGATGATATCAACCGCCGCTCGCGTTTCAGATCCAGGCTGCCGGGAGTTCAGGAAGTTAACAATTCCGCCTGAATTCTGCCAAAACGGTCATCGCGGCGAGGGGCGCAATGGCCTTATGAAATCGCCCGTAAGGCGATTTTTGCGTTGCGGTTTTGGCCGTAAATGTTGGCGTTATGCGATGCCGGCCAGGCCGACGGGCGAAACAGTGCAGATTCGCGGATCTGAGACGAATTTGCTATCAGAAGAACTTTGCGACCAGGAAAACCGCTTCATTGAGCGGTCGCCTCGGGGACTGATTGCAACTTCGCAGTCCCTTCGTAGAATCGCGGCTTCTTAACAGGAAATTAACAAATGGACCCGGGTCGGCGGTGAACTTTGGAAAGCACAGCAATCGTTAATCTGGTGACGCACCTCATCGGCGGACTCGGCATTTTCCTGCTCGGAATGAAGCACATGTCCGACGGAATGCAGGCCGTCGCGGGATCAAGTCTTCGGCGAATGATCAGCCTTGTGACCGGGAATCGACTGACAGCGACGATCGTAGGCACGGCGGTCACCTGCATTGTTCAATCCAGTTCGGTGACGACGGTGATGGTCGTTGGTTTTGTGAACAGTGGAGTCATGCAGCTCACGCAGGGCGTGGGCGTGATCATGGGAGCCAACATTGGTACGACCATCACTGGCTGGATTCTGGCGCTGAGTGTCGACAAGTATGGTCTGCCCATGCTGGGGGGCGCAGCTTTTGTGTACCTGTTTACTCGTGGCGACCGGTTCCGTTACTGGGCTCTGACCATCATGGGCATCGGCATGGTGTTCTTCGGGCTGGAGATCATGAAGAACTCGTGTGCCATCATCAAACAATTGCCGACTTTCGAATCCTGGCTAAAAGCGTTTGAAGCGAAGAGTTATTTTGGCGTCCTGAAATGTGCCATGGTGGGATGTGTCCTTACGACGATCGTCCAGTCATCATCGGCCATGCTGGGCATCACAATTTCCCTCGCATCACAAGGTATCATTGACTATCAGACCGCCGCAGCTTTGGTTCTGGGGGAAAACATCGGCACGACGATCACTGTATTTCTGGCATCGCTGGGGACCACAACAAATGCTCGCCGGGCAGCTTATTTTCATGTGATGTTCAACGTAATTGGCGTCCTTTGGATTACCGCGATCTTCCCGTGGTATGTCAATGCGATTGAGTGGCTGATTGGTGTTGACGCCGCCAAGCCTGTCATCGTTGGTGGTAAAGAGACGTATCCTCATGCGATCGCAGCGATTGCAGCCGTTCATACGGTGTTCAACGTCGCGAACACAATTATCTTTTTCCCCCTCCTGCCGATCTGCGTGCGTTTTCTTGTCTGGGCTGTGCCCAGCAAGCCTTTTAAAGAGAAACCGAAACTGACAGACCTTGACGTCCGGATGCTGGAAACACCGTCAATGGCTATCGAGCAGTCCTTCAAGGAACTGCAGAAGATGGGCGAAGGCTGCATGAAGATGCTGGACTGGGTCAAAGAACTGCGAGGACAGGACGAACCCGATCGGGTACTCTCTGATCGATTGAAGCATCGCGAACAGATTCTCGATAGCGTCCAGGATGAAGTCTCCGCGTACATCACCAATCTTCTGTCCGGCAACATTCCGCATGCGGTGGCTGATGAAGCGCGTCGGCAACTGCGGATCGCCGATGAGTACGAATCCGTCAGCGATTATCTGGCCAATCTCGAAAAGTTTGATCGAAAGCTGCGACGCGACGGACATCGATTTTCGCCCGAGCAACGTGCTGATCTGGACCAGCTGAATCAGTTTTCCGTGGACTATCTGGCTGCCGTGAATGAAGCCCATGCGGTGACCAATCGGACGGTCCTGGTGAAGACGGAGCCCTTTTCCCGCCGCCTGAAAGATACGATCAGGATGCTGCGAAAGAAGCACATGGAAGATCTGTCCAGGGGTGAAATCGCTCCTGCGGTGACGATCGCCTTTATGGCTGCGCTCAATGCCTATTCGCGAGTTCGAGATCACGTCCACAGCGTGGCGGAAGAAATTTCCGAAGAGAAATAGCCGGTCGGTTCCCGTGCTGCCGTATTGAGTCCACAATACGATGACCACGGCTCGCGCCACCAATCAGGCGAGCTCCTTCACTGCCTGAGTTATTCTGGTTCGCAGCCGACTTCTCCTGCGCAACACACTGGACTTTATTCGATGACCGCTGAATTCCCCCATACTCGTCTTCGTCGAAATCGTCGCACAGACTGGTCACGTCGACTGGTTCGTGAAAACGAAGTCACGGTCAACGATCTTATCTGGCCCGTGTTTGTCGTCGAAGGAACCAATCAGCGAATTCCCGTGGCGTCCATGCCGGGTGTGGCACGGTACTCGGTCGATGTGTTTGTCGAAGAGGCTCGTAAAGCCGCCGACCTTGGTATTCCGGCCATCGCGATTTTTCCCGTCACTCCGCAGGAGAAAAAAACTCCGGATGGCGAAGAATCCTGCAGCCCGGACAATCTCATTTGTCGCGCGATGCGTGCTGTTCGCGACGCTCAGATTTCTGTCGGTCTCATTGCCGATGTCGCTCTGGATCCGTACACGACGCATGGGCAGGACGGACTGGTTCGCAGTGGCTACGTGGTGAACGACGAAACACTGGAGGCTCTGCGCCGTCAGGCTGTCAATCAGGCCAGTGCCGGTTGCGACATCATTGCACCGTCGGACATGATGGACGGGCGAGTTCGTTCTATTCGAGAAGCATTGGACGACAAGGGACATCAGGACGTGCAGATCATGGCGTATTCTGCCAAGTATGCGTCGGCTTTTTATGGCCCGTTTCGAGATGCCGTTGGTTCAGCAAAGAATCTCGGCGGTGGCGATAAACGCACTTACCAAATGGACCCGGCGAATACCGACGAAGCGATTCGTGAAGTTGCTTTGGACATCGCCGAAGGAGCCGACATGGTGATGGTAAAGCCCGGCATGCCTTATCTGGACATTGTCCGGCGTATCAAAGACGGCTTTGTCGTCCCGACTTTTGCCTACCAGGTTTCCGGTGAGTATGCCATGATTTCTGCCGCCGCGAATCATGGCTGGTTGAATCGCGAGGCGGCCATGCTGGAAAGTCTGTTGTGCTTTAAACGAGCCGGTGCAGACGGCGTGTTGACCTACTTTGCCATCGAAGCCGCCGCTCTGATGAAATGACGGCCCGGAGAGATGACTGCGTTCGCAGAACGGCTAGTGCATCCCACATCGGGGATCTTCAAAGCGTCTGGCAACACCGAGAATCGCTGCAGGACAACTTTGAAAAAATCAGAGGATTCCCGGGAGCGTGCGACTTCCGCCTTTGTTCGATTTTTTAAAAATCGCAGCCGCGCACAAACAGGAGGATGATCAAAATCGGAATCGGCAGGCCGATCAGCCAGCCGAGAAGTGCATACTTGACTTTACCATCACGATTTTTTTCCGGCAGCGGCATTACGATTCTCCTCTTGAGGTTCTTGAAACGTGGACTTTGGATTTGGGCGGCGGCGATTCACAGACGGGCTTTGAAGTTACCATTCCGCGCGAACCATCAGCCCCGCCTGGAAGCCTTCAAACATCGTTCGATGCCCTTCCTCGTCGGCCAAAATCCGTGTCGCCAGGTCCACAGTGACAGGATCTGTCGCGGAGGCCTGCTGGATGATCTTCAGGTAATGTTCAATCGCGCCTCGCTCAGCGTCAAGCACACCGTTTACCACCGATGCGATGTTCAGTGAGTCCTCAGGTGGAGTCAGCGATTGCTGATCAAAAGTCAGTTCGAGCGATCCGGGGATTCTCCCGCCCAGTTGTTTGATTCGATTGGCCAGAAGCCGCGCGTGATTCAATTCTTCGGGGACGTCAGAATCGAGTGCCCGCTTGATTTCCACCGCGTCGACCCCATCAAGGAAAATACTGTTGGCGAGGTAGTTAATCACAGTTTCCAGTTCCATGCGGTACGCCGTCTGAAGCAGGCCAATGGTTTCCTGAGTTGATCGTTCCATAAAATACTCCAGTTCAAAATCTCATGAGGTAAAACAGGACACCAGCCGAAACAACATTCGACGATTACTGGGCCACGAAGGCATACGCAGGATTTTCATGGTCAAAATCCCCGTCTTCGAGATCGACGCCTGTGTCGATAGAGTGGTAAACGTACCGTTCAACAAGCGACCCAGCTTTCCCCGGTTCAGTCCATCCATAGCTTTCGACTCCGATCATCAGGCCCCGTTCCTCGTCGAAGAAATAGCGGCTGCGGGAGAAGTCCGGAGAAACAGTCTTTTCAAAATGAATTTCAAACACCGAGGCGTCGATCTCTGCGACATTGTCTGATGAAACCGAGCATTCGACGTGTTCGGCCCAGTCATCTCTGACTTTAAAAAATTCTCGCGTGCGCATCACCAGTTTTTCGAGGCCGGAGTCCGTCATGGGATAACGACAGTTCTGTCGGGCCATGCGGCTTTCCGGATCAAGACGCCAGACTCGACGCAGCGCAGCCAGGGCTTTGGTAGGTCTGACGAGCATGCGGTTGTCATTCCGGCCGTCGACGAACAAAGCCTCCTGATCTTTGTCTTCCCATCGCATGTAAACGCTGAACGGTTCACGTCGAAATTTGACGTTGATGTTCTCTCGGCCCTGCAGGTTGCCTCGCACATCTTCCTGAAGTTCCAGCATCGCCGTATAACTTTGGTACTCGGCAGCTTTGGCTTCAGCGGTTGTCAGCCGGAGCTGAAAATCGCTGAATTTGGCCTTTACTGACGACGCATTCAGGCTCGGATAACCGATTTCCGGCGACACGCTTTCGACTGCGGCAACGGTAACTGCCTCAGGAGGCAACGCGGCGCCTGCACCC
>JBDNHX010000472.1:0-4130 GCA_041688565.1 Planctomycetaceae bacterium
ACCGCCACGCAACACGCGGCCAGCATTGTCCTTCTTTCGCTCTTCGTGATCGTAATGTTCGCTGCACCATTCCCACACATTTCCTGCCATGTCCTGGGCACCGCAGAACGACCCGGATTTCGGAAAGATTCCCACTGGGCTCGTTCGCCCAAGGCCGGTTTCGGCGGAGTTGCAAAGTCCTTCCTGCCATTGATCGCTCCACGGATATTCCAATCCCTTTGGTCCTCGTGCGGCAGCTTCCCATTCGTGTTCGTTTGGAAGTCGAACCTTTGCCCAGCGGCAAAAGGCATCGGCTTCCCACCAGGAAACGCCGACGACCGGACATGTGGCTCCATTCCATTTGGAATCTGCCCAGTGGTCAGGCTGAGTGATGTTGTTCGATTCTCTCCATGTCCATCCAGCGGGATGCCACAGTTGCTGATCCTGATATCCCTCAGCCACGAACCCGAAAAACTGGGCGTTGGTTACCGGGTACCTGGAAAGCTGAAAGGGGCGCTCGATGTTGATTTTCGTGTTGTCGTCACCGTAGATGTAATCGCCCGCGGGAACCGTTACCCACGCGTTTGCATCGTTTAGACTCTCGGCAACCCGCGGATCTCCAATACGTCCCAGCATTAGAGCCAGTTCAAGTCGCGATTTTGGGGCGACATCCTGCTCGATGGTCTTCAGGCAGATTGTCGTGAATCGCTCAAGCAACGGCCCCTGCAAATTCAGGCCACGATCCAGGAGAATTGCCAATGCATCCTGCGCTGTCAGTGCCAAGCCCATCGATTTGGAGACGTTTCGCAGGTCAATCTTCTTCAAAAAGCGTTCAAGCAACTCAATAACACCTTTATGCCCCAGACTCGTCACGCGACGAGACAGCAGGAATCGTAGCGTCGGTTGCCAGTTGGGAAACTCGGCTCTCTTCAGAAACACTTCCATTTACTTGTCGACACCTTCATTGCATTTCGTGGTCTGTTCGGCGGCCAGGAATTCCTGGAACGAAAGGTGATAAAAACCTGCACGTTTGTCGCTTCCTTGTGACAGCAGGCCGCTGTGGCTCAGCAGATCTTCACGAGCATCGACGTGATCCCTGAAACCAGACTCTGTTTCCAGGTTGGCGCCCCTGTATTTCGCAAGGATCTGATCCAGCTCGTCGAACGAAATCTCCGCTTCCGGAACGGTGCGATTTGGTTCAGCAGGGTCGCCTGTGTGCATACCCAGAGCGACCGCAGCAAGGCGTGCCCGCACGGGTTCAATCAAGCGAGGGTCTCGGGGATAACGACTGTGCAGCGACGTTTTGACAATGCGATCGTATAGGTCATGAATGTCTCGCGGCAGTTGCTTGCCTTCGCCGTAGATGATGCAAATCGCTGTCAGCAGGAGTGGATTACCAGCGAGAGCTTCGACGCCCTGCGAAAGTTCTCGCACTTCCCGAAGCATGTCCTGGGCAAACTTCACTCCTTCGGCTGAAGTTTTCGGTAAGGCGACAAACCAGCGAGTGGCCAGCAGATCCTGCAGTGCTTCCGGTAACCGTTCGATACGAGCTTCGGCAAGGCCGCTTCGATCCAGCATTCGCACCTGATCCGCGTCCAGTCCATAAGGGCGACTGGTGACGAGTATTCGATTGCCAGCGTGGCTCCAATCCGGAGCCGCTGTCGCGATTCCCGAAAGGACACTCTCTCGCGGTGACCATGCCATTTTTCCATCGCCTTCGGACAGGGGAACTTCATCAACTCCATCGAGAAGCAGCAGCAGTGACCCGGTCTTCAAATGCGGGACGACATCATTCCAACAAAGTCCCCGTGTTTTGTCGTCTCAAGCCATTTCTCAAGGGCCGCTTCGAATTCCGCCGTGGAGAGAGTTTTTCGTCCCGGTTGTGTTGGCAGGCAGGATCCAAATTCGCGCAGTCGAACCATCAGCGGCAAGCGGCCTCGAAGAGATTCCGGAAAGCACTCTTTGAATTCCTCGGGTGCTTCAACGGCGAAACAAGGAATCTGACCAGTCGATGCAAGCCATGAAATCCAGCGACAGAACGTACTCTTCCCCGAGCCTGGATCTCCGGAAACATATAGAGACTGCTCTCCCAGCCGATGGAGAAGAAGTTGATGGGCAGTGACGTTCGGTTGAAATTCCGGGATTCCGAATTGTCTTACTTGATCTCCTTTCGCATGTCTGACAGTCATGACGCCTTTCGATGCGAGTTCTTCATTCTTCAGCTGCTTCGTCGTCATGGGAGGTACATACACCTGTTGCAGCGAGACCGATTGCCCCTCCGTTGGTGCCATCCCAAACGGCGTGACGTCAGCACACTGATCCGAGAGCCATTTGATGTAGGTCCCAGGAATTGGCTTGTGGCTAACAGCAATGCCAGACGCAGTCACGTTCACCCTGGGCTTTGGCTTGTTCACAGGGATCTCGACTGGCTTTGTGCCGCCGTCCTTATCTTCAAGTTTGCAGCCTTGCGAATCGCGGTCAAGATGCCAGCCGTTTGCGTCTTTCGTCGCCTTTCTTGGCCAGTGTCGCAGCGTTGCTTTGGCGACATTGAATTCGATGACACCGGCAGAGTATCCGTGTCGTCTGTCGTTCTTCGGCGGGTCTCCGAACTTCTCCATGCCGAACAAAGAGTTTCCCTGCCAGTGCCACAATGGCTCGCCGCCAGCGGTCATGGTTGCCCGCACCACGTTTTCATGCTTGTGCCCAAAGAGATGCACGGCAAATCGCCCGGCTGGATTGATTTCCGGGTACACGTCGGTGCTCGAATGGGCATCGAGCCATCCGGCCCTTGATGAGTCATCAGCAAACAGATCTCATGGTCCTTGACCCATCCAGGACCGTCACCGTGAAGTTTGCCCGTTGTTGCTGAATGGAGCTGGCGAGCATCCCAGGCCAATCGACCGGTGAAGTCACCACCCTCCAACTGCAGAAAGGTCGTATTCAAACCGACGACGCCGACTCGAACACCTTCGATCTCCAGTGATACCGAAAAATCGCCCGGTGAGTTCGCCAGCGAGAATTCCCGGAGCCCTGTACGGAGCCGCTCCCCACCATTCCTGATAGTTTGCGAATGCCGCGTTGATGACCCTGCGGTACTCGCCAACTGGTTCCGTAAAGAAGTCATCGGCGATGTCGGCAAACCCTTCCTTCTGCAGCATCAGCTTTAACGCTGCAGATTTCTTTCCTTGCGGACGTGACAGGTCGTGATTTCCCGGCACCGCAAGAAGCTGCGGCTCTGATCCGAGTTCCTTCATGCGGTCCCACAGTGGGTGAAGCACTTCTTCGTTCAGTCGTGAAAATTCTTCCTTCGATCCCTGCTGCACAAAGTCGCCCGAGAACAACACGACGTTCCAGGGGCCGGTATGATCATGCGTCTTTTTTAAATCCTCAAAGAATGCATGCTTGACGTTCGGCCATAGCGGCCCCTGTCCATCGAGCCCAAAATGCAGGTCCGTCAAATGCAGCCAACTAAAACGAGTCATTTTCGATCCAATACGTTTCTATTTCGCCCTGCAACGCCCAACAGAAGCGGGGCAGTTGACGAAGACTCCTCAGACGACGGGATTCTCACACTGTTCAAGCTTGTTTCGAGATACTACTCAATCATACCTTCAGGGCCGTCGCTGGTGAAGTCTTTCGCATTCGTCTCGGTCGTCAATCGAAACACACCGCTGCGGACGAACCGGATCATTTCGATATCCAGTAGCAGAGTCGCATTGGGTTTTAGCAGCGCGGCAAGTGTTTTCGCATCAGTTCCGAACGAGCCACTGACATAATGAACGAAGTGGTCGTCTTTTGGCTTTGCTTTCATCGCGGGTTCTGGCCGTGGATTGATGCGGATGCCAAGACACACGGCCTCCTGAATGACGTCGTGGTTCAGGTAGAACGTGAGGCAGTTCGGGGCCCGCTTGTTTCGCTGCACGTCGATCAAAAACCCTTTCGGCAGAAGATTCGGGCTTGGTTCCTGAGCCCTCGAATCACTGGCATTGGGATCCCATCGGGCATTCGACTTTGGCTTTCACGTAGAAGTGGTACCACCATTCCCGAGCGACCGGCCCTCCCGTCGAATGAGTGATGATTACCAGCTTCGTACCAGCGTCGATCGCCGTCTTGATGTCCTCTTCGCTCCGCAAGGCGGCTTCCATTCCCCT
>JBDNHX010000068.1:0-8038 GCA_041688565.1 Planctomycetaceae bacterium
AGGACGTGAACAGGTTCCGTGGGACGTCAGTTCGCTCATCCTCATCATTGCGAGACTGCTCAAACCTTCCAGTGAACTTTACATCCCCGAACAATGGTATCCGAAAACGGCGTTGCTACCTGCTTCGCACGAACGTGTCAGGCTGGTCAGACGAAGAACTCTGGAAGGCTTACATCCAACTGACAGAAGCCGAGGCTGCGTTTCGAATTCAGAAAAGTGATCTGTCGATTCGTCCAATCTGGCATCAGAAAGAAGATCGAGTACTGGCTCATATTTTTGTGTGCATCATCGCTTACGTGCTTTGGAAATCGCTCGGGCAACTTTGCATAAAACGGGTCTCGGCAATGAGCCCCGCCGCGTGCTGGACGAACTGTCCGAGATCCATTCGATGGATGTCGTCCTGCCAACAAAATCTGGCCTGGAGATCCGCACTCGCTACGTTTCGAAACCGACAGATCACCAACAAATCCTGCTGGACAAACTGGGCCTGAATCTGCCGACAAAAATCAATTTGAAACCAATGTAGTGAGAAAAAGCACCCCGAAACTCACGAAAACACAGTGCTTTTTCGCCGAATTGGGGAAGCTGGGCTAACGACGGATGACAACTCGGAACTGGTGCTGAAATTGGCCCGTGAAAACAGTTGTCGCTACACCAGAGTTATCTGGCAACCTGAGAAAGCTGGGGATCACAAGTGTCTCGCGTCAAGCCGTGAAGATGATCCTGAAGGAACATGATATCGATATTGGCCTCGAGGCATTCGTTGAGACCTGAAATTTGGTGGAGCGGTGGAAATCGCGATTTCCTTATTCTTAGCCATCACAATGAGGATCGCTGGCATCTCCCGGCAGCAAGGATATCTTGGGCAGCCGTGGCGTGCCGCCCAGAGTAAATGGCGGCCATTTTTCCCGAAGTTTCGCTACGCTTTCTGCCTCGTCAAACAGTTGCATGGGAATGCCAGTTGAATGTCCACAATTCAGTTTGAGAAGCCTCGGTGGTTACGAGATCTTCTGAGAGTTCTTTCACTGAAGAATCAGTTTGTTCTTTCAGGCAACATTCAGGATCTTGAGACTTATGCAGTCTCGCCCGGAACACCGAACCCGGTGCCGCGTCAGACGTCGCTGGTGATTGAGCTCTATCAGAGAGAGTATGAGCATGTCGTTGCGTTTGACGTCGTCAGGGGCGTCAACCCGGAGTTACATCTATTGATCGAACCTGGACGTGCCAACTTTGCACAATACTTGCGGCAACGAGACGCAACGGACGACCGATTTGATCTTTTGACGGATGAGCGCGTCACCGCATCGCTGGCTGGTATCCCAAAGCATGGAGATTTAGACAGGCTTCGGTCCATCTTGCATGTCCAGGGTACCACGTACCAAGCAACCGAAGATCGGTATTTGAGGTCATGACGAACACCAAACCATTCAAAATCTGTCCAAGCTGCCAGTCGCGTCGATCGGTCGCGGAGTTGGTTTGTGAGAACCTCGTCAACAGTAGTCCGTGCGCCTGGGACATAACGCTCGAGGCTATTCATGACTCTGAGGATGTGGGGCAGCAGACAAGCCACGAGCAGCTCACTGGAAAAATCAAAGCCCTGCTTTGTCGCAACGGTCACCCCTACAACGAGGGGGATCTTCTCTGTCTGATTTGCAGCGACGATTTGTCGCCGCATGGTTCAGAGCTTAATTCCGAGACGGAAGCTGATCAGAGCAATTCGCCGTCATCAAAGACAACAGAACGACAGATCGCTGGCTGGGAAGTCGTCGAGGAGCGTCCGACGACCTTTACGAGTCAGCAGCATTTTGTTGTTCGTCGGCCAGCGGAAACAAACCATTTCCTCTTAACGCTCTATCGAACGGGCTGTGAGCCAGATCAGGCAGTTTACGATCTTCTTCGCAGGTTCCCGGTTGAACACGTGTCGAAACTGTACGAAACCGGTCACTGTGAGAGACAAGCTTATGAGGTTTCGGAACTACTGAACCCCGGCAATGTTCGCGATCTGCATCTTAAGGCAGACGACCTCGAAACGATCGAACAATTTGTTGCTGAACTCGGGCAGGTCCTTCACGAGTTTTCGGAGGCTGGTCTCAGACATCGAGACATTCGCCCCGAGACGATCCTGATCCGTACCCGACAGCCATTAGATCTTGTCATCAGCGGCTTCGGCTCAGCGCGACTTTCCGATCTCGATCTGGAGATCGCTGCGCCAATCGAAACCGGAAAATATACCGCTCCCGAAACGATCATGGGCGGGATCTCGGCGGCGTCCGACTGGTGGGGCCTTGGAATGGTCCTCCTTGACAGGATCACCAATGGAAGTTGTTTTTCGGGGGCGGATGATCAGCTCTTCATGATTCATGTGATTGCCCACGGTGTCACGATACCGGATGGATTGAATCCTCGACTGACGACTCTTCTCCGAGGACTGCTTACTGTTGATCGAACTGAACGGTGGCAGTGGAATCAGGTACAACGGTGGTTGAAGGGCGAAGATGTCCGGGCGTCTCAGCCTGCATCTGCTGAAACCGCTTCAGGGAGCGGACCATCGATCCGACTGGGTGGCAGAAGCTATTACAGCGTTCTTCAATTCTCATTGGCTGCGGCAAGAGCCAACGCATGGAACGAGGCTTGCGATTTGCTGGAACGTGGTGCGATTGCTGGTTGGGGGCGCGAGCTCAATCTTGAAGGCCGAGTGCTTTCGGCACTTGAGCAGCTAACATCACGAACGGATATTTCTTCGGACTTTCGGTTGGCTATCGGACTCCAGTTGCTGAATCCCTCTCTTCCTATCATTTGCAAAGAGGCTATTGTTTCGCCAGCCTGGTTGCTTGCAAATGCAGACATGGGATTTGATTTGCTTTCTGGACCTGTGCCAGAACTCCTCCAGAAGTTTAACTTGCAGTCACAAGCGTGGCTCCTTCAGCTTGCCAAGCGACTCGCATCGGTCCGAAAGAGGGCTGAGTCGTTGGGTATTCAGCTTGAGGAGAATCAGTTTCGATTCTGCTCGGTCGTTTCATCCCGTGTTCACCTCGCCGCACTTTGGGACGAACGACGACTCTTGTTTCCTGATGCAAGTCTTCCCGCATTGTCCTCAATCATGGATCGGCGGAGCTATACCGAAGAGGATCTGACTATCCTGGCATCAGCAACGGTTGCACAATTCCGTTCAGTTGATGAAGTCGTTTCTGCAACTCTTGATCTTGCAGCACAACGTTTACTTGAACGACCAGCTCCAGAACATATTAGCGGTTTGCTTCGCCAACCTCGTTTCGAACTCTATCACACGCTTGAGAGTCGTACGGAAGGTTTTGCGCGTTGCGAAATTGCCCTGATTGACGAATGGGTTGATAGCTTTCGAATTCGACGAAGAGTTGACGTTGAGTATCTGTTAATCATCCTTTCGGTTCCCGAGACGAGATGGGAAAAGCCACCACATCAAGGCTATCTCACTTCTCTTCTCCAGCACTTTGAAAAGAAGGTGTCCAGTTCTGTACTTCGAGGTCCGCTGGTGAAGATGACCATCGGGAAGATCACGCCGCGAATCGATATCACAGAACTGTCATTGGAGCTGGAGGACGCGAGTGCCATTCTGGAAAGGATACTTGGAAAGTCTGAGAGAAGGTCGCCGATTTCACCGGAAGTATTCGAGAACGAATCGAATTCGGAAAGTCGGCTTCGCAGGCTCGAGAAGAAATCCGCAGCCTACCAGCGGGATACTGGTGTCATCGGACTGTACCTCGGCTTCCCGTTCCTCGTTCTGAATGATCAGCCATCAAAACGACAACCACGGCTTGCTCCGGTGCTACTCTGGCCGATCTCTTTAGAAAGTGCAGTCGGCCAGCGAGACAAGTTTTCAATTGCGTTTGACTCTCGCCGTGATGAAGTGCGCCTCAATCCGGCTTTCGGCGGACTGCTGGGGCTCTCGCTTGCAAAGGACTGGAGGGATGCGGCCAATGACCTGATGGCGCAGGCAAAGATCGGTATTGCCAGCACGCTGGATGCGTTTGCACTTCTGGAAGTAGCGGTTGCAGGCCGTCAGTTGATCGCACTTCCCAGCAAACAGGTCGTCGAACGAATTCGCCACAAGACGCTTGTACCGGCAGCGGTCCTGTTCCACGTCGAGTTTGCCGGTCAATCGTTGGTTGAGGACCTTCGAATGTTGCCTCAGCAATCGATCGAGGGTACTGCACTCGAAACTATGCTTCGAATTGGAACAACGCCTTCAAGCCACGGGGAGCCTCCCGCGAAAACTCTTCGATTCGCCGTCGCCCCGAGCGATCCGTCTCAGGAAAGCGCAGTCGCTCAAGCCTTTCACGAAAAAGGAGTCGTGATTCAAGGGCCACCAGGAACTGGCAAGAGCCAGACCATTGTGAATCTGGTCGCTGATGCAATTGGGCAGCACAAGTCTGTACTCGTTGTGTGTCAGAAGCTGCCGGCCCTTGATGTTGTAAGAAAGCGACTAGAGGCCTACGGGCTTAAAGATCGAATCTGCATGGTCAAGGATATGAATGGCGATCGCGAACCTATAGTTCGCGAGATTCGAGATCAGATCACTTCGCTATCGAGTGGCGCGGTTGCCATTGATCTTAATGTTTCGCGACAGCGAAGCGATCTGCAGACGAAGATACTGGCAATCGAAGACGAGTTGAATGAGATTCACAACGTTGGTCATCGCCCGCATACTGCTTTCAGCCGTTCTTATACCTCGGTTGTCGACGAACTGCTCTCTATGAAGCTGGAGCACGGGTCGCACATACCGGATGTCCCTGGACTTCGAAAATTATTGAGTCTTGTTTCCGCTCTGTCGCTTGAACAACTGGAGGAATCCTGTGCTGACGTCGGACTTCTATGGCTTAACTCAAATTTTGAGAACAGCCCGTTCAGCGAAATGCGAGACATATCCCTCGACGATGCCACACTCTCTGAGTTCCGATCGTGCCTTGAAGCATTTCACTCCGCTGAAGAATCTCGGTGTCGCGTACTTGAGGAAATCACGAACCCGATAATTGTCGAAGACTCAGTCGAGGCTCACAAGTGGATAGTTTCAAATGAACCATTCTTCAACTCGCTTTCCGCAGAAGATTTTGGCGGGCTTGCTGCTAAGGTCGAATGCTTTTCTGACGAAACTTCAGCGCGTGAGTTGCTTGCTGCGTTACGTGACCTGAAGGAGCTTTATGGATCTCAGCATCAAGCCTGTGAGGAAATCCCGTCCCTTCGTTTAGTGCTTTCAAGGTGTCCGCAGGAACAGATTCGAAAGTATGCCGAGTCCTGCGGAAAGTTGTCGACTCACTGGATAGCCTCCAATTTCCACGACAATCCATTTCAACAGATGAAGAACGAAGCATTCGATGCCAAGTCCCTGACGGCGTTTCGAGAGAGCTTGCTGGCGCTGGCAACGGCTGAGCAGCACCGTCGTGCCATAATTCAACAACCATTCAGCGGGAAAGATGTTGCGAGAACCGAAGAGTTGGAACAGTGGCTGGAAAAGCACGGAAGGACATTCCTGAACATCAACACTGGAACAGCCATTCGAATATGTGAACTCTATGGCCTATTTGAGTCACCGCCAAAAGGAAAGTCGAAGGGCATTGCATTCCTGACCCAGACAAACGAATTCTCGAATCGCCTGAGAAACCTGGATCTGTCCGGGTACTCGGTGTCTGTCGGACGATTAGTATCCCGAATCCCCGCCTCGGAACTGTCGTATTGGCGAAAGACGGCAGCATACCTCACGGGAACGCCGTCACTGATTGCTCCAGTGGACACTGACGATGCAACGACCTCTGAACTCGGCTCGTCTCCGGACGGACCCGACTTTCACAAGGACGGTCGGGGGCGCCCACTGCAGGGAATCGCGAACCCGATAAATTTCGAAGATTCAGCCAAGGCTCACAAGTGGATGGTCTCAAATGAACCATTCTTTAAGTCGCTTTCCGCAGAAGACTTCGATGACCTTCAAGCGAAAGTTGAGTATTTTAAGAACGGCAGTACCGGACGTCAGTTGCTTGCTGCGTTGCGCGATCTGAAGGAGCTTTATGGGTCTCAGCGTCAAGCCTGTGAGGAAATCCCATCCCTTCGTTTGGTGCTTTCCAGGTGTCCGCAGGAACAAATTCGACAGTATGCCGAGTCCTGCGGACAATTGTCGACTCAGTGGATAGTCTCCAATTTCGACGACAACCCTTTGCAACAGATGAAGAGCGAAGCATTCGATGCTGAGTCCATCACAGCGTTTCGAGAGAGCCTGCTGCATCTTGCAACGGCAGAGAAACACCGTCGTGCTGTAATCCAGCAGCCATTCCAGGGGAAGGATGTTGCGAGAACCGAAGAGATGGAACAGTGGCTCGAGCAGTACGGTGAAACGCTCAAGAAGATTGACGGGGGCGCTGCCCAGAGAATAAGTGGGCTCTACGGCATCTTTGAGGCATCGTTGAATAGAAAGTTCAAAGGCGCTGCACTGTTGGTTCAGGCGAAGGAATTCTCAGATCGCCTGAAGAGCCTGGATTTGTCCGGGTACTCAGTGTCGGTCGGACGTTTAGTATCCCGAATCCCCGCCTCGGAACTATCGTATTGGCAAAAGACGACAGCATACCTCACGGGAACGCCGTCACTGATTTCTCAAGTCAACACTGACGATGCAACGACCTCTGAACTCAGCTCGTCTCCGGAGGCCCCCGACTCGAACACGTGGATGGCTTCAAATGAAGCATTCTTCAACTCGCTTTCTACAGAGGACTTCGATGCCCTTCATGCGAAAGTTGAATATTTTAAGAACGGCAGTACCGGACGTCAGTTGCTTGCTGCGTTACGCAATCTGAAGGAGCTTCATGGATCTCAGCATGACGCCTGTGAGCAGATTCCAGCCCTTCGTTCGGTGCTTTCGAGGTGTCCGGAGGATCGAATTCGAAAGTATGCGGAGTTCTGCGGACAATTGTCGACTCAATGGATAGCTTGCAATTTCCGTGACAACCCTTTGCAACAGATGAAGAACGAAGCGTTCGATGCCGAGTCTATCACAGCGTTTCGAGAGTGCCTGCTGCAGCTGGCAACGGCAGAGAAACACCGTCGAGCCGTCATGCAGAAACCATTCAAGGGGAAAGATGTTGCGAGTACTGACGAGTTGGAGCAGTGGCTCCAGCAGTATGGCGAAACATTAAAGAAAATTGACGGGGGCGCCGCAACAAGGATCAGTGAACTCTATGGCCTCTTTGAGGCTGCTGCGAACAGACGGTCCAAAGGCGATGCGCTGCTGATACGGGCGAACGGGTTCTCAAATCGCCTGAACGAACTCGATTTGTCGGGCTACTCGGTGCCAATCGGACGCTTAGTAGCCCGGATCCCAGTTTCGGAACTGCCGTCCTGGCGAAAGACAGCAGCATACCTAGCGGAACCGCCGTCACTGATTGCTCGCGTGAATCCAGCCAGGCTGCTGGCCATAAAGCGTGTTAGGCAGTTTCTGCGGCAGTGTTCCGTTTCCCCGGACAACGTCAACGTTGAAGCGTTTCGCGAAGCCATATTCCTCGAACTTCAGGTAATGGATATTCGCCGGGAATGGCAGCCTTTGGCTGCAGGTAGTGGCACAGTCCCGTCTGACCTGATGAGCCTGATGGAACTTAGGGAAGATATTGACACTGCTGGAAGCGACCTGGAATTGACCGATCATATTGTTGCTGCGCTAAAGACGTGCCCTCTAAGGATTCGCATCAACGTTGACAAGTTGCATAACGCTGTATCATTCCACAGCCTCGTATTCATAGCGGAGCTGTTTGTTCGCCGATCGCGCGTTCGCAGTCAGAGTCTGGCAGCGATTGAAGTGGCTCGCCGGTGGATGTCTGAGGAATGGTGCCAGCGGGCAGAGGAGATTGTCTCTTCAATGGCCCCGGTGCCGCCGGGCGAGACATGTCCGATCACGGCTGTCTGCAAAGCAATTCCAACACTGGAATCGTTCTATGAATTTCGCGCGGAGCTGAGCAAGGCGGACCCGGTTATCCCAAGAATCTTTGAAGCCCTGACGCCCTGGAGAAGTCGAATTGAAAAG
>JBDNHX010000473.1:0-7745 GCA_041688565.1 Planctomycetaceae bacterium
GCGGTTTGCTGCGTGGGTTTGGTCCTTGGGTTCTTCCTGATGTTGAGCACGGCGAAACGATTGCCGTTGCATGCAACGTTATCCAAAGTGACCAGTGAAAGTGCGATTGCCCCGCAAAGGATGCCTCATGGATTTAGTGCGAACGAAGTACCATCGGATGATTTAGCGGCATTCGATTCGCCTCCGAATAGTCTTGAGGACCGCGGCGAGCCGTTCGGACGGAGTCTTGCTTCGGGAGGAGGCATGGGCGGGCTTGGCGGAGGTGCGCCGCGCGGCGACATGTCGCCAAACGTTGGTGTCCCGCAGTCGGTTGACGGCGTGATGGTTCAATCGGAGGCGGCAGCAGACCCATTCGGAGATCTCCCTCCGCCGGCGCCCGCACAACTACCTGCGCCCGCACAACCACCTGCTCCGGAGTCTGCGGTTCCTCAATCGCCAGCAAGCGAGCCAGTGATGCTCGGCGTCAATATCCCGTTGCCGGCACGGAAAATGAAAAAAGGAAATGCTCGTCTATCTGTGAATGTGGCTCTCGACGTTCCTTCAGATTACCAGTCGCGTGAGTTTATTTCTGTCGCAGATGCTGTGCATCAGCCGTCCGTGCTGAGCTTTGTGATTCTGAAACGCGGCCAGATTTCTGCCATTCGAATGCTGGCGGCGATGGTCGTCATCCTTTTGACATGGCGTATGAGAAATGCGGCAATCTTGTGGAAACTGACCTTCATCGTCGCCCTGTTGCTGATTGCACTCGGACTTCTGCCGCTGCTTTCCAATGCATGGCAGAGCGTTCTGGACGGCGTCGCTATTGGTGCCTTGATCAGCCTTGGGTTTGTGGTGGTGATGAGTTGCTTTCGGTGCTGCACGTGTCCACTGACGTGGTGGAAAACTCGCCGAGCCGCGATGGCCCTGTGATCTGCGGCGGCCTGTGATCTGCAGCGGCCTGTGATCTGCAGCGGTTTTGTAAAAGATGAGCCGCTGCGTGTTGTCCTTGTTCTGACCTGAGTGTGTGGCAAAAACGCCGGCACACCGAATTGTGATTCTGCGAGAACCCAAACGATGTCTCGAAATCAAGCTCCAGCCAGCGATTCCATCTGCCCCGGATTTCACATCTCAGCGTGTGACCGTCACGAGGCATGGTTCGCCGGGACACCGGTTTCAATGATCGCTCTGATGGCTGCATTTTTGGGCTGGGCCTCCTGCTTCCCCGGCGTCACAGCTCAGGAGATCGCCACAGCCTCAGCAGATGAACTGAAGCGACAAGTGGTCACCCCGGACGTCGTTGTTCCTTATTCGCCCGACCAGCCTGCGCTGCGGACCGATCGCATTTTTATTCGATACGACGATTTTCTGAAGCTGTATCAGCAGGCAAATCCGGATGAGCTAAAAGCCTCGGTGGCCAATCCGGTTGGCTCCAGCGTGGTGGCCTCCTTCTTCAAAACGGGCGGTCTGACATCGGTCGATGGTTCAAAACAGGTTCTCAGCCTTGACGGCCGATTTGTCGTCTGGAGCGATTCTGGGCAGACCGTTGGAGTTCCATTGCCCATGGGACCGGTCGCCGTTCGCTCGGTGCAGGTCGATGGTAAAGAGGGATCTGTCCAGCCGCTGCTGGTTGGCGTTGCCAGCGGTGAAATTCAGAACTTTGCCGCTCAGCAGATTCCCGACCAACGGCAACAGTTGATGCTCAACAACGCGGCGATACCAACGATTGACGGTCCTGCTTACGCCGTTCAGATCACGGGCAGGGGATTTCACGTTGTCGACATAAAGTTTGACATCCCCGCCCTGATTGAAGGTGAACTTGGGCGAGCCGACCTGCCATTACGATCGGCCGCCGCAGGAACGCTCGAATGGACTCTTCCGGCAGACGGTCTGGATGCAAAGATCAACGGACGAACGAATGTCTATCGCCGTGACGGTCGAAATGTCATCGTCCCGATCGCTCTGATGTCGACGGTTCGCCTGCAGTGGTTACCGACAGTTCAGAAAGCGGCTGGCGATGTTGTGTTTCATTCGACGATTGCGTCGGCGCTGGCTGTCCATGATTCCGGCATTGTGCTGAAAACAACAGCCAGCATCGCCGTGCGTCAGGGAGAAATTTCTGAACTGGAAGTCACCATCCCTGAAGGCTACTCGGTGCAATCGGTCACGGGCGACGACATTGCCGGCTGGACAGCTCAAAGCACTGATGCAACGCGATCTGTAAAGCTGCAGCTGCGACGCTCGGTCAGCGATGCCACAAAACTCACGATGCAATTGTATGCCCCAGCGGCCTCGGTCGAAGCACTGGCGTCACTTGTGGTGCCAATTTCGGCCGTCCGCGGGGCAAGTCGTGACGTTGGCACGGTGATTTTGAAGACCGGTTCGCAGTTCCAGGTGCGGTCGGATTCTCTTTCTGCGGTTACTCAGATCAACCCGAACGAAGCTCCGAATCCTGACGGCGATGAACTTCCCGGCCGACCGATGCTTGCCTGGCGATACACGCGTCAGCCGGCTTCGGTCACCGTGAAAGTCACTCCGACCGCCGACGAGATGGTCGTCAACGCCATCCACGCGGTGCGGCTGGAGGAGCAGCGTCAGCTGTGGAGCAGCCGAATGACTGTCCAGATCTCAGGAGCTCCTCGTTCACGAATTGACCTTGCTGTTCCCAAAACATTTCTCGCTCTTGATGTGAGCGCCACTGGGATAAAAGATTGGTATTTTTCTGACGCTGCCGATGGCGACAATGCCAATCCAGATTTGAGATTGCTCAGCATTCAACTGACCGATGCACGAAGCGGCCAGCTGCAGATCGCCGTTCAGGGGCAGATGAACCGCGATGCGGATCGCAGCCTATTGAATCTGCAGGCTCCGACGGCGATGAACGCCACAAAAACCACGTCGGAATTAGCTGTCTGGCTGGATGCCGCTTCAGAAAGCGCGGGCCTTGAAAGTGGTGTGGGAAATGACGGCGACTGGAGCGTTAAGTCAAATGGATCAATTAACGCAGGCTATCGGGAGATCATCCCCATAGCCCCGTCTTTGGCCTTTCAAAGCATCGTCATTCGTCCTCGTCCTTTGACGATCAGATTGCGTCAGGCGATCTCAACGCTGATTGGAGAATCGGTCACCGTCACCAACGTCACGGAAACTGCTTTGGAAGTTACGCTCGCCCTGAACTGGCAGATCGCACGGGCAGCGGCTGATCAGTTCGCCGTCGAATTGCCGAGCAGCGCTGCGGCCGTCATGTTATTTGACGTGCCCGGCCAGCGTCGTGTGACGCGAGAAGATCTGGGTAATGGGATGACGCGCGTTACGTTTCAGCTCCAGCAGCCGATGACCGATCGATTGTTTGTGCTGGGCACGGCCAGTCTGCCGCTTCCTGCTGACCGAGTCATTCGTGTGGATGCGCCAAAGATAGTCGTTCCACCAAATGCGCCTTCGTCGTTATCCGGTCAGGGCCATTTCTGGGTTCTTGTCAATCAGTCCAGCGGACTTCTGCAGCCAGCTGCGCTGCAGCCGGAAGACAAAATGGATCCGGAACAGATCACGACTCAGATTCCTCCGCAGTTGCTGCAGCAGGCCGTGGCTGTGGTGAAACTGCGTCCCGAAACGGTCGCCTGGAATCTTGTTTTTCCGGCTCAGCATGAGGTCGCTCCGGCTGTTGTGACATTGGCGACCCATACGACTGTCATCTCCGACGATGGCAGCTGGAGAAGTCGACATCAGTTGCAGGTCACTAATGAGTCCCGCCAGTTTCTTCCGGTTCAGCTGCCGGTAGGAAGTCGTCTGCTGTACTGTCTGGTTGAGGGCAAGCCCAGCCGGATCGTTATTCGCGGGGAAGGCGAACGTCAAACGCATCTGATTCCGATTCCGCAGTCCGGTCGAGTCGCTTCAACGTTTGAGATCGAGTTCGCTCTTGCGGGCCGGTTCGATGATTCAGCGGCGACGATTCGTAAGGAATGGAAGAGCCATCGGCTGTTGATTCCCGTGCCGAGGTTTCCGGAATTCCGCGATGATCCGGATTACGGAATTTCCGTTTCCCGAAACCGCTGGAGTGTTTACGTGCCGGATTCCTGGCGAGCCACGCTGGTGGATGATCCGGCGGCGACCAATGTTGTGAAGGCGGAGTCACGCGAACTGGACGACGCGTCTCTGTTAAGTCAGGTTGAGCAGGCCGCATCGCTGCTGAAGTCGGCCAAATCGGCGAAGGGCAGTTATCTGCGCAGCCGAGTGCTTGAGGAAGTTCAAAGCGCTAAGGAAAACCTGAGTCGTTCCAGCGGCCATGAATACGGTGTGGAACAGCAGCGGGATGAGCTGCTGAGTAAGCTGAGCGAATTGAATGAATCCATTTTGTCGGAAGGAAGGGAGCAGTCTTCCGCACCGGCGGTGATGGGCAACGGCTATCTCTTTGAGCAGGAACAAAAGCTGAACTACGAAAACGGGCAGAATTCGGCTCAGTTCTGGTCGTTCAACCGAATGAGTTCGGGCTCCGCTGGCACGGGTATCTCAAACGCGGACGGGCGTTCCCGTTTAGGCCGGGAGCCAGCGCCGGAAACATGGTTCCGTTTTGGCGTCGTCTTGAAGGATGAGGAAGCGGAACGACTTCGTGAAGCGGACAAATCTGAGACGGCCAAAGATCAGTTGCTCAATAAAAACTCAGGGCGCAAACAGATTGATCGAAAGGAACAGGAAAGCAACGGCCGCGCGGCCGCGGAAAAAGCCGACGTCGATCGAACAAAGGATCTCGACATGGCGGAACGCCAAGCCGGGGAAAGCAAAGCAGAAGAAGGCAAATCAAGTGGGAGATCTCAGCTGCTGCAGCGTCGAGGGAGTGCGAGTGAAGAGGCCAGGGCGATGAAGTCGCTCGACGATCTTCCAGCCCTTGAATTTCGCAAGCCAATGAGTGCGCCGGTGCAGCTGCAGCTTGCAGATGAAATGCCGGCCGATGACACCTCGGGACCAGGCTTTTCAGAGCAGCAGCAGCAGCAGTCCGCCCCAGCAAAGAGGACTGCAACGCCGACCGGTTTGTTGTCCCTGAAATTTGATATTCCAACCGATGGCGAACGCATTGATTTCCTGCGCGTCGGTGGCAATCCGGAGCTGTCGCTGGATGTGCGGTCTTCTGAATCGGTCAACAAAGGCACCGGCCTGATCTGGCTGGCGATCTCTGCATTGAGCATCCTGTTTCTGCTGGGACCCGGTCGTCGAGGCCAGATGCTGGTCTTCGCTTTCAGGCTGTTCCTGATCTTTGCGGTTGCCGGATTTGCGGTCTGGCTGTTTACCACCACCGACCTCCGCTACGCCGGGCTGCTTATCTGCATCACCGGAGCACTGGGCGTTGCGGCCGCGGTGGTCATGATGAATCTCCGACGAAAAGTCTGAGCGGCAGCAGGACTCCGGGGGGGCAATGTTTATTGCCCAATGACGGTTAAAAAAATGAACGTTCAATACGTCAGACTTTACACGATATTCTTTTAACCGCCGTCTCACGGTTCGATGTTGCATCTGGAGCTGTTCGGATTTGATCGACGTAGTGAGCACTGCATTGAACAACTTCTATGGGTTTGCTTAAATTGCGGGCCTTTGATTGACGACATTTGCTCGTTCGAACGCTGTTACTAAGGGAGGCGAAATTCGGGGAATTCTGCGTTACCATGAACAGCAGGGGGTGTTTTGCTGGTCTGACGATTTTCTTTAAGTCAATACCAGTTAACTTGTTGCACCTTTGACGGCCTTGCGGTGCTCGGCGTAGGCGGCACGGCGTTTCGAGATCCGTGTGCGGCCCACGTGCTTGGTCACCCACTCGCAAACTTGCTTCCTCGTCACCTGTGCAAACGACTCGCGAACCGATGCGGGCGTCGGAGCCGAATGCAGCAGAGGGTGCAACTCACCAGGCCCGTTAAGCCGCTCTTGCTGTGCTGGCCCTCCAGTTGCTTGAATTGACCGAATAACGGCCCTCAAGAATGTCTTCCTGAAGATGTTCGGCAGGGGCGGCTTCGTCGAAAACGTTTACACAACCACGGCAATGCGGACATTATTTCGGAGCCGCCACGTCCACAGCCCAGTCGTACGTCGTCGGCGTTTTGCGAGACCATCCCGGATGGCCAACCGGGGCTCTTTGCTTCTTCTTTTCCGTCGTCGATGCTGCGGCTGAGTCGACTGCCGCATCCGCAGTGTCGCCGGACTTCTGCTTCTGCTCATTGGTGGCGAACTTGTTCTGCCGCTCCAGCTTCAATTCCAGTTTGACCCGGTCCAGCTCCTTCTGCAGCCGCTTGGTTTCGACGGACAGTCGATCTCCACGAGCCCGTTCGGCATCAATCGTCGCGTACAACGCCCGACGACTCAGGTCCTGCTCATTCGCCGTGAGCACCAACGTCCGCAACGCTGATCCGCCCAAATGCGAACAGTGGATCACGTTCGGACAATTGTATTCATGCCTGGGGTAGAAACCGAATGGCATTGGCATCCTGCCCGAATTCCGAAACTCAACGCTTTGACGAAATTCTCGCCAGGAGTTTCGGTTTTGCCCTCAAAAACCGGGGTGCCGAAAGTCTTGGCGACTTCCGCTACGGCTTAAGTCCAAGCCATTTGGATCAGGCCCAGAGGGACTAAACTGCTACCTTTCTCCTCCTTCTGCACGAAGTCGAGCGTTGGAGTGTCTTTTTCTGAAGGCGATTGGCGTTTAGAATCAGCGAACGTGGTCGGACGTCTGAAGCCCTGCGATCGCCAGACGCCACGATCGTTAATCGCTAAAGCGTATCTCGGTCTGAGACGCATGTGAGTGACGTCACACAAATACTTGACCGGCTGGAAAGCGATGACCCCGACGCGATTCGGCAGCTGTTTGCCGTGGTCTACGACGAACTGAGAAGACTGGCTGCTCATCAATTGCAGTTCGAGAAGCCCGGACAAACTCTGCAGGCCACAGGGCTTGTTCACGAAGCCTGGATCAAATTAATGTCGCCCGTGGCGGATCAGACTTCGGGAGATTCGCTGGCAGAATCCATGTCCCGCCACACTGAATCCAGCAATTGGAAATGCCGCAGCCATTTCTTCGGCGCGGCAGCAGAGGCTATGCGGCGAATTCTGATTGATAGTGCTCGCCGCAAGAAACGGCTTAAACGAGGTGGCGATCTTGAGCGAACCACACTGGATCTGGATGCCGTCGCTGAATCGCAGAGCGACGACATGCTGGAAGCTCTCGACGAAGCCTTGCAGAAGTTTCAAGCCGTCGATGCGACAGCCTGTGAACTGGTCAAGCTCCGCTACTTCGCCGGATTGTCCCTTCACGATGCCAGCAAGGTTCTCGACCTTTCGCCGCGCACCGCCGATCGGCTTTGGGCTTACGCAAAAGCATGGTTGCTGCGCCAAATTCAGTAGTTCACTGCATCTTTCTACGGCTTCGCCAAATCTTCTGAGATTTTTGGCGTAACCCTCATCCAGACAGCGCCATCTCTTCAGGAGCGTGCAAAGTTGACTTGAGACACGCTTTGGTCAGAATGCAGACACCTTGTTCAAAATCGCGATGAGATTGGCGGAACCATGACCGAGCGCACCATCTTTCTGACAGCCATCGAGATTGCCGACGCTGGAAAACGAACTGCCTATTTGGACCAGGCCTGCAGCGCCGACGCAGAACTGCGTTCGCAAGTGGAATCGCTGCTCAGTACTCACAAAGACTCCAGCCAGTTTCTGGAAACGCCGGCTGCTGCAGGTAACTCCGCCGTCGAAATGACGATCGTCAGTCACTCCCCTGATCAAGACGATGA
>JBDNHX010000069.1:0-8821 GCA_041688565.1 Planctomycetaceae bacterium
GTTCCAGATTTCCCAGTAGCGGATGTTGTGCCGGAATCCGTCGGCCCAGCCTTCGTTGTAATGCCGGATAATTCCAAGAGAGACCGCCGCCCACTTTTCCATGTTTGCGGGTGGATGCACAAAACGTTTCACACTGGTGTGTTCGATGCTCTCGCCCAAGCGGTAAATCGGTTCGGCCCCGGTTTTGCGCACTGCCTCGATGTATTCGTCGGTGAGCCGAAAATCGTAACTTTCAGGCAACGCTGGATCCGCGTCTGGATTGGGGAAGACCACATGGTGATCGACCACATACGGATTAGGCCAACCGCAGTCATGCAGGCGTGTGAAGGGAATCCCGAGTTCCTTCTGCTCCGTGATCACATCGAAGAGGCCGCCCGGAGCCAGCGGACCTTTGTTGATGCCGTGGAGCGGTCGAATGGCACCTGTGTGGACAGAAAAATCCGCGCTCAGCCTGACTTCATCCGCTCGTAGCGCGACGGCACCAATTAGCATAACCATCAACCAACTCAGGTATCTCCAGCGGCGGCAGGTCGGAGTCGCACAGGGAAAGGCAGGCATAATCTCCGTTACTGTAGTCCGTAATTGGGATTGGATTTGCTGAAGATGCGCAGCATCGGCCAAGGGTGCAGCCCTGATAAAGGTGAGCAAATTATTGAAACGATCGGTCTCTTGCGTTTTGAGCGACGGAGTCAATCGTACGCAACTTAGTGGTCTCTTGAAAATCCCGGAACCAAAACGAAGTGACAAGGATGTTACTCAGCACTCCGTTTCAGAAGTTCATCGCAGCCAGCCGGGTCGGGTGATGATGCGAGGAATCATTGAAAACCTGTTTCACCTTTGAACGACCTTGAATGCTAAATTTACGCGGTGCGGATCCGCATCGCGTATCGACGTCGAATCGAAGTGGCAATTTTTTAACGCGTCGGTCGCACAGACGTGAGCGTCGAAAACGAATCCGAAATTGCAGTTCTGCGGGTAGAAGGGAAACAGTGTTCTGGCCGTGCCAAAGACTATCGCAAGTAGCACGTCCCTCACTCACCCGCGCACCTGCTCAACGTAATCAAGCACCGAAAGTGATTGCAGAACCGAACCGAGTTTCGGCCAGTCTTCTTCACACTTTCGGGAGTTGCTTAGATGAACAACGCTTACGATATTGACGCCATCAACAGGATGCTGGGGCTGAACGACGACACGGATGCCACGACTGCAGTACTGCCTCATCCAGACGAGACTGAGATGGACCATGCCACAGATGAACCGTGGCTGCCGGACAATCTGCCGATTCGTGTGACACCAGTACAGCGAGTCATTCCATCATCGACGCCCGTGACATTCACTCAGGTGACTCAGCTTGGCCAGCAAACAAACCTCATGGACGCCCATCGTCAGTGGGCCAGCCGTCCGGCTGACGAACGATTCTGGACTCTGGACGAACTGATCGAACGCACTCGTACCAGCAAGCAATCCAGCCGCGAGAATGCCGTCGATCCCGATGAGCTGAAAGTGGTTCCTGACGGAAGTGATCTACAACTGGTCGGTGGCGGTCTCAACGGACCAGCAAGATTCACGCACTGGAGTTTTGGCCAACTCTCACGACTGGCCGGCGCTCCTGCCGACTATCTGCGAACGCTCGACGGTGACCTGGCTTCCGAATGCCTGAATCGTGGACTTCAGAAGCGTGCCGATGCTGGACGATCAGCCAGTCATGTCCTGATTCGAAATGCTGGAACGCCCACACAAACAGTCGGTGCGATGCTTAGCAGCGGTTACAGCCGCATCTGGAACCATGATGTCGTGAATCGTCTGTCATCGCTGGAGCAAAATGGCTGGCGTGTCCCACCAGCTCGCCCTGCCAGCAATGATGATCCACGAGCACGACCGGCGACTCAGGCTGACGTCCTGCAGGAGCAGAGCAAAGCCGGTTCACTGGCAGTCAAAATCGGCGACATGATTGCACCGGCCGGCCTCTATGCCAGTGATCGGGACTGTTTTGTATTCATGATCAACGAGAACGTTCGCATCGACGCTGGTGGTGGCGATTCCGGTCTGGCCCGTGGCTTCTTCATGAGTAACAGCGAAGTCGGTGACTGTGCGTTTCGGCTGACTACGTTCCTCTACGACTTTGTTTGCTCGAATCACATCCTGTGGGGAGCCAGCAACGTTCAGGAAGTCAGGATCGTCCATCGAGGCCGAGCCAATGATCGCTGGGTCGGTGATCTTCGTCGCAGTCTGGATCGCTATGCACAGACCAGTGCCTCTGTGGAATCACAGGCTATCGCCGCGGCAATGCGACGATCCTACGGCGACACAAAGCAAGACGTCGTTCAGAAGCTGCACAAGTCAGGACTGACGACACTCAAGAACGCCGAAGCCGCACTGGGTTGGGCGGAAGTAGACAGTGATCTTCGCCGCAATGCCTTTAGCCCTCTGAGCATCTGGGGCATCGTCTGTGGCTTGACCCGCGTCAGCCAGCAATGTGCCTTTACCGATGAACGAGTGGCCCTTGATCGAGCCGCTGGCAAGCTCATGGGCCTCGTCTGCTGACGGTTGCTCAAGCCGGGCATGGCAGCGTTTCTCGGCCAAAGTATTTGCCAGAAAACACTCAACTTTCAACCCTAGTTTTTCATCGGTCGCGTTTTCACAACGATATCTGTCGGTGTGGGACGCGATCGGTCTTTCGGCTGGTGGTTTCAACACGAAACGCCAGCGATCCTGATCCCTCAATGGAGTCACTGAATGACACGAAAAGCACTGTTTCTGGAGCATCGCCCGACGGACTGGTCGCAGCTTGTCGGGCATGACAAACTCAAACGATCCATCGCCGCGATGCGAATGCGAGGCTCATTGGGCGGTCGGGCGTTTTGGATTTCCGGTCCCAGTGGAATCGGCAAGACGAGCTGTGCCTGCCTGATTGCCGGCGAAGTCTGTGATCCCGAGAATTTCGTCGAAGTCGATGCCGGAGAACTGACGCCAAAAGCGATTGACGATCTGGAACGCCTGCTCCGCTGCCGAGCCATCGGTGACAAGAGTGGGCGGGCGGTCCTGCTGAACGAATCGCACGGACTCCGAAAGGATTCTGTCAGGAAACTGCTGGTCGTGCTTGAACGTGTCCCGGCACATGTGACCTGGGTATTCACCACAACTTTCGAAGGACAGCAAACGCTCTTCGATGGTGTTGACAGTCAGCCCCTGCTCAGCCGCTGCATCAAATTTGAACTGACCATTGAGGACTGTGCGGCTCAGATCGTTGATCGGGCGAAACAGATTGCTGAAGCCGAAGGACTCGGTGGGGCGCATCTTGCGGAATACATGCTGCTGGCCAAACGGTGCAAGTTCAACTTTCGGGACATGCTCACAGAGATCGAACGAGGTGAAGTCTTCCGGGAACTGTTGCCGCAACTGGCAATCTGTCGTGATCACGCTACGCCAGGTTACGACTCGGCAGCCGTCGAACGAATGCTCATGCGATCGTAGTCTTTCCGGTCGAGTCTCGTGGCACGCCGACTGCGTCACGGGATTCATCCGGGCAGATTGCCGTTTCATTTCCTTCCAACTTAGGAGACCGTACCAATGACAGAAGAATCTTCTCAACCGACTGATGATGGCACCGATGACCTTCAGAGCCTCAAAGCCTTTCTCGAAGCGAACACCGATATTGAAGCGGCGCTGAACCATCGTTTCGAATACTACCTCTGGTTTCGTGGTCACGACTTTCGATACAGCCACTGGCGTCATGAAGAAATCATGGCCCAGATCGGTCAGTTCGTTTTCGATCGAGGTGTGGGCGAATGCGGTGATCAGGATCCGCTCTACGTTTTTCGGGAGTACGAACTTTGGCTGGACCTTCGAGTCCTGTCGAAATCCAATGACGACGAACAGAAGCGACGATTCCGCATGAAATCGTATTCGCTGAATCTTGAGGAGGACGTGGAATTCGTCCGAACTCGCTCGGCAGGAACGACGTCTGCTCAGCCAGATTGAGGATTTGAGTCTCGACGGACGGTTCGATTTCCTTCACCAACATAACCGGAGAATACCAATGGCCAGCGTATCCACGAATAAGAAGACCGGTACCCGCAGAGTTCTGTTCGTCAATGCCGACGAAAAACGTACGGCGCTGCATGTCGGTCGAATCTCACTGGCAGCGGCGATTGAGATCGGGGTACACGTTGAGCATCTCGTCTTGTGTCGCCGATCTCGTGAAGACGTTCGCAGATCAACGCGAGAATGGATCCACCACATCCGCCGTCAGTGGCCTCGACTTGCCCGGCGGTTAGTTTCGCTGAACCTGATCTCGCCTTCGATCACCAGTTCGACGACGCCATGTCGAGGTGACGTTGCCGTTGCCGACTATGCAGATCAGCTCATCAAAGCGCGTACAGACATACGGCCCAACACGATCCGACTGTGGCAGCAGACGGCTGTCAGAATTCGCGAGCACCTGGGTTTACTCACGATCGGAAACATGAACGCCAAACATGCCCGTGACTTTAAACGCTGGCTGCTTTCACCTTCCGACAACGGCGGTGCTGGCTATGGACGGGCGAGTGCCGGAAAGCATATCGCCGTAGCAAAGTCGTTTCTCAAGGAAGCGATGGACGCCGGGATCATTGATTCAAACCCATTTGTTCACGTGACCATTCAGCGTCAGAAGAACTCCAGCCGCCAGCGGTTCATTGAGTCCGAAGCTATCACGAAGGTCATCAACCAGTGTGAAGATGACGAAATGAAAGCTGTCATTGCCCTCTCAAGATGGGGCGGACTTCGCACACCATCGGAACCATTTGCTATGAAGTGGCGACATATTAACTGGGACCGTCGCAGAATTCAGATCCAGTGCGTGAAGACGGAAACGAAAGGCAGGCCAACGCGTGAGATCCCACTGTTCCCGGAACTCGTACCTTTTCTGAACAAACTGCGGGAGCGACTTTCCAACGACTCACCAGACTCCCTCTTGATCACCGGCCTCAAGGATTTCACCGACGCAAATCTCCGCAAGCAGATGACGCGGCTTGTGCAGTCGGCTGGCTTCGAAGTCTGGCCTCGCATCTTTCATAACCTCCGCTCCTCCCGGCAAACGGAACTGGAGGAAAGGTTCCCGCGAAAGACCGTGTGCGAGTGGATGGGCAACAGCGAACAAGTGGCTGATCAGCATTACCTGCAAGTCCGTGATGAGCATTTCAAGAAAGCCGCCGAACGCGGATCAGCTGAAACACCGTGACTCATTCGTCCACGCGACGAACGGCGGCAAACCTTTTTATCTCACGACTCCGTGGCAAAACATTCGCCAGGCCTTAAAAATATCTGCCTAACTTTTGAGTCAGGAGGCCAGTTCCGCACGGTTTTCCCCAACCGGCCCCAACATGTTTCCAGCCGGAGAACAGCTGCTGCCTCAACCAGATCCCCGATGAAGGTGAAGCGGCTGATCCTGCAGGTGTCTTCTGCGGGGTGATCAGCAAAAACGTTGTGTCGTCGCGCTCAATACTGTTTGTGCTGCGCATTTCTTCAATCCAGCCTGCGAATTCCTGTGAGGTGATTCGAGAAACCTTCTCATACGGAAAGCTTTGCTCTCTCTCTATCTGTTTCACAAGGTATTCCGCAAACGCATCTGTGGCCAACAGCAGAGCGTCTTGAGGCAGAAGCTTAACCACATGAGATTGCCAAAGGGAAGAATCAGTGCTTACGTCCTGCACGCTGCAGAGGCTTGCAGGAGCCGCACCGAAATCCGTAGCTCTGGTCCATGGCCAGCAGCAAACAGGCTTTGCGTCCCTGATATGAAACATGTTGCAGTCGCCATAAGACCAAAGACGAACTGTTTTTTCCCCGGAGGATTCGCAGGCTGACTCATCTACCATCCCATACAGCAGCGTCGCGAAAGAGCCTCCCTGGCGACTGAACTTCTTCTTGCGAAAATAGTCGAGAGCCGCCCAGTCGATTTCACTATGCCATTGTTGCCGAGCGGCAGCCATGGCAGCATCAAAAGAAGGCTCTCCCCAGACAGCCTTTTCCCGGCAGATCGCCTGACAGAGAGACCGAGACCAGATATCACTAAAAAGAGCACTTCCAACACCATCCGAGATCGCGAACCATCGTCCATCATCGCTGCAGGATGCAAAATCTTCGTTGTAATCCGAGACGCCGAACTCTTTCGGATGGCTAAGACATCGGCTGACAAACATAAACACCTCGACAACTTTCAAGCACGCCAGAAAAGCAACGCGCGGTGACTCAGATAATGACGGCTGCCAGCTCGTTTAACAGGCTGGAAAGTCCTTTGGAAGAATTAACGCTCAGGGCAAAAACTTCGTCGCCGTTGAGGGTCACCCTGCACTGGCTGGCAAGGGACGATAGCTCTGAGTTCTGCAACCCTGACAAATCTTTCAACGGGCTGCGGACAGGGGAGTGGGCACCGACGGTCCAGACACAAGCCAGGCACACGCAGTCACGACCGGCCCTGAGAGCTTCAATCGCAAGAAGATCTGCTGGTGTGGGGGTTCCTGCAATGAAAAACACCACGAACTGTTTTCGAGCCGGATGCTTTTCCATCAGATCATGGATCGCAGGCGAAAATTCATCCAGGCCACACGCAAAGCTGGGCTCTGCTCGCAAATAGACATGCTTCTTCTTCGGAATGTCGATCAGTCCACCAGCGCCATCCGAAACTGACTCTGTATAACTGACAACGTCCACAGCCGACTCACGAATGACACGCGCCTCAACTGCAGAACCCTGTGATTGATCTCCAGGAAATGCAGATATGGCTTCCACATCTCCGTCAGAATCCTTGCTGATCATAATGAGAGACAAGGAAGCATCGAGATGGTTGCGCGAATCAATTGTTTCATTTGCAACATCAAGCAGCTTTCTCACGGCAATTCCGGCGTCCTGAGAAAAAGGATCTTCAACGCCAGGACAAACAGCAAAGATCACGTGCACGCCAGCCTGTTCGATCTCCAAAGGCCATTCCTCGGGCAACGACAGATCGTAACCTTCTGTCAGCAGTGGCAGATCTGATACGGAAGGGTCTGAAATCTCAGGTTCCGCCAATACCGTCTCTTCAAGGCTTTCATCTGGTGTTGCCGGGTTTGCACCGTTAAATGGCAACTCGCCATTTGGCCACGCGTTTATAATCTCGTGGCGAATTGCGGTAAACAGCTCCAAAACATCGATCATTGATGCATTGACGACAAGTGAGCGAGCTCCCTTCAAAATAACCTGCTTCTGGTCTTTTAAGCTTGCGGCAAGGGGCGCCGTGACCCCACTTGAACGAGTAAACAACTGCCGTGCGAGCCCTCTCAGGGCCAGTTTTTGTGACGGATATTTGACGGCCACGTCCATTCCCGTACCCAAGTGCACGTTAATCACCTGGTTGCTTTGTAGAGGTGATCCCATGATCTCTTCCACAATCTGCAATGGATTAGCACCGGCAGATTCGCTGCAGCAGATATTAATAATCGTGGCGGTTGCTGGATTCAGCGACTGCAGAATCTGATACACCCCGGCAAATGCTTCCGCCTGAGAAGCGGATCCATGCTGATGTGCAACATGAATATGCAGGGGAATCTGCTGAGAAATCACGCCGTTCGGAGTGTGGCGGCTAACTGACTTCGTCTCCAGCGGCGAAGAAGTAATTGCATCGAGCGTTTCAACAGCATACTCACAGACCTCAAGGCCTGCTCTTGAGTACTTGCTCACCTGGCCATTCTGGTCCAGCGCATAGCCTCCAACAATCACTCCCACATTAGCCTCGCGGGCCAAATCTTCCAGGAATCGGCTCACAGCCGTAGTCAGCAGATCACAGCGCGAGACTCTTTGTGAGGCTCCGGACGGCTGGGCGAGAACCATTTCATGATTCATAATCGAAGTGGACTCGATCAACACAACCAGCAACCCGTTTTTTGAATTCATTAGAATCCCCGCTGAGACGCCACCAGAAAAAGTATTGCACTAAGAACAAGCCATTTGTTAACGCTGGTTTTTCGGAGCCGCGATCAGCGTTCCCATCTTGAAGAAGCGGATCATCACGCTCGTGTCCGAAGCGTTGTACGCGAGGCATCGGGCACCCTGACGCAGATCCGGAATGGATGCTGCTGCCTGAGAAAGAAACGAAGCTGG
Organism: Planctomycetaceae bacterium; assembly: GCA_041688565.1. Lineage (GTDB taxonomy): Bacteria > Planctomycetota > Planctomycetia > Planctomycetales > Planctomycetaceae > SXXK01. Next base: position 8,116 of record JBDNHX010000069.1, read on the forward strand.
CAGTTCGCTGGACATTCTGAACATCATTCGCGCGAAGTTATCCGTTGGCAATTGTTCGATGCTATCCGGGCACAAAACTGCATCAGATGGATTCGGTGACAACTGACAAGTAAACAGCAGGACATTACCGTCGTCGGTCCGAAGATCCTTCAGGCTTTCAGCATAGTCTTCAGGCGTAAACTCATTCCCATCGTCTTCGCTGTATTCCGCATCCGTCACATTGATCACGATTGGTGGCAAGCATTTTTCCCGATGGTCGCCGCTATCGATCCATTGAGAAGCAAGCCGATGAGCTTCCAGAAGTACCATCGAAAATGGTGTGGCCCCTTCCGTAACCGGGCGAATCCACGCGGGCTTATCCGTTGCTTCAAGTTCGATTTCTCCAGTGGCCGGGTTAAAGAACTTTTGCTGTACGCTTTCTTCAAACAGAACATTGTCTGCGAGTTCCGGAATCGTCACCGTTTCTCTGCCAGCAAGGTTTCCTGAGAAGACCGAGGAAACGAAAGGGTTGCCTTCCATGTCTGTTCGATATCCAATGACACTCAGGTCGAACCAGTCCTTGATCGAATCGCCTTTTGTCGCTTCAAGGATCATCTCTTCGATCCAGTTGTTGAGCATGCGGGCTGTGGCTCCAGCAAGCGTCATTCCCCCGGCTTCATTTCCGAATGTGTCACACATCGATCCCGACTGGTCAACCAGAAAAATA
>JBDNHX010000474.1:0-5719 GCA_041688565.1 Planctomycetaceae bacterium
ATGGCTGTTCGACATCTGCCGCGGCAACCTGCAAAAATGCGGCGACGGCTTCTGCGTACTTTTCCTGTTCTCGAAAGCTATACGCGATTTGTGCCTGACCCTGGATCTTGTTTTCGAACGATGCATACAACTGCCGGGCCATGTCGAACTGCTTTTGAGACTTATGCCAGTTTGCATAGCGGGTCAGAACTTCATCGCTGCGACCGAGTTTTTCCAGGATCAGTTTGAATGCCTCTTCTGTTTTGTCAGCCCGCCGCGAAGCGGCGTACAAATCAGTAATGGCGAACCAGCATTTTTGGGCCAGTACTTTTTGCTCCGGAGTCGTGTTTTCCGAAGGCAGCAGTGTGCGAAGATGATTCGTGGCATCGTCAGAAAGCTTTTCCCCCTGCGGAACGGTCTTCTGGTCGCCCATCAGCTGATGGATCGCCGCCGTTGAGAGAACTACGAACTGATCAACAAACGCGGAAGGATCGACATACGTGGTCGCCAGCGCCTTGACGGCTTCGGAGAGTCCATTGTTGAGCAGCAGAGACGCAGCATATTGACGTGAGGCATTTTCACAGACTGCCCGAGTCTCATCGTTGCGGGTCGTTTCGTACGTCAGTTTTTTCCACAAGCTAGACTGCGTCTGTCGATCTTCGTCCAGGCCCGCGATGTCAATCAGGTCAACAGCCGCAAAGGCCGCCACCGAGGCCTGAGGATATTTTTGCAAAACCAACTGATAGGCTTTCCTGGCCGGTTTGATCTCTCCCATGTCTTTCCAGGTCAGTCCGATGTAATACGCTGACGTCATCGCATCAGGTGACTCCGGCCAATAATCGATCACTGACTGAAAACCGTCTTTGATCGCGGTATTCAGCTTCTTGAGTCTGACCTGGCAGATCGACCATTTCATCTGCGCAAACGAGGCTCCAGTGCTCTTTTCGTGCAGCGTCAGAAACTTCTCGTATTCCGCGGCGGCGACCTTCCAGTTCTGCTCGCGATAGTACTTTTCTGCAATCTGCAGCTGGTATCGCTCAGTCTCGCGCAGCTGTTTCCAGCGTTCGAGTGGCAGTTCGTCGAGAGCCGCGAAAGAAGACATTGATGTTGTCAGCAATATACAAACAGCGAATCCAAAAATCCGTGTCAGTGTCGCGGTAATCGAGTGCAATCCTCCGGACTCACTCATTCGCTGGCCTTGCTGCGTGATGACAGCCATTTGCTGTACTCCGTATGTGCGTAAAAGATGACATTTGTACCGAGCTGATAACAGGCTTCCCAGATCTCCGGGGAAACACCGGCATGGTCATCCGCCCATGCATCGGCGATATCACCTGGGTGATAATAACAGACCAGTCGACCGTCTACGCGCCAGCCCAGGGCTTCCTTGCCACCGTGGGGAGCGACATACGGCAGGAACGGAATCTGATACGGGATCCGATGAATCACATCGTCCAGCGGAATCGGAGCGGGACGAACCTGAGGCAGAATATTCTTCATCATCCCAATGACCTGATTATGGAAATGCTGACTTCCACCATTGTCGATAAACAGCATCCCATGCTTGTCGATCAAATACTCACGCAGAATTTTGGCCTGAGCACTGGAAATGGAAATACTTCCCTGGCCGGTCATGAACACCATCGGCGGACTACTACCCAGCGGAAAATTTCGCAACTGTTCGATCGTACGGGACTCGGTCTGGGCGGCGACGGGCTGAGTCGTGCGCACATTGTATTCTGCAAGGATATTGAGATCACTGCCGATTCCAAAGTCCTGATCCCAATCCCCGCCAGCGTACTCGAGACGGATAAAGCGGACCTTGGCCCCTTTCTTTCCGCCAGCAAAACCAGAACCATCACCTTCTCCGTACCCAACTGTATAAGCATGCTTCGTGATTTCGGTCAGTTCCAGCTTGATTTCATCAATGGGCGGAACCTTGAACAGGATTGAGCTGAAGGGATTAACGACGAATTTCTTTCTGATCACCTTTTGCACTCGGACCGTCTGCGCTAACGTCTGCTGCACGCCTCCTCCCGCAGGCATTTCATACAGTTCCTGACAACCATTGATCTGTGAACAGATCAGGAACACGAGCGTGAAGAGCAGCGAATAACTCATCAGGCCAGTCAGCGACTGGCGGAGCCGTGGACTCTGTCGGCCGTAATACCAGGCGTTGATATCCAGCGGATGCCAGGATCGTTTCGCCGTGGATGCCGTGTCGGCCAGCGCACTGCGGCGATCTCGATCAGGATTCTGCGCCGCCACTCTGCGAATCGCTTCGAATCGCTGCGACGCTTGCTCCATTCCCCAGACGAACCATGCGAGACCGAGGCAAAACAACCCCCCGGTTCCCCAGCGCGCAAATTCAGCACTCGCTTCGCGAAACTCGACTGCATCTGCTCCCCAGACCAGCAGCGGCCAAAGGATGACGTACAACACCGAGATCTGAAAATTCAACTCGCGCAGGGAGTGGTTCGGACGTCTGGACGTCTGCCAGACCCGAAAGCCTGCGGAGCCAGCCGTTCCGATAAAGATGATCGCTGTCATCCAGACCGGGAGTTTTCTTGTGAAAAACCAGTCCGCGATTGCGAAGAGCCAAACGACGATCATCACCGCGGCAACGCGATCATGCTTTTTTTTGCTTCGGGCTGTGTCTTGCTGCATCGAACTCATTGGGACTACTTCGCATCATCCAGCAGGCTGTCGAGATTATCCAGCGGGTTCTTGTCAGGATCCGCGGTTTTTGTTTCGCCAAGCCCCATCGCCTTCACTGCCTTCTGAGCATCATCGGTGCTGATTGGACTGTCGGCGCTGATCGCAGTGGCATCGCTGCCAGGCACAGGGTTGTCCGCCGTGGCCGCCGGAGAAGTCGCCTCATTATTCGCCTGCGCTAATGGAACAGCCTTCGAGCCGGATCCTTTCTCATCCCCTGCGAACAGAAATGGCACAACGGTCAAAACAACGAGCAGCAGTCCAGAATAAAGGACCGATTCCCCCATCGCTCGGATGAGCGCATTGTTCGAAACGATTCCCAGAACTTCGCTCGGTTTGCGACCATGCAACTGCCGAATAAATTCACGCATCTCGGTGAGTGTCATGCCTCCGTGTTTCTTCAGACGATGAAGATCTCTGCCGAGTCCGATCGGTTCACGTTGTTCGTTTTGGGATGCGTTAGAATGGAGTGTCATGTGACTTGCCAAAGAATTCGTTACAAGGTTGGTAAACGGAGCCAGCAGCGAGGTGACCGGCAAAATTGACTCGTTGCGTGCTCCCATTGAACAATCGCTGTTCGGAGACGCTGTACTCTCATTTTAATGGTTTCTTGTTCTCTTCGAGGATGTGAACCAGATCTCCGCCCGCCTCACTGACCGCCTCCAGAATCGGTTCAAATCGCTGAGCCATCACTTCCTGATGCACTTTTAGCAAGACCGTCCGCTTTCCAGCGGGTGCCTTTTTCAGCAGAGCTTCAATGCGACTCGACAATTGAGAGATCCCGATTTCCTGTCCATTCAGATAGAGTTTGTTTTTCGAATCTACCAGCACACTGACGGAGGCGTGTCCAGCGCTGTCGAGCTTTTCCGCGCTGGCTGGATTCCAGTGTAAGTGGCTGTCATCCTGGGCACGCGCCAGAATGACAAAGAAGATAAGCAGATTAAAGGCAATGTCGCCCATCGCTGTATTAGGGATTTCCACACGCGTGGCTCGACGGGCAATTTTCATAACATCACACTAAAAACCTAGGAAACATAAAAGTCGCATTCCTGAATTTCCCCCGGTTCGTCATTGACCTGGCAATTGCACCTGTCGTTCTTCCTCCAGTTGCAATGTGATGACACCGCCCGCATCTTCAATTCGAGTTGTCACATCAATCCAGTGTCGATACGGGGTGTCTTTTTGACTCTTGACGACAATAATTCGATCTTCGGGACGTGTTTTCCCGCTAAACTTCGAACGCAGCACGCCCGCCAATTGTGGCAGTGCGACCGTCGTTCCATTCACCAGCACGGTCGTCCGCGTCATTTGCACTTCGATGTTTTCCGGTTCCGTCTCTTTTTTTTCCTGTTGTGATTCGCTTCTGGGGATCGTCTGCTTATGTCCGCGGTCGGGCTGAATCGATGCACAGACAAGAAAGAATACGATCAGATTAAATGCGATATCGCCGGTCGCCACCGCAGGCGGCTCGATCAACAGTTTGTTTGTTCGTTTTAACTTTTTAAACATCGAAGACCGCCAGACTTATTGTTACTGCCTGCTTGCTGGATCAGGTTCGCTCACCGTACCGAAGTATCGGCCACCACAGCACCTTCCGCTTCCCGGCGCTGCAGAGCCATTTGCAGGGTGACTGTCTCGATTAATTCCGTCGCGGATTCCTCGACCTCGAGGACAAAGAGATTAATGACGCTGGTGAAATAGTTAAATGCGACATACGCCGGAATTCCAACAATCAGTCCGAGGGCTGTGGTGAGCAGGGCTTCACTGATGCCCCCGGCCGCAGCTTCGATAATGTTCGTTTCGCCCATCTTGGCCACAATGTCCTTAAACGAATTCACCATCCCGGAAACTGTTCCCAAAAATCCAACCATTGGCGCGGCACTGGAAACCGTCGCGAGAGTGGGAAGATGTTTTTCCAGCGCGGCGACAACGTGAACTCCGTAGTCGTCCATGCCCTTGACGACCTGTTCTTCGATTTTTCCGGGATCATAATCCAGACGCTGCAGCACCAGAAATTTTCTTAATCCCGCGGACAGGATCGCCGGCACCGGGCCCTGCAGACCGTCACACAGCTGCAGAGCTTCCTCAACCCGCTCCTGTTCCAATAGTGTCCGCACCTGCGAGCGCAGCGCCTGAGTGTCGGTTCCCAGCATCTTGAGACTGCGATAGCGTTCAATGATTACAGCAAAGGCCACGATCCCCATCAGCAGAATGGGCCACATGAAAAGGCCGCCCTCAAGCATCAGGCCCATGGCGCCGGAATGCAGCATTTTGTTGACGGACGCCCAGAAACCTTCTGTATTCTCTGCGGCTGTCCCTGCTTCACCGGTTTCGGTGTCAGCGGTTGCTGCCGCATCTTTGGTATCGTCGGAGTTGCCAAGGGCTGCCGGTGTCGCCGGACCTGCAGTTGTCGCCGCCCCGGAATCAAGCAGTTTGCCTTCGCCGGGCACCGCGTCAGCAGTCGCCGCTGACGGACTCCCTTCGGTCTGCGCTGGAAATACGGTTTCCAGAACTGCGGGGCCAATACCAAACAGACTGCATACAAGGATCGTGATGGAAATCATTGGTTGTCATTCTCAACTGCAGTGGCTTCTGCTTCAAACTGCTGCAACATCTCGGGTAATGCCAGTCGGCCACGCGCAAATTTCGCAGCTTCGCTGGCCGGGTAGTCCCAGTGACAGGTATTGTATCTTTGGAAGGCTTCGCGGATGTTGTTCGCATTGCGATAGCTTTCTCCGGACCAAAACACCGCGTCAGCACACAGCGGATCCTCCGGAAATCTTTTGGCAAAACGATCGAACGACAGTCCGGCTTTGGTGTAACCCTTTGCCTTGAAATAGCATTGACCATTGCGGAACGCCATTCGGGATGAGTGCTGGTGTCCTTCGAACTGTTCCAGGAATTTTTCTCCCACCTGAGCGGCCACTTCGAATCGGCCATTCTTGTAGAAATAATCGCTGATGCGGATCATCACGCTGGCAATCAGCGGACTCTTCGGAAAGGTCGCTGCAAGCGTCACGTAAGC
>JBDNHX010000475.1:0-5054 GCA_041688565.1 Planctomycetaceae bacterium
CCATCGCTGGTCTCGTTCACGCCGTGGACGACCCTGGATGATTACCTCGACGTACTGGACTTTGTGGATGAGCAGGGGCTGATCGACTGCGTGGATCCCGTACACTATACGATCCGCTTATTGGTCCCACCGGGAAGTGGGCTGCTGTCGAGACCAGCGATCCAGCCGTTTCTCACGGGACTCGATCAGACAGCGCTGACCTATCGCTGGACGCATCCCGATCCCATAATGCACCGCCTGTACGAGAACGTCTCGGCGCTAGTCGAAGACGCCAGTCGGGCGGGCGAGGATGCGGCGAACACTTTCCAACGCGTGCGAGATCTGGCGTTCGGGATGCACGCAGATCGTCGGCCTGCTGGTGAAGCCCGCCCGTTGAGACCGGATAGAAGTCGTCCGCAACGTTTGACGGAACCTTGGTTCTGCTGAGCAGAGCCAACCGCAGACCAGTTTGGTCCGCTACAACCATCGGTGTAATTGCGTATCACTGCCCTTAACTTGAGGAGATTCTAGTAATGACTGCAGATATCAAAATCAATGCCGAGCCGGAGTCAAACGCCCGGTGCAAGTTTACGGTGGACCGGCCGGTCTATCCTGACAGCTCGTTCTACTTCGATAGCCAAGAGCGGGCACAAGGTTCACCGTTCGCCGAGCTGATTTTTCAGATTCCAGGCGTGACCAGCGTGCTGATCTCACACGAGCGGGTCACCGTCACCAAGAGCGACCGGGATGACTGGCCCGTGATCGGCAGACAGATTGGTGCGGCCATCCGAGCACACCTTGCGACGGGCCAGCCCGCCGTCTCTGACGCCGTGCGCGCGACAATTCCTCCGGCCGCGGACATCCAGGCCAAAGTCTCGCAGGTCTTGGAGGAGGAGATCAACCCGATGGTGGCGGCGCACGGCGGTCACGTCTCACTCCTCGGCGTCCAGGGCAATACGGTTTATCTCAAGTTGGGAGGTGGCTGTCAGGGATGTGGTCAGGCCGATGTGACGTTGAAACAGGGGATCGAAACCGCCATTCGGAAAGCGGCCCCCGAAGTCGGAGACATCCTGGACTCCACCGACCATGCGTCCGGTAAAAATCCGTACTACACGCCCTCGGCGAAGTAGGCCGCGTAGGTGACAGCTTCAAAACCAGGTTTAAGCAAACTCGCGGAAAGAACCAACAACATGATGCATCAGGCAGACAGTCTGCAAGAACTCTTAGGGCTGCTTTGGCCACCAGTGGCCATCGCTTTTCGCTCCACGCCGCCGGCAGGGGTTTCACGGATCGACTCCGCAGCCCCGGCAGGCTGCGCTTACTGGAAATTGGCGGCGGAAGGAAAGGTCTTCTACACCGCAGCCAGCGATCACTACAACTGCCCAGTCGGTGCCCACACTCACGGCATTGATCTTCCGCCGGCACAGCAAACAGAACTCCAGGGAGTGATCGGAACGATGGTGCAGTTGCAGTATCTTCGGGAAGCAGACGTCAGTGCCATTCCCCGCCGGACCGAGCCCTTCGGCGTGGCCGTTTATTCGCCATGGGCTCTGGCCCCGGATGATCCCGACGTCATCCTTATACGAGGCAACGCCAAGCAGTTGATGCTCCTTTCGGAAGCTGCGCGAGCCGCCGGAATTGGTGACGCCGGTGAGCTGATGGGACGCCCAACCTGCGCGATGATCCCCGCGACGCTCCAATCCGGGCGGGCCACCACTAGCTTGGGTTGTATCGGGAATCGGATTTATACCTCGCTGGAAGACGACGAGTTTTATGCGGCTGTTCCCTGGCTCAAGATCAACGACGTGCTCCATCAACTGCCTGTGCTTGTGGATGCCAACCGTGAGTTGGAAGCCTACCACCGTCAACGGGCGGTTTCGCTCTCAAGCTAATCCTAAAGGAGTTAAACATGCCTCGGGTTCTGTTACTGGTGCCGACGACGACGTATCGGACCCACGCCTTCATGGAGGCGGCGCGGCGGGTGGGCGTAGAGGTCACTGTCGCCTCGGAACAGGCGAACGCCCTAGCCAAGCTGAACCCCACCGGTTTACTCACGCTTAAATTCCGTAACCCCCAGCAGGCGGCACGCCAGGTGGTTGAGTTTGCCGCCCAGCACCCGATTGACGCTGTCGTTGCCGTAGACGACCAAGTGACGCTGGTCGGGGCGGCCATTTGCCAAGCGCTTTCGCTCCGGCACAATTCGATGCCTGCGGTCCTCGCCGCGCGAAACAAACAGACCATGCGTGAACTGCTCGATCGCGCCGGCGTTCCGCAACCCAGATACAGACTCGCCTCGCTCACCGACGATCTCGCCCGCTTGGCGGACCAGATCGACTATCCCTGCGTGATTAAGCCGCTCTCTCTGTCGGCCAGCCGCGGAGTCATTCGTGCCGATGACCAGCGCGAGTTCGCGATCGCGGTCGAGCGACTCGCAGCCATTCTGCGGACGGAAAACCCTCCGCCATCCGTGGTCAGCGTTCAGGACTCAGGACTCGATACCGAGGACTCGGTAGCCGCGGATGCGTTTCTTGTCGAAAATTTCATGGCGGGGCCAGAAGTTGCTCTGGAAGGTCTTCTCACTCGCGGGCGACTACGCGTGCTGGCCCTGTTCGACAAGCCGGACCCGCTGGATGGCCCGTTTTTCGAAGAGACCATCTACGTCACTCCGTCGCGCTTGCCGACACTCGTCCAACACGAAGTCGCCCAGTGTGTCGAGCGGGCGTGCCAGGCGATTGGACTGGCGGAAGGCCCGGTGCATGCCGAGCTGCGGGTCAGCACGAAAACCACTCACGACTTACCGCGCACCGCTCAACAGTCCGGCGGCCCGTGCGTCATCGAAGTGAATGCCCGGTCGATCGGCGGCCAGTGCTCGCGCGTGCTGCGATTCGGCACCGGAATCTCTTTGGAAGAGTTGATCATCCGTCACGCACTCGATCCCACATTTTCCCCGCCGGCACGCGAAGGCCTGGCAGCGGGAGTGATGATGATCCCCATTCCTCGGGCGGGCGTGCTGCGCGAAGTGCGCGGACTGGCGGCAGCGCGGGACGTGGCCGGCATCGAAGAAGTGACGATCTCCACGCGCGTTGGGCAAGAGCTGGTTCCGCTGCCCGAGGGCGGGCTCTACCTGGGCTTCTTATTCGCGCGCGGTGCGGCACCCGAAAAAGTCGAAGCGGCGCTGCGGGCCGCCCATGTCCAGCTTGAATTCGTCATCGAACCGCCCAGTGTACCCGCACCCAAATCAGGCTGAGAATCAACACACAGAACCACAGGTGAAAAGGTTTTATGACACCTTTGTTTCCATCCGATACACCCAAGATCCGACATACTCGAAATCCGACATACCCGAATGGAGAGACGTATCATGACGACTGATGACACGAATACTGACGACACAAACACAGTTGCCGCAGCACCAAGCCCGGGCCTCGTGGACACAATGCCCATCGCGGCCGAACCAGGCTCCTCGCACGACGACGTGGTGCCTGCGGCGGCCGCAGCGGCGTCTACGCCGGACAGTACAAGTCGTGCGGCGGAGGCATCCACCGACGATGAAGCCGCGTTGACCGATGCTCTGCGCCAAGTGATCGATCCCGACTTGATGATCAACATCGTCGACCTGGGCCTCGTTTATTCGATCAACCGCATAGACCGCCAAGTCGTGATCTCGATGACGCTGACCAGTCCGGCCTGTCCCAACGGCCCGCAGATCATGTCGGAGGCCAAGAGGTCGCTGGAGAGGCTCGACGGTGTGGATGCGGCCGAGATCAAGCTCACGATGGACCCGGCGTGGAGTCCCGATCGAATGTCCGACGAAGCACGCGATCATTTGGGAATGTTTTAACACGACATCGCACCTTGTAGCTGAACTCGCCAAAGTTCAGACCCGAAGTCTGGCGACTTCCGCTACGGGTAAACTTCTATGATCTGGCATTATTCATGGCAACAGACCAACCCGACTCCCCGGCAAGTTGGAACAAGACAGAATGAACGAGCAAGTGAAATCCCTGAGTAAACTGGAAGCGATTGTCGATGAGTTCTCCGATTTGGACAAGCAGGACCGCCTGGAACTCTTGTTCGACTTTGCCGAGAATCTGCCGGAACTGCCGACAAAGTACCAGGCCGATCTGGATGCCGGCGAACATCGGGTACACGAGTGCCAAACCCCCGTCTTCGTGTGGGTCGAAGTCAACGCCGGACGGGTTCAAATACACGCCCACGTGGCTCGCGAATCACCGACGGTCAAGGGCTTCGTCGCCATCCTGGTGGCGGCGTTTTCTGGGGCATCTCCCGATGAGATCCTGGCGGTCAAGCCCGACTTGCTCCAGAGGTTGGGCCTCGCGGAGGTTCTGGGAATGTCCCGCATGCGCGGGCTGACAGCAGTCCAGGGCCGTATCCGTCAGGAAGTGCGACTGGCTGCGGCCGCCAGCTCTTCCTGATACTTTTCCTCCTTTTCCTTGCCCCCGTTTGCAAAGTCTCAGCGTTTCAAATTTTCACCTCCACTTAAGGAACGTTTTGCCATGAATAAATTATGTCCAAGCTGAATGTCACCGATCGCAACGACTCACTGCTGCCGCCGGACCTGAAGTTAAGCCCACAAAGGAACCAAATGAACGCCAAGCCGAAATTCCTGTCCGCCACCGCGATGGTGGATGAACGCGCCATCCTGCCGCTGCCGAATTCCCGCAAAATCTATGTCGCAGGCTCGCGCCCCGATATCCAGGTAGCGATGCGCGAAATCAGCCAGTCGGATACCGAAGCCCCCTACGACGTGGAAAAGAACCCGCCGATTTATGTCTATGACTGCTCCGGGCCGTACACCGATCCCCATGTCAGCATCGACATCAGTTCCGGCCTGCAAACGCCGCGCACGCCATGGATTATCGATCGTGGCGACAGCGAGGAGTTATCCGGCCCGAGTTCGGCTTACGGCATTGAGCGTATGAATGACCCGAAGCTGGCCGAAATGCGTTTTAACCTCACGCGCAAGCCGCGTCGGGCATTGCCAGGAAAAAACGTATCGCAGATGCACTACGCCAGGCAAGGCATCATCACGGCGGAGATGGAGTACGTCGCGA
>JBDNHX010000476.1:0-5389 GCA_041688565.1 Planctomycetaceae bacterium
CCCCCGCGGACTGTTGATTTAAGCTGACGGAGATCATCTTGGTTTAACCCGTGGCCGACAGGCCAGGTTTTTCACTCGGCCTGGCCTGTCGGCCACGGGTGAAGCGATTAAATCAATTGTGTGTGTGTCTCGTCCCGCCAATGCATTCACAAACACAAAGGGAGCTCGGGACGCTGGCCGAAACGCCTGCGGGAAAGGTAAAATTTCGCCTGATTCGGACGCACAAATTTCATCGAAATCAACGGGCCAGATTGTACGCCATCAATCAGATTCACGATTCACGGCTATGGAACCTGCAACACCGAATTCTTCAATGCTGATTCTGGAGCGACACTTCGCGAGCGAGGACGATCGGTTCCTTGAGGAATGGAGCAAAATTCATTCTGCGACATTGATTGCTGAGTTCACGAATCGGTGGCTTGCCGATGAGCGGCCATGGGCCAGGCAGCAGGTCGTTCTTTATCTTCAGCAGGATCTGAATTTTTCCGGTCATGAAATATTTGTAAAGCGTTTGTTCCGCCACTTTGAGGCGGCTCGCGACAATCGCATGATGGGTCACCTGATGGTCGCATTGGATCGGATCGTTCGCCGCTGCCGACGACCCGCAAACGCACCGAGCGCCGAAGCGGGCGAAAGCATGCAGGCAGAACGTCTGTTTGCAACGCCGAATAAAACGAGGCGTGAGCAAACAGGTCGCATGAAGGAGACGGGGACCGGCAAGTGGGCACGTGTTGTTCCGATGCCCGACCTTCGCAACAATCCGACGAATCGCCTGTTTCGACAGAAGACACGCAACTATCTTCGGCGACGCGTCTGGCGATACTTTCGATGGCTGAGTGTAAGCGATTCGGAAGCGTATCTTGATTCCGTCACTGACAGTCTGCTGTTGTATCGCGATGCCGATTTTCAGACGGGCGAAAACGTCATCGACAACTGGTCGTTGATGCATGCCTGCTATTTCCACAGCAACGTTCTTCAGTTCGGTCCGGCTCATGCGGAACTTGCCGAAGGCCGCTGGCTGGGATCACTTGTTGCGTCACCGTATCGTCCGGATTTGTGGCAGCAGGCCGATTCCATTGATCGCCTGATCAGGATCGTCAGCGACAGTCAGAGTTCTCTGGTGCGAATCTGGGCCATGGAACTTCTGAAGCGCGAGCATCCGCAGGCGGTCCGTGAAATCCGGATGGAGCAATTGACACCGCTTCTGTCCCACAGCGACGGACGCGTTCAGGAGTTTGGTCTGGAACTTTTTCGGCAATACCCGGAGTTGGTCGCGTTGCCAGTTCTCAGCTGGCTCGAATTAATCGGCAAGTGCGGGCCCGCGACGTTGGCTGTGATCTGCGAGTCCCTGAAGGCTCATCTGGCCGCCGCTCGTCTGGAAACATCAGAGCTGCTGCAGCTGGCCACTGCGGAACCCGCACCTGTTGCAGAATTTGGTTTTGAAATGCTTCAACAGCGGCATGAGGAAAAGCTCCTTAGCGCTGAGGAGCTTATGACACTCAGCCGTGCCGGATGTGAAGCCATTGCAGAGTCGCTGACCACCTGGGCACTGCGGCAACTGGACAACGAGACTCATTACTTGGCACGAGCCGTGGTGGAATTCTTCGACTGCCTTTCCTTGTCGATTCGATCGGCTGCCATGGATTGGCTGGAAGATCCGGAGACGCATGGGCATCACGATCCCATCCTGTGGGCGATGCTGACCGAAACGCCGCATGAAGATGTGCGTCTGCGTCTTGTCGAATGTCTGAATCGCCGCACCAGTTTGCCTGCAGTGAATGCAAAATCGCTGACTCACATCTGGTGCTCTGTGCTGCTGGGCGTGCATCGGGGCGGTCGAAGCAAGCTGAACGCGATGACGCAAATTCAGTCGGCAATTCTGGCCAGCCCGGCTCGCGCAGCCGCATTGCTTCCCGTGCTCTCCGTCGCAGTTCGGTCTTTGCGAGCCCCGGAACGGCGGAGTGCATTGGCGGCCGTTGCAACAATTATTGTGCAGCGTCCGGAACTGCAGCCCGCGATTCGCCAGCACCTGCCAGAGCTGCAGTGGACCGAACCTTAAAGTAACGCGGCCTGCCCGCCAGTCCATTTCGGGCGGCAGCTCTGCTTCTGGCGGCAGCTCTGCAACGTGCAACCTGCAGAGGCTCGGGCTCTTTAACATTGCAGTCACTCATTGTGCTTGAGCCCAGTTGCTACACTTCCGCTGCCACCGAAGAAATTCCTGCACTCTTTCTGCCGATCGATCCTTCATGTCAGACGCGCTTCCTGTCCCCGGCACATCACCCGACTTTGGTCAGTTGCTTCCCGAGTTTCAGCGACTGTGTCAGGTCGTCGCAAAGCTAAGATCTCCGGAAGGCTGCCCATGGGATCGCCAGCAGACGATGAAAACGATCAAGCCCTACACGCTGGAAGAAACGTACGAACTTCTGGAAGCAATCGACTCGGACGACAACAGTGCCATTCAGGAAGAGCTGGGCGATGTTTTGCTGCAGGTAGTTCTGGATTCACAGATTGCCGCCGACGAAGGTCGATTTGAACTCACGGCGGTCGTGCGATCCATTGCCGACAAAATGGTCCACCGTCATCCGCATGTCTTTGGAGATGCGCAGGCAGATACGACGGAAGAAGTTCGTCGCAACTGGTCGACCATAAAGCAGCAGGAGAAACCCGCGCGACAATCGCAACTGGAAGGAATCCCGGTCGCTCTGCCGGAGCTTGCTCGTGCGGCGCGGATCACTGCGCGAGCGGCAGCCGTGGGTTACGATTTTCCCGATCGCCGGATGCTGTTTGATAAGCTGACGGAAGAACTTTCAGAGCTGTCGTTTGAACTGTTCGGGGCAGGGGAGATTCCGCATGTGACGGCGACGGTCGATGCTGTTCGAGTCCCCGATGAACCGATTCCGGATTTGGCGGCACGCGACCGCGCCGAATCAGAACTGGGTGACGTCCTGTTTGTGCTCGCTAACATCGGTCGCCGCTGGGGGATTAATCCGGAAGACGCTTTGCGCCGCTCCAATGCAAAGTTTTCGCGCCGCTTCCAGGCGATTGAAACGGCAATGAAAGCCCAGGGCCTGTCCATGAAGGACGCGAGCCTCGTCGAGATGGAGCAAGCCTACCAGGCAGCCAAGGCAAAAGAGAAGAAGTGAGTTGGTGCTTGGTGCATAGTTCTTGGTGCCTGGCTTACCTGTTCATTTGTTGCGGTAATTTTCCGTGCGTCCTGTCAAATGGATCAAAGCACTGGAGTCCTCGCCGGCGGGACGCTACGATGACACGACTTGATGGAGACCTGTCGTATGCTGAATATTTCCGGTAGTCGAAAGAGACTCTGCAACGGTGTTACGCGTCGTGATCTTCTGCACATTGGCGGAATCAGTGCGCTGGGATTGCAGGTTGCATCCGGCAGTCCCGCCCCGACAAATTCACGCAAGGCGAGGTCAGGATCTGGCAACGCCGCGAATGGTGGCAAAGCGAAATCCTGTATCTTTGTGTTTCTGTTTGGATCCCCGCCGCAACATGAAACGTTCGACCCGAAGCCTCAGGCCGCCGCTGAGATTCAGGGCGAAATGAAAGCGATTGAAACGGTTGTTCCTGGCGTGCATATCGGAGAAGGCCTGCCGCAGATTGCGGGCATTGCGGACAAGCTCACAATCGTCCGCTCGATGACTCATGAGTATCCGATCCATTGCTGCGCCTATGTCATGACCGGCATGCCCACCTACAACATCCCGCTGGAAACGGCACCACGCGATCCGCAGCAATGGCCCTTCATGGGATCTGTTGTCGATTTTCTGGATGGACAGCGAACCGGTGAAAAATCGCCCGCCCTGCCTCGCAATGTCGGCTTACCATGGAAGTTTTGTTCGAAGGGAACATCCACGACTCAGGCCGGGCCTTACGGTGCGTTCCTCGGCAATGGCTATGATCCGTTCTGGACGGACTTCGATGGTCAGGGAACGGTCGTCGTTCCAAAGCTGAATGCGGATGGTCAGTCGGAGATTGTTCGAGACCCGCATGCCGGGATTGATCCTCTGGCTCGGTTCCAGTTGTCGGAGGGATGTCAGTTGCCCGCCGAATTGTCGGCAGATCGCTTTGACGCTCGAGTGCATCTGCTTCAGCAGTTCGATGCGTCGCGACTGATGATCGATCGGTCGGCGGAGATCGGAAATTATAACGCTCAGCAACAGCGGGCCTTATCGATGATTGGTTCCAGCAGCATCCGGAAAGCGATGGATGTTGGACATGAATCACTGGCTCTGCGCGAACGCTACGGGATGACTTTGTTCGGTCAGTCCATGCTGGCGGCCAGGCGACTGGTGGAAGCCGGCGCTCGTTTTGTCTCCGTTTTCTGGGATCCTTTTGGCCCGCACGGAGCTTCAGTCTGGGACACTCATTCCAATCATTTTCCGCGTCTGAAAAATTACCTGCTGCCGGTGTTTGATCAGAGCTATTCGGCATTGATCACAGATTTGGACGACCGTGGCTTGCTTGACGAAACTCTTGTGCTTTGCACGAGTGAACACGGCCGGACACCACAAATCGATTCAAAGCCCACGGGCGGTGCGCGGCATCATTGGTCGCGAGCTTATTCATCGGTCTTCGCGGGCGGCGGGATGGCGCGAGGCCGAGTTGTTGGCGAAACGGATTCGATTGCCGGCGATGTTGTTGACACCCCCATTTCGCCGAAAGACATGCAGGCGACTGCCTACCATCTACTTGGCTTCGAAGAATCGGCCACTATGCCCGACGCTCAGGGACGACCCCATCCGATCGCCGGCGACGGAAAGGTGCGCCCGGAACTGCTGAGCTGAATTCCACCAAAGTCCAGTGACGAAGAGCACGACGACTCCCACGACGACCCCCACCATTGCAATCTCCCTGCTTAAACAACAGAGAAGCCCAACTGAGACAGGTCGGGCTGCTGACCTTCGGCTTATCCCGCCCGCAACTCTCCGAAAGGAGATCTCCTTATGAAAATTATCGTGGCTCTTGTGTTTGCTGCGGGAACTGCGGTTCTCGCGGACGATGGTACTTTGGATTACTCCCGCGACGTGAAGCCGATCCTTCATGAGCGATGCTATTCGTGCCATGGAACACTCAAACAGGAAGCGGGACTGCGCCTGGATACGGCGGAGTTCGCAAAAAAAGGCGGCGACAGCGGTGCCGCCATTGTGCCTCACGATCTTACCGCCAGTCACTTGATTTCGCGCATCTCAACAGCGGA
The DNA here is from genome assembly GCA_041688565.1 of Planctomycetaceae bacterium. GTDB lineage: Bacteria > Planctomycetota > Planctomycetia > Planctomycetales > Planctomycetaceae > SXXK01. Next base: position 5,219 of record JBDNHX010000476.1, read on the forward strand.
CGAAAATGTTCGAATGCCGCCTGAAGGTAAGCCGCTCACGGCCGAACAAGTCAGCCTGATTTCTCGATGGGTTGCAGCGGGAGCTCAATCACCGGCCGACGAACAGCCGGAAGAGGATCCTCGTCAGCACTGGGCATTCCAGAAACCCGTGCGGCCTCAAGTACCCGGCGC
>JBDNHX010000477.1:0-7168 GCA_041688565.1 Planctomycetaceae bacterium
GACGCCCGCCCGGAAAACTGTGATGACTGCGTCAAACCGTCGGCGTTCAGGATTTCACAGTTCCAGACAGGCTTTTCCGCAGCCGCCAGGTATTTGGAATCTGCACTTACAGCCCAGGACGACGGAATGGTTGCGGCAGGCTGCTCTAGTAAAGTCAGTGATTCCGTGCCGCTGTCCACACTCCAGACGCGCACAGTCATGTCATGTGAAGTCGTTACCACTCGTTCGCTATCCGGGGTGAAAACAGCGTTGACAATGAGATTGGAATGACCCAACAAAGTTGCGAACACTCCTCCATCTTCAACCAGATGAACCATGACTCGGGACATGGTGGCCACCATCAGTGATTTTCCGTCTGCACTCCAGGCAGTCGTCACGATGCCATCTTCTTCAGCGATGTCTATGGTCCGGCGTAGTGAACGACAGTCCCAGATTGAAACATGCTTGCCAAACTTTGAATACAAAGCAATCTGTCCCCCGTCACGACTCACCTTTGCAACTGAATCGGGCCAGTGTTGCGGATTCATTCGTTTTCCGGACTCCAAAGACCTGAGTTCCGTACCTTCCGCTGTCGAAATCACGAGTTGATTCTCTGCGGTAAAAGCGGCTTTTGGGATTTGTTTGAAGTCTGTTTGAATAGTCAGACTTTGTTGCTCAGCCCCTGAAGCGGCATCCCAGATACGGATCGTGCTGTCCTCAGAGACTGAGATCAGCCGCTTACCATCAACGCTGAACGCGGTGGAAAGAATTCTTGCTGTATGCCCCTTGAGAGAAATTTCCAATTGTCCGTTGACCGTTGAATACACCTTCACTGAATGGTCATTGCCGGGCAGAACAATTCGGCTGGAATCCGGGGAGAACTGCGTTTCAAGTACAACATCCAGCGATGTTTCATTGAAGGATTTTTTTTTCGCATTGGTCTGTGCGTCCCAAAGTGTTGCGACCCCTTCTCGCTCCGGAGTTTGATTTTCAGCTTTATCATTCATTGCTGCTCGCCCCGACTTACGCAACGGAGCGGATGTCAGCAGGAGAAGCTTTCCGTTTGGACTGTACGCTGCTGAAGTGATCGCACTTCCATCGTCGAATGAATGCAGGGTTTCCCCTGTCTTCAAGTCTGATTCTACGGCAGGAAAGGTCCCTCGGCCAAAAAACGATCGAGAGACTGTGGTAACCGCTCGTGTGCCATCCGGGCTGACACAGATGGTTTCGGTACTTTCCTTGCGCGGCGAAAAGGCTCGCAGTTCATGATTACTGCCCATAGCATTCAGCAACGCGATATTGGCATCGACACCGGGACTGAGTTCCGCCCCTTTGACCGCCAGCAAAAGCGCCAGACCGGGGTTTTCGTCTTTCATCAGTGCGGAATTTGCGATCAGCCGTAGTCCTTCGGACTTGTCGAGCAGTGATTCTGCTCGCTGACGCTGTTGTGTTTCGGCGTTCAGCGAATTCCAGATCATTCCTGTTGCTGTGAGCGAAGTCAACAGCAGGATTACGATGCCAGCTGCAGCCGCAGTGGCGAGTGCCATGTGGCGGCGAATCCAGCGCCGACCTTGTTGCACCAGAGTGGGGCGACGCGCATTGATCGGCTTATCGGTTCGAAATTTCTCAAGATCATCAGCGAACTCCTGAGCAGACTGATATCGGTCCGCCGGGTTCTTGGACATGGCCTTCAAGACGATCGTTTCCAGATCTTCCGGCACTCGAGGGTTCAGCCGTCGGATACTGACTGGCTCATCAAAGCACACTTGTCGGATAATTTCCTTTGGTGTGTCTCCGCCGAATGCCTTTTTGAATGTCAGCAATTCATACAGCGTGACTCCCAGCGAATAAATATCGGTTCGCTGATCGACAAGCACTCGTTGTCCCAATGGCTGCTCGGGACTCATGTATCGCAATGTTCCAATCAATTCGCCAGTCATTGTCAGCGCACCGGCTCCCTGGATCTGGGCCAGCCCAAAGTCGGTAACCCAGAGCTTACCTTCGTGGTCCAGCATCAGATTGGAGGGTTTGATGTCTCGGTGAACGATTCCGATTTGATGGGCATAGTGCAGAGCCTCCGCAGCCTGGATCCCGATCTGCAGAACCGATTCGAACATTGTTCGATCTGCGACGGAAGACTTGAGATCAGCCATCATGTCAATAAAGTCTGACAAGGGCGCCGAAAGTGTCGAACCTTCCGCCATGACAGCGTTCGTGCCGGATTTATGCACGCCAGGAGTCGGCTGAAATACTTGAGCCGTCGTGCCAACGGCAAGTCGCGGTGTATCACCCGACCGGGGCGGCCGTGGCGATTCCAGGATGGTTTTCGCATGACGAATGAAATGAGCTACGTCATGTCCATGAATTAGCTGCATTGCGTAGTAATGAACGCCAGCTTCAGTTCCGATCGAAAACACCGGAACAATGTTTGGATGCTGCAACTGAGCAGCCGCACGGGCTTCATTCTGAAATCGCTGGATTTGCCGCTGATCCATGCGGCCGGAAATGGGCAGCGTCTTCAAAGCCACTCGACGATCGAGCGATGCCTGAATGGCTTCATAGACAACTCCCATTCCTCCGCGGCCAATCTCCCGAATGAGGGTGAATTCACCAATCGTTTTGCTCGTCCCCCACCCAATGTCTCCGACCCCGTTCCGATCGCCCCGGTGGATGTTCGGCTCAATTCCTTCCTCAAGCAAGTCCTGCACCGCCTCGTCTGCTCCAATACAAGTGGGCGACTGCGAATCTAAGTTGGCCGGTTTTTGGTCGGAATTCTGCACTTCGGATTCTCCCGTTCCAGTACGGATTCGCCATTGTGGACAGACCCACCCCTCCCCACTAAGAGTATGGCATTTCTAAATTGGAAATTGAACCCAACGCAGCTTCTGCCTGACAATTAATGCCACCTCGAGTCCCTCCAGCCTCGCTCGCGCGGCCTGTTGATTTCGTAATGTCTGCTTTCGCTCCGAGGTAGCACCATGGATCTTCCCACAGTTTATTGGCCAATGGGTTTGGGGAAGGTCTGGATTTCCGCAGAAGAAAAGGGATCCGAGTTCGAAAGTTGAAGGCCGGACTTGAACAGGTCCGGAACTCACCCTGGAACATACAGGATTGGGTTTCTGTGCGAATTGCGGGGAATCATGATGCGGGTTGGTAGCCAGACATTGTCAGGAATTTCCTGAGCCTCTGCTGGCGGGCTGCTCCAAATCCCCTTTGAGAAATTCTGAACCACGCAAAGTTCACATCGCAGAAGTTAAGGTGATTCGCAAAGGCGTCTCTTACACATTGATGTAGCTCAGACGCACGTTTTTGAGGACGGATAGGTCAAACATGAAACCCCGGGAAATGCAGTTTATACTGGGGCAAGTGGCGCATGCGAATTTGTCAAAGACAGAGCTCGCACCAGTCTGAATACTCGTTTGCGTCAGGGAACGATTATCACCGTTTTTCAATACAATGAACGTTCTGAGGCAAACGGCTACTGCGTCGTTTATCGGGAGTTCGTTGTTTTTGATTGGCATGCCAAGCGGGACGCAGCCAGAACGGATGCCGCAGCGGTGAACCGGCCAAAGGGCGTCGACGCGATGAAAAAGCGTACGCAGGCAGTGCGGTCGTTCTTTGTCTGCAGTGCTGGAACAGAGAATGCCGTTGTGGTAGTCTCGAAAGCGGAACCGTGCGACGAACAGGCTTTCCGCCAATCCCTGATCCGGACGGCAACGACGACTCTGCAGTTCACCCACTCGGACGATTGTCCGCCTGCACTTGTGAAAAGAAAAACATGTTGAATCGGGCAGACAGTCGGCCGTTAAAACCATCGCGAGCAGACAAAATGCACGGGGGCCGTACGAAGATCTGGGGCCTTGTTGCCCTGTTGGCCGCCATGGCGGGTGGCCTTTCGTTTTGGATGTGGCAGCAGGATGATTCACAGGCTGTCGTGCTGCTTGCGAAGAAGCTCCATCTGCAAGGCAAGTCGGCGGAAACGCTCGCAGTCCTCGACCCAATCCTACAACGTCCCGATGCCAACGGAGATGCCTGTTTTCTGGCCGGGGATGCGGCCGCTCGGCTGAAGAATTTCGAGTCCGCGACAGAATTTTATGCGCGTGTACCGCAGAACCATGCTCGCCGCGCCGAGGCGTGTTTCAGAGCGGGCGACATTCTGCTGCTGCGGCTGTACCGACTGAGTGATGCAGAAACAATGCTGCGTGAAGCCGTTGCAATTCAGCCTGATCATCCGGCCGCGGCGGCTCATCTTGCCGGGCTGTATGGTTTATGTGGACTCACAAGCCTGACGACGCAGCTGCGTCTGGAACGCCTTCGAGCCGGCCAGTTTACGGAAGTCGATCTGGTCCTTCTTGCTCTCGGCGACACGGCGGCGGAAAATGCAGACTCGCTTCGGGATTATCTGAGTCATAGTCCGAATGATCCGCTCACAAAACTCGCAAGTGCACATCATGCCTGGCAACAGCATGATCTCACCACGGCCGTATCGCTGTACCAAAACGGCCTGCAGACGCGTCCTGATTTGTTTGATGCTCAAACCCGGCTGGGACGCAGCTTAATGGAACTGTCCAGAACCGACGATTTTCTGAAGTGGCACGCAGGGCTGAGTCCTGCGGGCAGCGATCATGCGGATATCTGGGCGGTCCGAGGTGAATGGTCGCTTCGTCAGGGTGATCCTCAAGGTGCTGTTCGATGCTACTGGGAAGCGGCGCGGAGGGATGCCACGCATCGCAGTGCGCACCATCAGATCGGACAAACTTTGGCCTCCCTGGGCCAGGCAACTCTTGCAGAGAACTTTCAGCGGCGCAACGAATGCCTGCAGGAATTGCTGTTGACGGCCAAACAGTGCAATCTGGAACCGACGCCCGAAAAAACACTCCGAACTGCGATGGCCGCGAAACGCTGCGGTCAGCCCTGGGAAGCGTGGGGATGGGCCGAAGTGATCCGCAAACGTTTTCCACAACTGGCTTCAGAAGTCATTGACATTGGCCGACCGACATTAAGCACCGGAAGAGTTCTCGATGTTGCTCAGCCGGCGCTTGTCACCGACCTCAGCGAATATCCCTTGCCCCAGTGGATGGAGTCGCCGGTGCCGTCTGGAACGGAAATGGAGCCGACGATCACAGAGGCAAACGGTCAGTCAAATTTTATTCGATTTACAGACGATGCTGAGCGTGCTGGTCTGAGATTCGAATTCATCCACGGTGATGATCTTGCCGGACCCGGGATGCGCATGTTTCAGTTTTCCGGAGGCGGAACGGGCGTGCTCGATTACGACAGAGATGGCTGGCCCGACGTTTACTTTTCGCAGGGCGGCCGCTGGCCGGTGGCTGAAGAAAACAAGCCTTCGGATGAGTTGTTTCGAAACGTCAGAGGACAGATCTTCCGCGACGCAACCGCTGCAGCCGGGATCGTGGAGACAAGTTACAGTCAGGGAGTGACGGCGGGCGACATTGACGGTGACGGATGGACGGATCTGTTTGTCGCAAATGTCGAAGAAAATCGACTGTTTCAAAACAATGGTGACGGAACATTCAGCGACATCACGGAATCCGCGGGGATCACCGGCAGCAGTTGGTCGACAAGCGTTGTCTGCGCCGACTTCAACGGAGATACTCTGCCCGATTTATTCGTTGTGAACTATCTCATGGGCTCTGATCTGCTGGACAGGATCTGTCGGCAGGCAGACGGGACCCCGCGAGCCTGCACTCCGCATGAATTTGAACCGGCCGAAGATCAGCTGTTGCTGAATCTGGGCAATGGTCAATTCCGCGATGTGACTGCGGAATCCGGTCTCGTGGCTCCGGGCGGCAAAGGACTAGGCGTAATTGCTGCGGACTTTGACGGCAGCGGGCGACTGAGTTTGTTTGTCGGCAATGACACAACCGCCAATTTCTTTTTTCAGAATGAGACCGCGTCAGCGGGGGCCGTGCCCCAGTTCACGGAGTCGGCCGTCGTGACAGGACTCGCATTTGACCGCGAAGGAAGAACTCAGGCCTGCATGGGCATTGCCGCGGGAGACGCGGACGGCGATCAGCAGCTCGATCTGTTTGTCACCAACTATTACAACGAATCGAATACGCTGTACCAGCGGCAGCCCGGCCTGATGTTCTTTGATGCGACGATGGAAGCACGTCTGAAAGAACCCAGCATTCGGCAGTTGGGATTTGGGACGCAGTTTCTGGATGCCGATCTGGATGGCTGGTCAGACCTGATCGTCACGAACGGTCATGTCGACGACGAGTCGGCTCGAGGCATTCCACTGCACATGCCGACGCAGTTTTTCCACAACACAGGCACAGGGCACTTCGACGAGATAACGGCCACGCAACTGGGCCCATGGTTTGCCGGGAAGTATTTGGGGCGGGCCGTGGCCCGAATCGACTGGAACCGAGATGGCCGTGAGGATTTTCTCGTAGGAAATCTCGACAGCCCCGCAGCGTTGCTTACCAATCACACGGTCGGCGAGGGAAAGTTTCTGGCCATTCAGCTGATTGGAACGACGTCGGCTCGCGAAGCGATCGGTGCCACCGTTGAAGTTCGTTTGGGCGCCAGAACACTGTCGAGACAACTTGTGGCCGGCGACGGTTATCAGGCAAGCAATGAACGCCAGTTGGTGTTTGGAGTTGGGGCGGCCGACGCTGTCGATATCACCGTGCGCTGGCCCTCGGGGCGAAGCGACGTCTTCGAGAGAGTTCCCACGTCGGCCTTCTGGACGGCCGTCGAGGGACGCAGTGCGTTGAAGAGTGCCGATCGCTAACGCTCATTTCAATTCCAGAAAAAACTTTTCCGTAGCTCCGCCAGAGCAAATACACCTAAGCGTTCGCGCTAACAAAACCGCCGTTGGAATCAGCGATTGTGGCATTGGGCAAGAATGCCTTCGATTTGAGCAATCAGGCATTTTCGGTAGTGATGAAAGACTGTGTTTCGAATTGTCGTGTGTGTGACAGAGCAAATTCAGAGACGTTGCAGCCGAGACTTTCGAACACCGACGTTCCTTGAGCGATAGGCTCGAAAACTCTTGGCCGGTTTGGAATTGCGAGTTATCTCAGCCGTCGCGTGTGGAGACGATCGGGATCGTCGATGCCACATTACAAATCAATTCCTGTTTTCGGCACTTAAGTTGCATGTCAGACCTGCTCAGTTTTCATGGTCTATTCAAAAACCATCAAGAAACAGGCACGGTAAA
>JBDNHX010000478.1:0-4698 GCA_041688565.1 Planctomycetaceae bacterium
GGGCCGCGTTTTGCGGCCTTCGTCACTCGGAGAGTGACGTCTACTTTGTCAAAGTGACTGCCATTGGGCGCCTCGCCCTCGTGGAATACAGGAATAGTTTAATATGAATGGACGGGCGGAGGGGCGAGTGGTTGGGAGAGAGACCGAATTGAAGCTCGAGCGATTTCCGAAAGAAGCACTTTTCGCAAAACGCTGAGACAATCACAGGTGAAAGACACGGATTTTCATTACCATAAAGGTTTGGCCGGGGCTTGAACTGCTGCGTCCCGGTCGGTTCTGCCACGAAATCTTTGTTGCTGATGCGGCAGAACGTTGCGATCCAAAGTTCCTCGTCACTATTATGACGGGGACAAACTGAACGCTCCGGGACAGCGTTTTTCTTCACTTCGTTCCTCGAAATCCGACGCTCATGACGAAACTGGAAATTGTTCCTCACCCGCACCCGGCCTTGCGATGGAAGTCTCGGGAAGTCACCAAAATCGATGCGGAACTGCGGCATATGGTGGAACAGATGTTCGACCTGATGTACGCCTCCCGCGGAATCGGCCTGGCCGCAAATCAAGTGGCGCTTCCGTATCGCCTGTTTGTGATCAACCCAACCGGCGATCGTGAAGACAAAGAACAGGAAATGGTGTTTATCAATCCTCAGATCACTCGTCGCAACGGAAGCGAAGAAGACGAAGAAGGCTGCCTCAGTCTTCCGGAAATCTACGGTCCCGTGACCCGCGCGACTCGCATTGTCGTCGATGCATTTGATCTTTCCGGCCAGCAGTTTGAAGTGGATCTGGAAGACCTGGACGCTCGCGTTGTGCAGCATGAGTACGATCATCTCGAAGGCATCATGTTCACCGATCGAGTGCCCCCGGGCTATCTTCCAAAACTGCAACCGCTGATCGAAGATCTCGAGCTGCAGTTTCGAAATCGCCAGAAGGAAAGCACGATTCCGTCAGATGAGGAACTAAAGGCTCGACTGATGGCTCTGCAGAAAGCTCGCACCGCCGGCTGATACGAATGTAACCGAATTCGACGCCGCGGTGTGGCAGACTAATGTGCCTCGTCTCTCCGAGGCGAGAATTCAACCACCGGCTGCTGAGCCACATTCGGCTCCTCCACGCCCGCGTTTCGAACGGGAGTTTGTTAATCTTCAGGTTTTGCAGTCCTCTGGCGTGAAGCCGGATGGACGAATCGGTCACAATCGGCGTTTCACAATAGGTAGTTTGGTCTTAATCAACGAGTCAGCTGAATGACGACATCGCTATTTGATCTCACAGGGGAAAACGCAGTCGTTCTTGGTGGAACCGGCGTTCTCGGCGGCGGAATGGCTTCGGCCCTGGCGGCGGCTGGGGCGACGGTTGCTGTCGTGGGACGCAACGAGGAACGCGGGATGGCTCGCGTTCGTGAAATCGAGGCCGCAGGCGGGTCAGCCATTTTTCAGGCGGCTGATGCGCTGGATGCCAGTTCGCTGACGGAAGCGCGGGATGCGATCGTTTCAAGGCTCGGTTCGGTCACGATTTTGATCGCCGCGGCTGGTGGAAACCGTCCGGATGCGACGTTGCCGCCGGGCAGCGACTTCTGCAAGCTTTCACGAGACGGCTGGAACGGCGTTTTTGATCTGAACCTGGTCGGCGGCTCGCTGCTGCCGTCACAAGTGTTTGGAGAAACCATGCTGGCTCAGAAAAAAGGCAGCATCATCAACATCGCTTCCATGGCCGGCATGATTCCGCTGTCCCGGGTTGTTGCGTATTCCGCCGCGAAGGCGGCCGTAATTAATCTGACCAAATTTCTGGCTCGCGAATGGGCAACGCGCGGCGTGCGAGTCAACGCGATCAGTCCTGGCTTTTTCCCGGCCGATCAGAACCGGGCTCTGCTTTTCAAGGAAGACGGATCGTACACCGAACGCGGAGGCCAGATCATCGGACATACCCCGATGGCGCGATTCGGCGCAGCTCATGAGCTCGCCGGCGCCGTTGTCTGGCTGGCGTCTGAAAAAGCGTCCTCGTTTGTGACCGGGCAAAACATCGTTGTCGACGGCGGGTTTTCTTCGACAACGATTTAGAGTTTTGGGCGCACAGACATTGGAAAATGTAGGTGACCAGCAATGTGCCTCGCCTCTCCGAGGCGAGAGTTTTATTCCCGTCTCACACAGACGAAACCAATCTTCTCAGCATTGCCCGATAAGGAAATAGTTTTCACGGAGGAACGTTTGTCTTAGGCTGCAGACAGCCGAAATGAGTGTTGATTATGGCAACGACGACTTCAAAATCAAAAAAAGCACTGCGGCTGTTTCCCGTGAACCGTCGCATGTCAGCGGCACTTCGCAAAGCCCTCTCGGCAGATGACATCGCCGCGTTTCATGAAGCGTATGTCGAAGAGTTCGCACGGCCTCAGAAGCGTCTTCGGAAGCATCTCAAATCGTTGCCGCTTCTGGCCCTGTGGTCCGAAAGCCATGTGGAGCTCAGCGGCCGTGAACGAGAACTGGCAGCATCGCTTGATGAAATGACAGCCCGGCAGTCCCAGGACGGTCGCTCAAAGTCTCGCGGGAAAAAAAAAGACAAGCGAACCGAAGCCGAATCGCCCTACGAAGAAATTCTTGCCAACTGGCTGGTCGAATCGGCCGGTCCACCGGGTCCCTGGGAAAGCATCGTGCTGGCCGAAATCCTGTTGCGCGAAAGCCATCGCTTATCCGCCGAACGCTTCACTGCGACTCTGGGCATCCTTGTCGACGCGTTGCTGAGTGAATCCATCGGCGGTCTGTTTGAGGGCAGTGAAGCCTCCACCGGCAGCAGCGACGCCATTCGTCAGCTGATCTCCACCGGAGAAATGCCGTGGATCTGCAGTCTGCTGTTCAGCCCGCTGCAGGCCGGACCGTCTCTGCAGAAGTCGGCCAGAGAATCGCTGGAAAAAGTCCTGACCGAGAGCACCGATGACGACGGGATCGTACACGGATCCTTGCTGCGTCGGCTGCCCGAATGGATGGCCCCGCTCTCACGCTGCGCGTTCTGGTCGGCGATTTTTGAGCAGCCTGTCTGGAGCGACGAAGGTCATTGCCGATTCGCATCATTGATCGAGCGATCGACTTTGTTCGTCCTGCCGGTGTCGCATCATCATTCGGAAGACGATGCGCCCGAATTGCTGTCGCCGCCGCTGTCGCAGGTTCTGGAATTCGTGCTTCCCCTGGTCGGCTCGGAATGGGAAAGTCGTCTTCAAAAGATGCTGAAGGCCTGTCAAAAACCGGCTAGTGAGGACGTGCCTCGTCTTAGGAAATTCAAAAAGAAAAAATCGTCTGAAGATACGGACCCCAAAGCAGAATCCACTGGCGCGGCAGAAAAAACAGCCGCTTCAGAGGGAAAGCTGAAGTTGGCGGGCTCTTGGGAATCCGACAACTCCTGTGTCGCGATTCTGCGATCCGGGCTCGACGCCGATTCAGACGTGGCCACGCTGGAATGGCATTCCAGTGACGCTCAAATTCTTCTCGCGGCAGCGGGTGTCCCGATTCTGACGGGCCACTGGGACTGGTCGGTGAAGGTTGACGGAGAAGTCATTCCGGGGCCAGCCACCTGGAAATGCAGTTGCTGGTTTCTTGATCCGGAAACAATCTTCGTAGAACTGGAAGGCGAAGATTCGGCGCCCGTCAAACGAGTTCGTCAGTTACTGCTCGCGCCTCATGATCGCTTTGCGATTCTCACGGACAGTGTCACCACAAAAGATGCCGACCGCAAAGTAGAACTGACGACGTCTGTTCCACTCGCGGAGGGAACAGTGTGTACTGCCGACGCAGTGACACGCGAACTGTCGCTGCTCAACGGGCCGCGCACGATCCGAACGTTCCCGATCTGGATGGAAGACGATCGTATTCAGCATGCGCACGGCAGTTATCGGGAGCAGGACGGTCGTCTGCAGCTGTCGGCCGTTGGCCAGGGTGGTGTCGTCATGCCACTTGCAATGGACTGGCATCCGAAGCGATCCGACGCCGCGGCCGACTGGGCGCGACTGACCGTCACCGAAAATCGCCGCACGGTCGGCAGCCATGAAGCCTGCGGTTTCCGAATTCGGATCGGCGATCATCAGGTGTTGATATATCGCAGTCTCATGCCGCCGGTCATCAGCCGCGCCGTGCTCGGCCTGCACACAGGGGATGAATCGGTCTATAGTCGAGTCCCCTCAAAGCCCGCCCTTCTGCAACCGCTCGTGGAAGTTGAGACCCCGGAATAGACACTTCGTCAGCATTCCGAATCAAAAGGGGTCAGGCCCAATACTGTTCGGCACGGCGTTTGAGGTGGTCGCGGCGAAATCCGGAAAAAACTTTGTGTGCGCTCTTGCGCGCGCGTTCTGAAGTTGCCAGGCTTCACATATAGAAGAAGATGGCAATACACACTCAGCGCCCACCGAGAAGACGAAGCTGGCCGAGAAGGACATCACCGGTCTGAAGTACTTCGATCAGATTGCGCCGCTGCTAAAGCCGCTGCTAAAGCCGCTGCACGATGATGCGTGTGAACGCGATACGGCAGACAATCGCACCCTGCACTACGACCAGTACTGCATGTTGCTGCTGTATTTCTTCAAGCCGATCGTCACATCACTGCGAGGATTGCTGCAAGCCAATTTGTGTGCGTATCAATCCTCACACATCTCGCAGCAAGTAAGCACCTACGCACAAGATATTGGGCATAATTCGTTTAACGGCGAGCCGGAGGCGTA
>JBDNHX010000479.1:0-51622 GCA_041688565.1 Planctomycetaceae bacterium
ACCGGCTGTGTTGAAGGACTGGTCAAGTTTGCCAAACGATGTCGCAAGGTCACCGAGTTCGGTAACAACAGCGGTCTGAAGTTCAACCAGACCGACGATCATGCCCAGAACAAGAATCGTGCTGATCAGCACGAGTTCAGCGGACAGGATCACACCAGCTTCGTCATTCCAAAGAGACTTTAACATTGTAGTGATCTTTCAGTTTTTCCAGAGAGAAACGAGAGAGAAACATTTCGAACCGATGAGAGTCCATCAGAAACAGGCAGGGCGGAATCCAGACAGTGAATTTGAGGTCCTCAGCAATCTCAAATGGACCACGACGTCTGAGACACTGATGTCTGAACGAATTCCACAGGCGAAGATGATGGGCCGCTGCAGCAGCAATTCATCAGGGCCTGATTCCAGATCTGCATCTGAAGTTGGCTCGGTTCGGGAGAATGGAAATTGCTATTCCCACGCCAATCGATGTGGCCCCGCTCGAAAAACCTCTATTCCGGGCCAGTTGACGCATCTTAAGCTTCTTGCTGCAAGCAACTTGCATCAATGCACACAAACACCCAGAAGGAATTTTCAGCCAGTCTGCTGACTTGTTGTTGTCAAAAAGCATCATCACTGCGTAAAGCGAAAATGTATAGCTCTGACAACACGCGACCTCAGAACAGCAGCATGCTCAGCACATCGCCGCCCAGCCAGACGGTCAGACCGGTGGCTGCGCTGGCCAGCGTTCCCGCCAGAAGCAGGCTGAGCAGAATTTCGGACCCCTGAAGCAAGGCAATCGTTGAACGACTGCAGCCGAGTTGAAACATCGTCTGCATTTCCTCCGCTCGCAGGCGCATGGACAGGGTCAGGACCAGAATCAGCAACAACAACGTCACTAAGCCAGCGGCGAGCGAACACAACCAGACCAACTGTTCGACGCGAAAAACCAGAGTCAGCAGTTCTTCGACAACTTCGGGCGGCTTCAGGCATTGGGCTGACATTTCAGATGACGCATATCGTCCAAGGATTCGCACTCGCGATTTTTCATCGGCCGGAACCACAATGATGGCTGTCAGAGGAAATGTGTTAGGCTCGCCATGAAAATGAAACGAATCAATATTGTCTTTGGTAATCTCCGTATACGGCAGAACGCCCGCATTGGCGATCAGCGTCGAGCTGTCTTTTGATCCCAGCAGCAACGCCGGATTTGTCTGTGAAGTCACCGACTGATGGCCGTGGCCGATTCCATCAATCACCCATGTGGTTCGGATGTCGGTGAAGACAACGTCATCATCCGGCGAATGGGACGGAGCAAGTATTCCGGTGACTGACATCCTGAGAGGGTAGTCGCCGGCGAGATTGAACGCATTGCGAGGTGCGGAAAAAAGTGTGTCGCCTGGGGCAAGCTGCATCACTTGGGCGACGCGAGCCCCCACGATGCAGTCGCCCAGCATGGAAAGCATTTCACCCGACTGAATTGTCAGTCGGCGAAACTCCATGTACTCCGGGGATGTGCCTACAATCGGTACGCCGTCCTGCCCGGCCACCGCCTGTGTCTGATATCGGCTGTGTAGCGGAACTGCGATTCCCAGGCCGGATTCCGTGAGCTGCTGAACTTCCGCCATCGTGATTTCTGCTGGCGGTACGCCTTTGAAATAGAGCGCGTGTAGAACAAGATCGATTCGACTTCCGCGAGCGCCCACAATCAGAGGAGTTGCATGAGACCGCTCGGAGATTTCACGGCGGAACTCGTTCAGCATCAGATGCACGGTTGCTGGCAGCCATATCGTGATGGCCAGACTCAAAACAACGATAATGGATCGAGAACGATGCCAAAGAAGTGCATGCCATGCCAGAAACAAAGCGTGTTTCATCGGCCGGCTCCGGCAGTGGAATCAGCGGATGCGACAGTTTTCAGAAAGGGCTCGAAAGGGATGACCTGATCAAATCGAGGCAACAGGGAATGATCATGCGTCACCATCAGCAGCGAAGCTCCGGATCGCGTCGCATCGCTGAGCAGCAGCTCAACGATCTTCTCTGCATTGAAGGGGTCCAGATTTCCGGTCGGTTCATCGGCCAGAATAATTCCGGGCGAAAGCAAAAGGGCACGACAGATAGCGACTCGCTGGCGTTCGCCCTGAGACAGTCGCGTCACCGAACGGGTCTGCAAACTCTGAAGACCCACAGAATTCAGAAGTGATCGTGCTCGGTCAGTGAATTCGGCGGTTAACTGCACTGATGGATGAATGCGACAGGGCAGAAGGACGTTTTCCAGCACGTTCAGATAATCGATCAGCTGAAAGTCCTGAAAAACGAGCCCGATATTGCGTAGACGAAACAGCCGCCGCTCGGCATCATTCAGTCTGTGCACATTTGTTTCGCCCACGACGATCTCGCCGTCAGTAACGGGCAGGATTCCGGCAATCAGATGCAACAGCGTTGTCTTGCCCGAACCACTGGGGCCCACGATGACAGAAGAGGCATGTGCGGCCACATGAAGTTCCGGGATCTGCAGGGAAAATTGTCCGCCAGAGTAGGCAAATTGAAGATGTGTAATTGAGATCATGCTTCGTCCGGCGGTTACGTTCCGACAGTCTGCTGGAAGACACCAGTATAGAGTCAGCATCCGGATTCCTCAGCCAAGGCAAGAAAGTTTTCAATGACCACGCCTGTTTCACCCTTACCACTGGGATATCACTCGGTCACTCCTTATCTGTTAATTCGTGAGGCAAGTGCGGCGATCGATTTTTATGTCAAAGCTTTTGGGGCAACGGAGCAGTTAAGGCTGACTGCTCCGGATGGTCGAATCGGCCACGCAGAAATCCAGATTGGCACGTCGAAGGTCATGATCGCCGACGAACATCCGGAGCTGGAATTCCTTGGTCCTCAAAGCCGCGGCGGCACGACCGTCAGTCTGCTGGTGTATGTGGCAGATGCCGATGCCGTTTTTGCGCGAGCGATTGCAGCCGGGGCGACGGAGCTTCGACCGCTATGTGAACAGTTCTATGGTGATCGCAGCGGCACCGTGACAGACCCATGGGGCCATGTATGGTCCATTGCGTCTCGCACTGAAGCGATCACGCCCGAAGAAATCCAGCGGCGATTTCAGGAGCTCTATTACGACTGAACTGATCTGAGAGTCACTGGCCGACTGTTGATTTAGTCACAATCGTGAGCCGCAAGGCGCTAGCCGCGGGTATTTTTCCTGTTTTTCACAGTCACCCGCAGCTAGCGCATTGCGGCTGATTAAATCAACAGTCTGCTGACCGAAAGACAACCGGTTTGCCAGTCCAAATTTCTTTCTGAGGCAAAGCGAGTTTCATACAGACCTCGACGGAGCGACGACCATTGCCCCGGACAGGGGGAATTCTCAGAAAAACCTGACTGAAACGGCCCCGGCTGCGGCGGATCAGCCGGTTGCCCGGCCAAAGTGAACTCTGGCGGTTCCGGCTGGGTCTTCCAGTTTGTGTGATTCGGGTGAATCTGCACAAAATCAGGATCGAATGCAGACCGGCAGAAACATACACTATTGAACCGGCAACGCAGCTTCCTGCGTGTGATTGCCGGTCAGGGAAACAACCGAAGTATTCCAAACGGCACTCAAAAGTCTTTTGCCCCCGTGTTTTGTGGATCAGCGAAAGACTGACAGTTGGCAAAATTGTGCCGATTTCTTTGTCCAGATGAACATTTAGAATAAGGGTGACGACGTTGGCTACCGTCGAAAAAGCGACTCAGACTATTAATGGGGCTCAGATTCTGATCGAGATGCTCGTCAGACTCGGAACCGACACAATCTACGCCTATCCGGGCGGATGCAGCATGCCGCTCCATCAGGCACTGCGTGAGCAGCGTGAAAACATTCGCACCATTCTGCCGCGCCATGAACAGGGCGGCTGCTTTGCTGCTCAGGGCATCGCGCGGTCGACCGGCAAAGTGGGCGTCTGCATGGCAACCAGCGGTCCCGGGGCCACAAAC
The DNA here is from genome assembly GCA_041688565.1 of Planctomycetaceae bacterium. GTDB lineage: Bacteria > Planctomycetota > Planctomycetia > Planctomycetales > Planctomycetaceae > SXXK01. The sequence goes on from JBDNHX010000479.1 coordinate 3,955, forward strand.
CTCGTGACCGGCATTGCCGATGCAAAACTGGACAGCATTCCGCTGATCGCCATCACAGGCCAGGTGCCTCAGTCGGTCATTGGAAGTGATGCCTTCCAGGAAACGCCGATGGTCGAAGTTTGTCGAGCCATCACGAAGCACCATTATATGATCACGAGCATTCGCGACATCGCGAGAATCGTGAAGGAATCGTTTCATATCGCGTCTACCGGTCGTCCAGGCCCCGTTCTGATTGACGTGCCGAAAGACGTTCAGCTGGACGTGATGCCGCTGAACGAAGTCGACTTTGATCCTCCGATGAACCTGCCCGGCTATCGTCCGGAAGTTCGCGCGATCGCTCCTGAACAGGTGCGACAGGTGCTTGCGGCCGTGCGTCGTTCCAAACGACCGGTTCTCTATGTGGGCGGTGGCTGCATTCAGAGCGAAGCGTCTGAAGAGCTGACCAGGTTTGCTTTAAAGACCGGCATCCCTGTTGCCATGACTGTCATGGGCCTCGGCGTATTTCCCGGGACCCATCCACAGTCGCTGCACATGCTGGGAATGCATGGAACTGTCTATGCAAATTATGCGGTTGACCAATCTGACCTGCTGCTGGCCTTCGGCGTTCGCTTCGATGACCGCGTGACTGGAAAGCTGGAAGAGTTCGCCAAGCACGGCAAAATCGTGCATATCGATATCGACCCTTCAGAAATTCACAAGAACAAAGAAGCGCATATCCCGATTCACGCGGATGTGAAAGAGGCTTTGGCTGCCCTGAATGCCGCTCTTACTAAAGAAGACATTCCCGACCTGACGGAATGGAATCATCAGATCGCTGGCTGGAAGGCGAAGTTCCCGCTGCGATACAACGACGCCGGCGATGCCATTCAGCAGCAGTACGCGATTGACGAATTGTGCCGCCAGACTCGGGACCGAGACACCTACATCACCGTGGGCGTGGGCCAGCATCAGATGTGGGCCGCACAGTATTACAAGTTCGACAAACCTCGCCGCTGGCTGAGCAGTTCTGGTTTGGGAACCATGGGCTTCGGCCTGCCGGCCGCGATGGGCGTTCAGACAGCCCATCCGGACGCCTTGGTTGTGGATATCGATGGAGACGGCTCGTTCCAGATGAACATCCAGGAACTGGCGACGCTGCATTGCGAAAGCCTGCCAGTCAAAATCCTGCTGCTGAACAACCAGCATCTCGGCATGGTGGTGCAGTGGGAAGACCGGTTTATGTCGGGTCGCCGAGCTCACACTTATCTTGGCCCGGTGGATCATCCGGAAGCTATGGGCGAAGGCGACGGAAGCATGCCGGTCGACACGTTCCCCAACTTCGTTGCCATCGCAAAGGCCTACGGCCTTCAAGCGAAGCAGGTCCGCAGCAAGGCGGAATTCCCAAAGGCACTGGCCGAAATGCTCAGCAGCAAAGAACCGTACCTGCTGGACGTCATCTGTCCGTACCAGGAACATGTGCTGCCGATGATCCCTGGCGGCAAGACGGTTCGCGACATCATTACCGAGTGATCGAGACGACCGGAGGCAGTTTTTCACCTTCACGGACAAACTTCATCGAGACCGAATTGACGCAATGGCGTGTGTTCTTTGCCGTGAAGCCTTCGCCGTTAAACACGTGTCCAAGATGGCCGCCGCAGGCTTTGCAGGTGATTTCTGTGCGACGCCCGTCGGCGTCGGTCGTCTCCTCAACGGCGCCCTTAATTTCATCGTCAAAACTGGGCCAGCCGCAGTCGCTGCTGAACTTGTCGTCAGACTTGTAAAGTGGAGCGTTGCAGCGTCGGCAGATATACGTCCCCGGATCTTTCAGATCGGTGTATTCCCCGACAAACGCGCGTTCAGTACCTTTTTCGAGGATCACGTATTTTTCGAACTCGGTCAGTGTGTTGTATTCCGTGGGTGCAGATTCCTGGGTCATGGCTTCCTCCTTGGGTTTCTGGATCGCAGTGTCTGCCACGGCCACGACGGCCGTTGCGGGTTGAACCGTGTCGGCAACGACAGTTTCCGAAACCAGGGGTTCCGGGCCTTCGCCACAGCCACATATCACGACGCAGGTCAACGGCAGAAGAATAAGTCGATTCATGGTGTTCGTTTTCCCGTTCCTTGATTGACAGGCGGTACGAATGACAGAGGGCACGTTTTGAACGTGCCCTCGTGAGTATTGCAATGCTTCAGACGACTTAGTGCTTAATGGGAGTCAGCATCACTGACATCATCTTGCCACTTTCCATGCGTGGTGCCTGCTCTACTGTTGCAACGTCTTCCAGTTTCTTGACGACTTCCTGAAGCATTTCCATACCACGTTCGTGGTGCGCATTTTCACGCCCCTTGAACATGACGTTGATTTTTACTTTGTCACGCCGTGACAGAAAATCGCGAGCCTGCCGAATCTTGACATCAATGTCATTCTGGCCGGTCTTCGCACGCAATCGCAGTTGCTTCAACTGAGTTTTATGTTGTTTTGGACCGCTCGATTTTTTCTGCCGTTCATAAATTACCTTCCCATAATTCATGATTCGACAAACGGGAGGTCGAGCCTCCGGGCTGACCTCTACAAGGTCCAAACCTTCATCCTGGGCCATCCGCAGAGCAACTGCGGTTTCCATTTCACCTAACATCTCCCCTGTCGCACTCACTACTCGAATTGGTGAAATGCGAATCCGCTCATTCATGCGCGGCAAATTGCTCTGAGGGGGAGCTGCTGCTGGACGAGATCGTTTAATGATTACCTCCGGAAAGAACAAATCGATCAAAACCTGAGACCTGAGTTTGGTCGCGACTATTGCGAACGCGAGCGACTAAATCACTCCGGCGGAATCGCATCACAATACGTCACACCGTTTTTTGCCAGAATTCACCAAAAAATGCCAGCGTTTTTTACCCTAACCTCCAGGAAAGCTGACATCCATTCCGATCTGCGACCGGCCACAACCGGGAATCCTGCAATATCTGCGAATGAAGACTGGTCAAAGGTCGGGTGACTTCCGTCCCGCTAATGCCCTAAAGTTGATAGGCCTGCAGAATCCGAGCTCCCACATGCGTCAGCAACGCAGCCAGCGACTTCCAGACGGCCTGCCGGGCGAACGACAGATGTTTGACAAAAATCGCCGAAAATTCCAGTTCAGCCTCGCCGCCCCGATGCCTTTTGAATTGGGCCGCTCCGGCGCTCAGGTTCAGCAGCTGCCCCGATTCCTGCGCCTCCCGAAAGACCAAAACCGTCAGAAGTCGATAAAGGCCCAACTGACGGGGCAATTTCAGATCGTAGCCCAGAAGCGGCGTGGTCATGACTCCGTCCATGGCAAAACAGCCAACAATCCCGTCGAGGATGTCGTTCCGGTTCCGCAGCCCAAGAAGTTTCATAAAGCCCGTCTGACGCCACACACGGATCAGCTCTTCTGTAAACTGAGGATTGTGGACAGAGTATTTTTGCAGATACAGGTGATCGTAAAGCTCGACAATTCTTGGGATATCACTGTCCTGAATTGTGTCGTCGAAAACAACCCGGTACTTCGTCTGCCGCCTGAGCAGTGCCCGATCGATTTCAGAATTCTGCCGTCGCGCGGCAGCTGACAGATCCGAGCACAGATACACCTGCCGACTCGGGGCCAGCAAATAACCGTTTGCCTGCAGGCGTTCCAGCAACGGCCCATTGCTGACGCGATTCAGCGATCGAAACAGAATCGCATGCTGCGGCCATCGCGAACAGAGCTCAGCCGTCAGCTGTTCCACACCCTCGCCGTCCCACGTCGGATATAGGTTCGTGGACAACAGCCAGTTATTGACGCCCACGACGTGATTGATTTTTGCCGCCTTCAACAGCGGGGCGAAAGAGCGGATGAGCCCCGCCAGACCTTTGCGGAGGATCGCGTTGTTGACTTCTCGCAGTTCATCCAGCGGATAGGTGATGGTTGCATTGTACGGTGAACATACCCACGAGTTACCATATTGGCCATCGCTGACGGTCACCGGGAAAACATGATCACCGATCCTCGCCGCCCAAATGTCGGTATCCACATTTTTCACAAAGGCTGACGAACGCGTCTGCAGGAGCTTCTTGAGCAATCGTTGTTTGTCCGACTCAGGCTGCGACCAGCCAAACGCGTCGACGGACGATTTGTCACACAGCTCAATCGTCCGGCCATGAAACGTCTCCGCCTTCACAAAGATTCTCCGTTCCATTCAATGTCCAGTGTCGATGCCTTCAGAAGCGAGCAGCGCTGGGTTGCTGCGATCCAGGCGAGTTCCAAAAATGACACAGGCAAAGCCAATGAGGGCAGTGGGTCCGCGAGCGAAAATGACGCAGATCGCGAACCCAGCACATCGCTGACAAACTGGCCAGGGCATCGTCGACGAGCGGCATCCAGAAGTCCCCAGAACGGCATCGCAAACTCAACCATCACAGGAGTCTCTTCCGACGGCACAATCAGACCTTCAGAATCCGTCGTCAACGCATCCGTCAGGCAATCCGTTTTTGAAAACAGGTGAACTCCACTGGTGGCTCGAGGGTTCCCTTCAATCGCAAAGAGATTACCGGCATTGTCTTCGATGAGATCAAAACCGATTTGGCCAGTGAACTGTGATTGTTCCACAAAGCACCGAACAAAGCTTTCAATCTTCGGAGACTTCACGGGAACGAAATAAATGCCCGAACCCTGACCGGCTTTATATCGCGAAACATAGCACGCATGGGCCAGCAGCCGGCCGGATTTTGTGACGCTGTAAGTTGAGTACTCCTGACCTCGCACACGTCGCTGAGCCACCCAGGCATCTTTCGCGGTGGGGCGAATTCCTGTCAGGTGACCCGGCTGAGGCCCGATCATGGTTCGTGTGGCAAATCTGGAAAACACCGGCTTGAAAACCCAGTCTGCGCTTTCTGACACAAACCTGCGGCAGTGATCAGGATGTTCCAGCAAATGAGTTTCGGGCACTGCTGCAAACTGGTTTCCTGCATTTTGCGAGAACACGAATTTGTTGTGAATCGCGGCGAGCTTTTCAAAATCATCCACAAAGACGTCGCACGGAAACTGCTCTCGATATCGACTGAGATAAAACACTTCTTCGCAGGTGGGGATCAGCCGGTCAATCTGATGCCTGACGATCAGATCTCGCAGCGCAGAAACATATGCCGGCGGAGAATCGACTGGACGAGGCAGCAAAAAGCGGCCTCTGGCGAATCGAGAAAACATCGTCATTCCAAAACGCAGACTGTCGGCCACGAAGACCGAATGCCTGGCCGCATGGAAGCGGCGTGACAGGTCCAGCGCCGCAGGTGCTCGTGCTCCAGTCAGCAGAATTCTCATTCCGCAGGTCCCGTCGAAACGTGGCTGCCTTGCAGAAGCCGATCCACTTCTGGATCGAATCCATATCGAGCCGCAACTTCCGGGCAGTGCGTAGGAATGATTTCGATCGGAAATCTCAGGAACAACTCGTGCAGCTTCTGCTGACTGGCCCGTGCTTCCTTTGCTGATGCAGCCACCAGACGAAATCCCCATGTGGCGGGCAGGTTTTCTCTGATGGCACGACTGGTCCACGCGGCATCGGCGGCCAGCAGAGATCGATGGTTTGCCTGCTGAACCAGAAGTCCGATCTGGCCGAATGCGTGCCCAGTCAGGTTGACCATCCGCACGCTGCCGTCTCCGAAGACATCATGAGTCGATTCGAATGGCCCAAATCCCGGGTCATGAAAATGTTCAATCAGACGCAGTCGCTGGGGCAGATCGGCTGGAAACAGATCGGGCAGGATCGCTCGCTTCACTGCTGCAAAACCGCGTTTTCCCTGCACTGCGTGCCAGGCTCGCGCGGACGTCAGGACTTCGGCCTGGGGAAAGTCCTTCAGGCCACACACATGATCGGCGTGAAAGTGAGACAGGATGATCCGCCGTATAGAACCCGGTTCAATGCCGTTGCGTCTAAGTATCGCGGAGACGGAAAGCTCGTCGCATGTCGCCACGGGCGTTGTCCAGCGATACAGCCGATACGGCCATTGCCGTGTGGCTTCAAAGAATCGCGGCGCGTAACCTGTATCGAACAGAGTCAGTCCTTCGGTCGGATGCTCAAGAAGTGCAAACATCGCATGGAAGCGAATCACCCGGCCTCGAGCAGCTCCATGTTCTGCCAGGTGCGCAGGATGGGACGTGAATCCTGTGCTGAACATCTTCAACGACACCGACTGATTTGCGTTGGTCTCATCTTTCATGGCGATCGCTTTCAGGGTTGCCCGAACGGCATCCTGCATGCTGACAACAGGCTGATAATTCAACGACTCACGGGCTGCCGTCAGATCGAATGTCTGCGTGCGAGACAACAGACCGACAGCATACTGCGTCATGACCGGTTCACCCGGTCGTTTCAGAAGCCTGTGTTGCCATTCCAAAAAACGGGCGGCTGCGATGGCAACCGATTTTGGAACGCGTCGCAACGATGAGGCGATCTGAAGCTGCTGCAGGACACTCGTCAGAAGCGGCCAAAGCTGGATCGGTTCGTCATTGGTAATTGTGCAGACGGTTCCCGCAGGCCCACGCCGCGCGGCCTGCAGCAGGGCCGACACAAGATTGTCGACGTACGTCATATCAATCGTATTGCTGCCGTCGCCAATCTGACGCAGTCGATTTTGGCGAGCGGCCTCAATCAGCCGAGGCAGCAGGGCGTTGTCACCGGGCCCAAACACAGCTCGGGCGCGAATTGTGATGACGTTCAAGCCATCTGCAAAACCCTGCTGCACGACCGTTTCTGCGGCGGCCTTGGATTCGGCGTACTCACAACAAAACCGTGCCGGAAGCGGGTCATGATCGGCAATACGAAGCTTGTCGGTGTACTCAAAAAAAATGGCCGTGGACGATACATGGACCAGTCTTGGAACACAGTGCTTCAGACAGCCATCGACAACATTCTGAGTTCCGACAACATTCGCCGCATGAAATTCAGCCTGCGTACCCCAAGGTGAAGAACGGGCTCCTGCGTGATAAACAAGATCACAGTCCCGGCACAATTCCGCGATGGCATTTTGATCCGTCAGATCGGCTTCCACGCATGTCAAACCCGACAAAAGTGCTGGGTACCGATACCGATTTCTGCCGCAGACTGTCACATTGTGACCGGCAGCAGCAAGAGTCGCGGCAAGCCGGGAACCGACGAAACCAGTGCCGCCGGTGACAAGGATCTTCAGCCGGTCCGCGCCCAGTTCTTTACGGGCAATTCTGAGCAACCAATCGTCTACCATACGAGCATCGCTGCCCCCAATGAGATCCCGGCGGCTGTCCCCAGCAGAAGGACGTTGTCGCCTCGATGCAGTCGCCCTTCGCTTGATGCAGTCGCAAGCGCCATCGGCATGGATGCGGCCACACAGTTTCCATAACGGCTGATGATATTGATCACACGTGACTCTTCAAAACCCCATCGCGTCAGTAACCGCAAAGCGGGGCCCGAAGGCTGATGCGGAACGATCAGCTGAATGTTCTCCTGTTCCACACCGCAGTCTTTAATAAACTTATCCAGGAATGTGCGCAGGCGCGGAACGGTCACCCGCAACAGCTGGTCGCCCAGCATAAAAAAACGATGGTCGTCAGCTTTGGTTTCCGGATCGTCAGGCTCGCGCATTGTTCCGCCACCGCGCAGGCCTGCCAGGTCGGCTCCTTCTGACCACGTTTCCAGATGGCTGTGGCGAATGCAGGACGGTCCATCCACGTGTTCAATCAGTACCGCCGCAGCCCCATCGCCAAGCAATGACGCGGATTCCGGTTCGTTGAAATTTCGTCCCCGTGATGCCAGTTCAGCGACACACAAGAGCACTCGTCGATAGAGACCTCGCTGAATCAAAGCGTCTGCGGTGATGAGCGCCGAAACAAATGAGAGACACGCCATATTGACCGAAAAGGCAGGTGTCGCTTTTAAGCGCAGCTCGCGATGCACAAACACCGAAAGATCCGGCAGCATCTGCCGCGGAATGGCACCACAATAGATCACGCAGTCGGGAGCTCCATGCGTTGCGATCAGAGGTCGCGCGGCCTGCGCTGCAAGCACCGCCGGGTCCTTCATGCAGGGCGAGACGTGACGACTGCGCACGCCGGTGACATCAGCAATCCACTCCGCAGTGCGGCCTGTTTTTTGAGCAACCTGGTGTGAGGTCTCAACATCTGGCGGCACGCTGAGATTTGTGGCGACAATTCGAGTTCCCATCCCGGGAATGTACAATGAGCGGTACTCTCTGGGAATTGAAGCTTATCCCCCTGGATCCTGGGGAGTATTCCAACGCGTGACAACTTCAATGACCCAGAAACGTTCCGGCAATTAACCGGCCAAATGCTCTTATGTTGTCAGCGCGGCCTTGGCAACATTTTCCCATTCGCCCTTTGGAATCCGGTCTTCTTCATCCATCAGCAGCAGCTGAATTTCGACGATTTCTTCCGAACAGTCGAAAAACGCATCGATGACGGCCGGGTCAAATTGAGTTCCACGCCCTTCGCGAAGGATGTCAAAACACTTCTGACGAGGAAACGGATCTTTGTAAGGACGCTTGCTGGACAACGCATCGAAGACGTCCGCAACGGCCACGATACGGCCTTCCAGAGGAATGTCTTCTCCGAGCAAACCGAGCGGATAACCTTTGCCGTCCCAGCGTTCATGATGCGTCTGCGCAATTCGCGCGGCCAGCATCAGCAGGGACGACGAGCGCACATGAAGCATGCTTTCGCCTATGCGAGTGTGCGTCTTCAGGATGTTCCATTCCTTCTCAGAGATCGGCTCAATGATCTGTCGTCCGAGTGCACAATGTCTTTTCATCAGCTCATATTCATCAAAACCCAGCTTGCCAGGTTTGAACAGAATGGAGTCCGGAATTCCAATCTTGCCCACGTCGTGAAGCTGAGCCGCCTGCTCCAGCATTTCAAGACGGTTTTCAGGATAGCCCATCTGCCTGGCAATGATGGTCGTATATCGTCCCACACGAATGACGTGATTTCCAGTATCGTTGTCACGATGCTCGGCCGCCCGGGCGAGACACAGAATCAGTTGCTGGCGGGTCGCTTCCAGCTGCCGAGTTCGACGTTCGACCTGCTGCTCAAGACGGGCCGCTTCACTTGAAGCCATGTCGTAATGTTTTTTGATCACGATGGCGTTGCGTACGCGAGGCAGCAATTCATTCGGATCAATTGGCTTCTGCAGAAAGTCGCTCGCTCCCAGATCCAGAGCCTGCTTACGCGTGGCCGGATCTGAAGCCGCGGTCAAAATCAAAACAGGAATGTGCTGCAGGACCGGATCCAGTCCTGCGACTCGCAGGATATCAAGACCACTGACTACCGGCATGCGAATGTCGAGCAGCAGAACATCCGGCCGCTCGTTTCGCAGCATGTGCAGTGCTTCGCGAGCATCGCTGGTGGTTACAAATCGCTCGTAGCCTTCCATCTTGAGATGCTGACGAAATGTCATGACGTTCAATGGTTCGTCGTCCACGATCATGATCTTTGCCGTCTTGTCCACGGCCCGAACGGACATCATTGATCGAGGAACTGCGAGGTTTGTAGCCGCGTCGTCGCTGGCCACTGCAGGCATTCTGCGAAACTGCGACTGTGTGATTGTGTCTTCTTCCAGTGATTCCTGAAGCCCCCCCGAGGACGAAGTCGCCACGGCCGTAACTCGGGACCGAGCCATCGCTGCGGGTGCAGGGATTGGGGGCGTCGCCTTTTCCTCGTCCTGAAAGACCCCAGATGAGGCCAGCAGGGAAGCAAAAGGATTGACAGCAGCCGGGCCGGATCTTGTTCCGCCGACATCCCGATGACTGTTGCCCGCTCCGCGGAGCGATTCAAACGAGGCGATGGTCGATCGAATCTCGTCCAGTACGGAGTCAGCAGCAGACGTCTTGGTGGTTGACATGGATTCGGTTCCAATGGAGACAGCTTTGCAAATCACTGGTGCAATAACGATTTTTGACTGGTGTGTTAAAAGCTGTTTTCGGGAAACATAGCCCGCCGTCTTTTTTCTGCGCGAATTGCATATAGGTGTTTCCCTGTGGCTGTCGAGCAACATATTCCCGCGGTCGAAACAACACAACGAACCCGCAAATCTGATCGAATCATCAGGTCCGGCCCAGGTGTTTCAGTTCTCAGTTTTCAAATCTCAAATCTCAACTCTCAAATCGCAAATCTCAAATCTCAAATCAACTAATGCCGCTTCCGGCCTTTCTAAGCGCAAGCCGCTTTGCAGAAATTACCGCAACTGAATCACGGCCTCTTCACAAATCCCAAACACGCGATCCCCGGGAAGCGGCCGAATCACCGCTCCGTCCACAAAACCGCTGAACGCAGGCAGGTTGAAAACGCCATCCCGCAGCAGGAAGCATGGCAGCTTCAGTGAATCGCGAGCAGGACCGGAAAGCCGCACTGTCGGATGCAGATGCCCGGCAAGCACAACATGGCCTGAAACACTTTTCGGATGGTGACGTAACTGAAATGGCGGCATGGTCCGCGGCTCTGACTCACAGTCAATGCGCCACTCTGAAGGAGGATCTCCGGCCGAGTCGTCGTGATTGCCTCGCACCAGATCAATCTTCAGTTCCGCTTGAGCCGCTCTCCACTGGGAAATCAGAGCGAACGTTTTTTCGCAGCGACCACGACGAGCGTGAATCAGATCACCCAGGATCACCAGTCGTTCGACCTGAGTTGCATCGATGGCTGAAGTGAGTCGCCTCAGGTTCTGCGCTGTCTGATCGGGAATCGGAATCGCGGCCGCACGAAAGGTGGCTTCCTTGCCAAAGTGCAGATCAGCAACAAAAAGCGTCTTCTGAGCTGCCCACCAGACGGCTCGCTGAGACAACAGGGTAAGCGTTTCCTCGGCAAGAGTAATCGACAGCGCGCCAGCAGCAAGGTCTGAAATAGCCATTCGAAGTTTCTGCACTCCTCATCAAATACGATGTGACAACAGCGGCAAAAGAAACACAGATACCAGTTGACTCGAATTTCCATGCCGCTTTTCGTTAGCATGGGTGTACTGAGCGAACAGGCGACTCTTCCAAAGACGAACGCATTGTCCTCGACAAACACTTTCTGATGAAGGAACCCGCCACCGTGAGCTATCGATTTTTTATCCTCATGCTGACGCTGGCTGCCAGCTATTGCCCTATTGTTGAGGCTGGTGAACCATCGCCAAAAAACTCGGTGTCTGCAAACTCTGCGTTAGAAAAATCGACTCGGCCGAATGTCCTCGTGATTCTGGCGGACGATCTGGGGTACTCCGACCCGGGCTGTTACGGCAGCGAAATCTCCACTCCGAATCTTGATCAGCTGGCCGCTGATGGTCTACGTTACACATCATTTTACAACACAGCTCGCTGCTGGCCCACGCGTGCAGCACTTCTGACGGGCTATTATCCGCAGCAAATCCATCGCGATGCCCTGCCGACGGTTCCGGGCGGAAACGGGCCCAAATCCCGCCGCCCGGTCTGGGCTCCGCTGCTGCCGCATCTGTTGAAACCACTCGGATACCGCTCCTACTATTCGGGCAAATGGCATATCGATGGAACGCCCCGCGAAGGAGGCTTTGACAAAAGTTATGAGCTCCAGGACCAGGGACGATTTTTTCGTCCAAATCAGCATCAGGAAGATGGACGTCCGCTTCCCGCCGTGAAATTGGAAGATAGCTACTATTCGTCGGTCGCGATTGCCGATCATGCGATTCGCTGTTTGGCCGATCATGCTCAGACTCATTCCGAGCAGCCGTTCTTTCAATACATCGCCTTCACGGCACCTCATTTCCCATTGCAGGCGTTGCCGCAGGACATTGCCAAATATGCCGACCAATACCAGGAAGGCTGGGAAAAGATCCGCGACGCGCGATGGAAAAAGCAGCTGTCTCTAAGTCTGGTGAATGGTGCTCTCAGTCAAACGGAACGAAACCTCGGACCGCCCTATGCCTTTCCGGAACAGGTGAAGCAATTCGGTCCCGATGAGGTGACTCGTCCGCTTCCATGGACTGACCTGACGGAATCGCAGAAAACGTTTCAGGCGACCAAAATGGCCATTCATGCGGCCATGGTGGATCGCATGGATCAGGAAATAGGCCGCGTGATCGCTCAGCTTCGCACTATGAACGCGTTCGAAAACACCATGATCCTGTTTCTTTCGGACAACGGCGCTTCGGCAGAAATGATGGTGCGAGACGACGGGCACGATCCTGAGGCACCGCCCGGGTCAGCGGCTACTCATTTGTGTCTTGGACCAGGCTGGTCGACCGTCTGCAATACTCCGCATCGTCGCCATAAAACGTGGGTTCACGAAGGCGGAATCTCCACGCCATTGATCGCCCACTGGCCGGCCGGTATTGCAGCTCGGGGTGAACTCCGCCACATGCCGGGACATGTGATTGATCTCGTGCCGACCATTGTGGAACTGGCCGACGGAAAATTTCCGCTCACCTGGCAAGGCGCTGAAGTTCCTCCTTCACCCGGACGCAGCCTTACGACTTCGTTCAAAAATGAAACGGCGGCAGCTCATCAATCTTTGTGGTGGCTGCATGAAGGCAATCGAGCCATGCGGATGGGGCAGTGGAAGATTGTTGCGGCAAAGGATCAGCCGTGGGAACTTTATGACCTGACATCGGATCGAGCGGAGCAGCAGGATGTGTCGTCCACGAAGCCCGATGTATTAACGGCGCTGACCGGAGAATGGGATCGCGTCACTCAGGAGTTCACGGAACTCAGCCAGCGTCCGTGAAAACACACGACTGCGTTTAGTCTCGTTCGATCAATAAGTGTCGCCTTTCGCTCCGCGAAAGTAGCGATCTTTCGCGGAGCGAAAGGCAACGATCAGACACTTATTGATCGAGCGATCCTTAGTCCTGCACAATTACCTGACAGCCAGAATCGACGCGAAGTTGAAACATTGAAACCATGGGGCCACGGTTGTGAAGCCGGCCTGCTTCAGTCGCTGGACGTGAGTCTCCATCGTTTCGGGAATCAGGCGATTTTCGATCGCGGTCCGCTTCTGAGCGATCTCAAGATCGCTGTAGCCGTTGGCCCGCTTAAAGTCGTGATGCAGGTCGGTCAGCAAAGCTTGCTGGTGAAGGTCCTCGAAACAAAGTTTCTCGGACAACAGCAAAGCACCGCCGGGCAGAAGTCCATCATAGATCTGCTGAATCACGGCCATGCGTCGTTCCGCCGGCACAAACTGAAGAGTCAAATTCAGGACGACAAAAGATGCGTCATGAATTTCGACAGCCTGCAGATCAGATTCGTGCAGTTCTACCGGACAGCCCTCTTCGCCGGATTCGGCGAGCAAAATTCTCAGCCGTTCGATCATCGCCGCAGAACTGTCGACCGCATGCACAACGCAGTTGAGCGGCGATCTTCGACGGATCAATCGCGTCGCCGCGCCCAGCGAACAGCCAAGATCCCAAACCGTGGAGGAAGGGCGGACAAACCTTGCGGCCAGCTGTTCGATCATCGACAAAATCGACGCATAGCCGGGAACCGAACGAGCGATCATGTCGGGAAAAACCTGCACGACATGCTCGTCAAACTGAAAGTCACCGACTCTGCTCATGGGTAGCGAAAAAATATCGTCACGAGTCACTGTCGTCACCAGCTTCTTCTCGCGGAGCGTCTGCAATCACTCCGCATGCTTCTCACTGCAGCTGCCACTGAACCACTGCTGTCACCGAGCTACTGCTGTTTTGTGAATACCAGAATATGCTGGCGCGGCAACACGTGAATCGTCTCCGTCCACTTCAGACCGAACTCAGGCTGCTCAGCCTCCCGGCGAACCTGAGCCTGTGACATTTTGTGGACTTCCTTAATCGGCACCGTCGGGTCTTCTTTGCGATACTCCACAAACACCACCCGGCCGCCCGGCTTCATTGCTCGCGAGATATCTTTCAGCATCTCATATGGAAATTCAAACTCATGGTACACGTCAACCATGATGGCCATGTCTACGCTGGCGTCTAGCAGGCCGGTGCTGTCCTGAGTTCCCAGGACAGGTTCTACATTTCGAACCCCGACAGTTTCGCAATTCTCCTGCAGGCGATCGAGCATTTCCTTCTGAACGTCCACGGCCATGACTTTTCCATCAGGCAGCAACAGTTCAGACATCCGCATCGAAATTACGCCGCTGCCGGCTCCAATGTCGGCCACGATCTCGCCAGGCTTCAGATGCAGGGAGCGAACGAGCAGTGTCAGGCGTTCCTCTTCTTCACGGCTCGATCGTTCCAACCATTCGGCACCTGCAAACCCCATCACATGCGCGATCTCGCGTCCCATGTAAAATTTTCCGATTCCATTCGGATCATGGTCGGGCCGCTTTTCGTAGCGTTTGCTATCTGCTGGTGATGCGACCACAGATTTTTCACCGACACGTTCTTCCGCATGAGCAGTCAGACCGGTTGTCAGCACGACCAAAGAAAGCACAAGGCGAGGGCAGAGTCGAAACATTGAAATGTCCTGTTTGAGATCGACTGACCAGGGGCCGATCAGCCGGTCGAGAACATACCAGCCTCACTTGCCCCAAACGCCCCCGAGTTCAACTCGGGGGTTCATATGGCCAACTACTTTGCTTCATCCTTTGCTTCAGCCTTCACTTCATCCGCCACAATGGTTGCCTTTTTAATGTAGTCGAGCTTTGGGAACGACTTCTTCAGGTAAGCATTGCCATCGCTCTGAATCGAAGACTGATCCGGACTTTCGCCGTCTTCTGAGTAGATCTTTTCGACAACGTCCATGCCTTCAACAACCTGACCGAACGGGGCAAATCCCATGCGGTCGAGAAACTTATTGTCCTTGAAGTTGATGAAGACCTGCGACGTGCGAGAATCCGGGCCCGAGGTCGCAAACGTGATGTAGCCGCGTTTATTGGACTGCGTCACTTTGTCATCTTTGATCTTCGCATCGCGCCACTCTTTTTGAACGGCCGGATCGCCGTTGATCCCAAACTGGACCATGAAGTCAGGAACAACGCGGAAGAATCGGCATTCGTCGAAGAAGCCCCTGGTGACCAGTTCATGAAAACGATCTGCGCCAACTGGAGCCCATTCGCGATTGACTTCAATTATGAAGTCACCGCCGCTGGTTTCAAACTTCACTTTGTAAACAGCCGGCGCTTCATCCGCCGCTGCCGCGGAGGAGACGAAACCCATGCAGGCGGCGATACAAGCCAGAGCACAAAAAAAACACTTCATCGAAAACCCCTTTGTTCTAATGTTCTAAAAAAGAAAGACGCCCGGAACCATCCACGGACTGCAACGGTACTTGCCATAGTCATCCTGCCAAAGCCAGCCTTCCTTCAGGCTCACCGTGCGGACGACGTTGTTGCAGCGGGCTTGGATTCCACAACTTTTAAACCTATTCGCAGCATTCCATTGGCCGAATCAATTTTGCCAAGGCGGAATGCCGGGGATTCAGGGACAAATTCTGAACCGTCAAATTCCAGCGGCAGTTTGACAGGCGGGATTTTTTCAGCAAGCGATTGTGCCGCATTGCGAACAATTGGCATCCAGACGGTCCCCGCCTGAACCGTCGTCACAGGCCCTTCGGCTGTGAAAGTGGTTCCGCCAGCCTCCGGAGTTATGGGAATCGTAAGCTCCTGGATGGGATCTGTGCCGACGGCAACTTCCTCCGCTGAAGACGAACCTTCACCAACCTCCACATTTCGCACCGCGATCGTCCAGTGCTCGGCCGACAGCCGTTTGCCGCGCATGTGGAAAGTCGTCGTCATCCAGCCACTGGAAGCACCCAGTTTGGGATGAATCTGGAAGGTCGAAATCAGCCGAATGTCGCCGTTTGCGAACCGAATCTGCACCGGATCTTGTGGAGCAAATTCAATCGTGAACAAAACTGCCTCAGCCGGTTCCGCGCGCGCCGCGGCCGACAGAAAATCGGCGACTTGCAGCAGAGAAAATTGGCCGTTGGAGGGCTTGTCTTTTTTTGCAGGCTGCAGCTTTTGCAACTGCGTGTCTGTCAGTTTAAGATCGGCCGGAAAATACCGCGACAGCAGCAGGTTGACGGCGTTCTCGGAGAGAAAAACCGCAACCGCTTCTTCCGAACGCAGGGTCCGTGCCTCCTGCGGAACAGAAGCCACGCCACTTACAGGCGACGTCTGATCATTCCTTGCCCACATGACAACGGAATCGTTTCCGGAACGCGCCGCCCAGTTCAGGCGTTTAAGGTGAAATGCCGAGGCGACGTTTTGTTGCATCGCTTTCCAGTCACGCTGCAGCTTTGCAACGTTGGCGTCAACAATGCGGTCAATTTTCGGGAGCACATCGCGCGAGACATCTGCTGCCACGACGCGATTGATCTCAGGAGTCCGACGCCAGACCTGATTCCAGGCCACGCTGTCCGTCAAACGCCCCAACAACGGCATTGCGGCTCCTGCGGTGCTTTGGACTCGGCGCGGCATTTGGGATGCCTGAATTGTTCCATAAGCCGGCTGAGTGAGAAACACAGAACCATCGAACCACAAAGGTTTCGTCACGTCAAAATGATGGTTGCCCACACTTTCTACTGTGGCCTGAGGATTGTATCCGGTCGTCTGGCTGTTGACGTCGCCCGAGCTCTGCAGTTCGAACTTCAGGGAAGTTTCGTCCGGCACGATCCGCAGGCGAGTTTCGGTGACCGTGGATTGCATTCCCGTGACGTTGGTATTGAGAAGCATCTTGGCGACAGGTTCTTCTTCGTTGCGAGTCCTTCGGAATCGATCTTCGATGACCGAGTTTCTGACCACAACACCAAACAAATTCTGCGGTGCTTCTTGTGCGAAAGCCGCCTGTCCGGCGGACGTCACGATCACGACGCCCGCCCCAAAGCATGACAACAGAGTTGCCAGTTTGCAGCAAATGCTTTGATGTGCAGGGCATCCGCACCACATGGCTGGCGACTTTGGTAGAGTGATCTAAGGATGATGAGCAGAGCTGAATTCGGCTGACTCCGCGTCCACAGTCTATCCGGACTGTGGACAGACACGGTGATCGATAAAGCATTTTGACGACATCGGGCGCATTTTCTACAGGCGTTTTGAAGAACTTGACGCAACGACCCAATTTTTTGCGTTCACTCCCCGGAACCTGTGCCTTAAATAGAGTAGACAGGAAAAACGGTGGCTTTGGAAATCAGGTCGTCCCCAAAAGGGCAGCCACGGCGCAAGATTCAGCAAAGTTGCCGTGTATCCTGACCGAATCAGTGAAGTGGACGTGAAATTCGTCTCAGCGAGTTTTGACAGCAGAAGTGCTCATACGGACGGCACCTGAAAAGAATTGCCCCAAAACTCGCCATTTCGCTTTATGTTTTGCGGCCGAACGGCAACAGAGTGATGCTTTGAGAGTGGAAACATTCGTAACCGGCTCTCTAAGATCTGACCATATGTAAATTCCTGCTCGCAGGTCGTTCGTTGCTGCGGGCTTTTGGTGGTTACAGAACACAGTTCACAGAACAGTTTACAGAACTGTCGGAGTTGACAATGAAGCGTCTGCTCGTGCCTGCTCGGTTCTTACTCATGGCGGCCAGCCTGCTGATCCCTTCGGGACTCGCTGTGGCTGATGTGCCGGAAGCTCTTCAGCAAAGGCAGCAGCAGCTTTTTGCTTCTCTTGCAAAGGTCCGCGGCGCCGTGGTTGGCGTGTCTGATGGATTTGGTGTTGGCAGCGGCGTTGTAGTCTCGCGCGATGGGATCGTGCTAACGGCCTCCCACGTTGTTGATTCGGGCCATGGCCAGCGAGGCCAACGCCAGTCGACCGTCCGCATCACTTTTCCGGATGGAAGAGAATACACAGCGTCCGTTCTGGGAAAGAACCGTGATGCGGATGCCGCCATCCTTCGCATCAACGATTCACCTCCCGATCAAAATGGATTTCCGTTTGCCGAAATGGGACGTACAACCAAAACGGAAATCGGCGAGTGGTGTTTTGCGCTTGGCCATCCAGGCGGTTATCGGCCCGAACGCGCTGCGCCTGTTCGCATTGGCCGAGTTCTGTCGATTGGAAACCGCACGGTGGTTTCTGACTGCGCCATTCTGCTGGGTGATTCCGGCGGTCCACTGTTCAATATGAAGGGGGAGGTCATCGGCATTCACAGCATGATCACCAGCCTGATTATCGAAAATCGCCACGTGGCAATCGACTGCTATCACGATGACTGGGATCGCCTGCTTCAGGGTGAGCAATGGGGCCGACTGCGATCGATGGATAACGAACTGGCCGCTTCACCCTTCTTTGGCGTGAAGCTGAAGTGGAAGGATTTCGTTCCGGAAGTTGTGAGCGTCGTGGCCGGTTCGCCAGCTGAAACATCAGGATTTCAGGCGGGCGATGTGCTGCTGAAGATTCAGGGGGAACCCATTGCCGATCGACTGGATCTGGGAACAACTCTCGACCTGCTGGAGGAAGGTCAGCAGATTAAAGTGCAGATTCGCCGCAGCGATGCAGAAGATGTTCTTTCGCTGATTACGGGCGACGATTCGAATCCGGAGGTCGACGAAGAATCAGACGATGCAAAGATCCTCGCGGTCAATGATGAGGAACGTGAGAATGAAATTATGGAGCAGCTGAGCGAAAATCGTCGCATCGGCAAATTCGAAAAACGAACGGCGGAAGAATTGAAGCTGTATGCGGCCGCCGCAGAATCCGCCAATCAGAGCATCGTGGCGATTCGTGATGGCGGAAAGCTGCTGTGTCTGGGAACCATCATGTCCGGCGACGGCTATATTCTGACGAAGGCGTCGGAGATGGAAGGGGCCATCGAACCCGAAGTCATTCTGCCCGGCGGACGCAGGCTGGTCTCCAAAGAACTGGCGGCCGATCATTCGTTTGACCTGATGCTTTTGAAAGTCGACGCGACAGATCTAAAGCCTGCGAAATTTCGTCAGGATGCCATTTCAGCGGGTGAACTGGCTTTGGTTCAGGATGCTCGAGGCAAGCCGCTGATGCCAACTGTTGTCAGTGTTGTCGCTCACAGCATGGAAGGTGCGAAAAAGGCATTCCTGGGTGTCGAGCCCCGGCCGGATGAGAACGGCGTCCGCATTCGACGAGTCATTCCTGGCGGTGCAGCCGACAGAAACGGCTTGCAGGAAGACGATATTATGATGACAATCTCCGGGACGGATGTGCACAGTCCGGAAGAGTTGATCTCGCGAATTGGCTCATTCAAACCGGGTGACAAGATCTCCATTCGCTACATGCGGGACGACAAAATCCGCACCATGGAGATTGTGCTGACGTCGCGGTTCACCAACGAAAATCCCCTGCTGCCGCTTTATAACCGGCCAGAGCTGATGGGTCAGTTTGCCAGCACTCATTCCGGCGGATTCCCTCGCGCTCTGCAGATCGATGCCGACGTTTACCCGACGAAAGTGGGCGGCCCGCTGCTGGATCTTGATGGGCAGGCCATTGGAATCGTCATTGCCCGAGCTGACCGGTTTCCAACGTTCGCCATTCCTTCGGATGCAGTGCAGACGGTGTTCGAACAGCTCAAGGCAGAAGCCGCCAACAAGAAACCGCAGTAAATTTCTTCGCTGCTGTTTCTGGCCATAGCAGTTATGTCGGATGTCGGCGATGACGTCTTCTGCTTTCACCTCCACCACTCATTGGTCGGGGCACCTCCCGATGACCGGTTGCCGAAGGCATTGTATTCCCACGTGGGGTCAGGCACTTCAAACTTCAATCGACCTCAGATCCACGACAGCGAAAAATCGAAGAAGGGGACATTGCGATTTATCGGGAAAGTGGCAGCTTATTGCCTCCCCCTTTTCCCGACTTTCTGCGGCGTATGCACTGCTTCTGCCTCGGCCCATGATCAGATGAAGGGCTTCGACACGATGCTGGATAACATTCAGCCGGATGATGTTCTGTTTCACGAACTGTTCCATGCGTATCGTTGTATGAAGGGGATCTTCGAGGAGATTCCGACCGGCGATACATGGGATTACACGGAAGAACAAATGGCCATCATTGCCACGAATGTCTATGTCTCGGAAATCGGGCGCAGCAGCTCGCTGCGGGGCGATCACAGTGTGCCGTTTCATTCCCTCAAAGAGAACAAAGGGTCATTTGGTGACCAGACTGTAGGACGTAATTTCTACAACGACAACTTTAAGATCGTCGATCAGATGGCCCGTGAAATGCCGGAGTTCACCGGTCCCCTGGAAAAGACCGAAGCAGCTTCGCATGTCGCCGACTGGAACCCGTTCCGCGAACGCATCCTGTTCGACAAAGGCCGCGCGATGTACAACACCATGGGCAGCGTCGCCCTGGACATGATTGTTGACGGACATTAGGCTGATCGCTGTTATTGTGCGACCATCTGTTTCTGTTTCGTGAGACACTCGTTGATGCGAGCCGTCCAGCCAGGAAGCCTGGGCAACGGCCACGTTGACAGCAACTTGGGATCGCGTTCAAGTTTTTGCAACCAACGCCACAGCGAGCCCCACGGCAAAGATGTCCGCCCGGAGGGTCGCTGGAGAAATCCGCTGAAGATTGTGCTGAAAGTCCAGCCACGGCAGCTTCTCGCCTGACGTCAGCAGGTTGCACGCCCACAGCATGGCGGACAAGGATTCTGGAGTTCAAAGACATGGCCGGTTTCATCGTGCATAAGGTTTTGAAGTCTGTCGTGCAACTTGCCAACGCCGACGATGAGTTTTTTGAAGCTCAGCAGAATCATCCGGGAGTCGAATCGGCGACCGGCGCATTGCGGTCAGGGAACGGTATGAAGCGTTGCCGTGATCGTTCAGAAATTGGTCTCGATCGTTACGTGCCTCTGGCGATCCCTGGCCGCAATAGGCAGACGCTGGGTCGCCTGCTGATTGCTCAGCAGGCACCACAGAGCGAGGCCGCCGCGACAAGACGCAAGGCGGCCCAGGCGAGCGGCAGATTTCTGGTTACCGTCGAAAACCGGGGGCTGGCGCCCAATGGCTAATAAAATCAGCCGCCACGCGCCAGCGTCCGGTAGTTCGGTAGTTCGGATTGGTAGTTCCTAATCTGCCGCTCGCCCTAAGCCGGCCGCGAGCATCCCCAAAAAAAAATGCCACCGTCGGCAACTGGGAACGTACGCGCCGAGCCTGCAAAACATCGCGTAAAATTGCCTCCGAAGATATGCGGATAATGATTTACTGATGCCTTGGCTGAAATCTTCAGTTAGCGTAAGAAATGACTGCGGCTTGCAATAACGTCCTGAACCAACTTTAAAGACACGCACCAGCGCCTTGCCGCTGACTTTATATCGGCAGCTATTTCTCGAGCGATCCTTATTCCTGAACTGGAACCTTATAGCTGATGGCTCCGATGGCTTTGCCTTTTTCGACTTCCCGGTAATTCTCGTGGCACATGATGCACTTCTCCATGACCACAGGAATGGCGGTCGCGGCCAGAAGGTAACGCTTACCGTCTTCCGTCACGACTTCGTCATAAGACGGTTTGCCGGCTAGCAGTTCAGCAACCGCTTTCTTTTCGAAACCTTCCGTTGGCAAATTGAGATCGTTGTACGGCTGACCAGTCGCATCGACCAGTCGTGCCTTGTGCCAACCCTTCTTGCCGACTGCATCAAACAGCGCCTTGAAGGCACTGCCCGCAGCAAGGTCTGTGTCCGTCTTTACGTAGTGTTCCGTCACCAGCACGATCGCTGACTTGTAAATATCATCCAGCATCCGCACTTCTCGCCGAGCTCGCTCAACGGCCAGATCTTTGACCGCCGGCTTCGCCGCAGAATTCTGCGCCGCGCCAGTCCGTGGAATGAGCAAAAAAACGCCCGCACAGAACATAACCAACAACAGCCCGGAAACAAGTGTTCGCTTTAACATCCCAGCACCTTTTACGCTTGAAGTTCAGATGGAGCCCTGAAACAAGATACAACTGTCTTCTTTAAAGTAGCACGGTCAAAAGAAGATGTCAAGATCCTCTTTTAGGGTTTGCGCATTCGGCTGCGCATTCGGCACGCTCATGTGTCGAAGTTGGACTTCGTCGAAAGCATTCACCGCGTCACGTGCTTCTTCTGCGGTCGCTTTTGTTGGTCAATCGAGCTTCGAAAAAAAAATGATCAACGCACAGTGCAGACCAAAAAAAGGCGGACCCTTTTTGGGGGTCCGCCTTTGCTGGCTGATCGAATTAATGAGGTGCAGAATCGCTGTGAGACCGCTCCGTGGAAGCGTTGCTTGTCACGAGCTACTTGACCCGGGGCACTTCCATGATTCGTGGCTGAGTGTCGAAGATCCAGGAGTACGTTGGCAACTCGCCCGGTCGAGGAACTCGTGGCACTGTGAATGCTTCACCAGCGAGCACATCTTCGCCGGACTTGGGATGGCGAACCATCTTGCCGCCAAACTGGGTTGCCAGCGTCTTGATTGCTGGATCGCCCTTGCTGTCGAATGAGCCGATGGTCACGATGGATTTGTACTTGTCGTGATAGACCCACGCATCATAGTTTGTCTCGTAGCCATATTTTTTTGCGTTGCGTAGTTTGTCGGTAAACTGCATCGCATTTTCGGCGCAGTCATCAAGGCTTTTTCCGAAGTGTTTGTCAAAGAAGCCGATCGCTTTGCTGGACGAGTTATTGCCGACCTGCATCAGCGTGCTTCCATTGAACGACGCGACGATCAGTGTGTACTTGCTTTTGTTTTGCAGCAGCGAATACTTCTGGCCGGCATTAAGATTGACAACAAATTCGTCTTCTTCAGTGTCTCGCACTTCGCCTTCCCATAAGGGGTTAACAGTCAGAAAGGCGCGGCCGAACGGTGATGGGCGGCCGGGAGTCTTCGGCAGAATGCCACCGTTTTTTTCATCGCTTAGAAAGGCCGGGTTGAATTTCGTTTTGATTTCTTCCAGCTTCTTCTTCGCCATCCTGTCCTGGTTCGTCGAAAAATTTCCGGCCATGACAGAGATGTAGCCATGCTGAGCCACGTAGCGGCGTCCGCTGGGTTCGGATGACGCTGGCGAACTAATCTCGCCCATTTTTTCATCCTGGGAAAAGACGTAGGCAGGAATCCCCTGCTCACGAAGTGCAAACACAATTCCGTCCGCTGCATCCCACGCCGACATGCCACCTTCGATGCGGCGGGTGTCGTCGTCAACGTCCCGAATGGCTGCGACCATGATCATCCATGGACCATGGTTCTTCGCCAGTTTGTATCGTTTGCCTTTGACGGGTTTGTCAATTTGTGCACTGGCACTGGCTGCGCACAGAATGAAGGCTGTGAAGATCAACGTAAGGTTGCGGAAGAGTTTCATCCGTGGATCCTTTTGAAAGAAGCCGGGCGGACCTGCGAGGCAACTGTTCATGTGAATGTATCTCATTCACATGAGCGGGTCTGGCCGATGGCAGACTGTTTTTCTGTCAGTCCAGGCGGCGAGTATGTCATCCTCGCGGGCTTCTTCATAAGGCGTTTCTGAAGTTTTCCGCAGGCAGCCCTGAGCGATGCAGGGCCCTCGGCACGCATTTCGGCAACATCTGCCTGCACGACGATGTGGCGGATTTATTTGGCCGGTCTGCGGGCTGAATAAAATGACGCAAGGAGGGTGCCTGTCCCACTTTTTTTAGAGCCTCTTATCGATACGGCGAGGCTGGAGGTGTTGAGCTGAGTGGCTCAAGACGCTGTTCGGGCAAAGAAGGTACGGCGTGACGAGCGGCTCCGTAGCGTGAACTGGCCGAAACCGGTCGGCTTTGTGAAATCGCGCGTACCGGCAGGCTCTGGTGGGATTCCAGCATGGCGGGCTGACTTGACGGCACAGCGGGCACCTGGCTCCGGCCGTAACGACTGCTGTTTGGTGAGGCCGACACCGGGGCGTTGGCAAACTGAACAGGAAGCCTGGCCATTCCCTGAATCATCATTTCTGGCTGCTGAGGCACCGCAATCCGCGATGGACTTCCATAACGTCCGGATTGCGATCCATGTTGGGCTGATGGGCCCGCCGAGGACGCAATGACCAGTCGGCCACTGGCGTCCAGAATCAGTTGCTGGGGAGCCATCGAAGTCTGATCGGGCACAGGCGGCACAATTACAGGAGGAGCTGGCAGTGGTGGCAGCGGCGATGTCGGAGCAGGAGCCGCTCGGAACTCCTGAACCGGCGCAGGTGTTTCATTGATGGGGCCCGGAAACGACAGCGACGGATCAGGAATCGGTGGCACTTGAGACGGCGGTCCCTGGTACGGAGTGAGCTCCGCTGGCGCTGGATGGGCGCTGCCTGCAGGATGAGGATTCGTTGCTGATCCCGGAGCGTATCGCAGGCCCTCCGAATTTGCTGGCATCAGCGAACTCGGAAGCGTCGAAAAACTCTGGCCGGGAATCACGAGACCTGACTGCGGCGTATAGATTTCATTAGGCTGATACGACGGTCCGGGGTAATACTGGTTGGAGAACTGAGCTGCATCTGTATGGCACGCTGCGCCTTCGCACGGCGGCAGAGGCGGGAATCGCTGCCAGCAGGTCTGATTATATCCCCAGTTCGGGGCCGTCCCCGCGTGAATGTGAGGCCGCGATGGTTCATTTGGAAACATTCGGCCGGCAGTGGCCGGCGACATAGAAAGCAACAGAATTGATCCTGTGGCTGCTGAACGCAGCAAGTGTCGGACATAGTGTGAATTCATTGAGTCTATTCCTTGACCAGTCATCTGACTGTTCCAAATCAGCTCACTGTGAATTTAAATCGCGTCTCGTTCTGGCTGAAAATTCAGCTGCGCATGAGGCTTACTTTGCGGAGCTCTTTTTTAACGACCTCTGGATATTCCAGAAGAATTGCCAATGCCTCCGAACTGGGTGGCATGTCCGGAAACACCGCTGAATCCAAACCCGGCCCCGCCAGGACCCATCATTTGTTGTCCACCCATTTGATTGAATCCACCATCCATCCCGCCGCCAGAAAATCCCTGGCCACCTATGCCACCGCCTGCCATCCCACCACCAAAGCCGCCGCCGCCCGCCATGCCGGTATAGCCGCCGCCAAACTGGCCGTGTCCAAAAGAGTTAAAAACAACTGGATGCCCGGTGACCCCAAGCTGCGAATATCCATATCCGCCGTTCAAAGCGCGCATCGGCTGGTTCTGCTGAGTCTGGAGCATCTGCAGGTTCTGCCCGAACTGTTGATTTTGCTGAGCGGACTCGAGCTGTGGACGGACAAGCCCAAAATAGTTCAGGCCCGGGCTGCTGTTGTTACGCAGCAGGTTGATGTATGGACTGAACGTCGGAGTGTCGATCGGCCGATTAATGCGCCCCCCGCCCAGTTGAGCCGAAGCTCGCGAGCCGCAGCACAGAAGTCCAGCCAGCGTCAGAATTTGTACGGTGCGATTTAAGTCAGACATCAGAAACCACCATTCGTATTCTTGCCCTGCACGGATCGAACAGCCCCGTTACCAAGAATTGTGAAGCCCAGCATGCGTTCAAACGGTGCTGTGAACTTCGCAAGTTTTGTATCCATCGTAATCAGCGGTGAAGCCTTGACGTAAAGCCGGTCGCCTGGCAGCATCTGATAGTTGGTTGTGGTCTGAGCGCCTTCTGCAATCGCCTGCCAGTCAACTTTCAAAATCTGATCCGGAGTGCCCTGGTTCGGGGTAGGGCGAGCGATCCAGATCGACGCTTTGGAAGCAACAGTTGGAAGCCCATTCACTCCTGCAATCGCATCGAGAACCGTTTCATTTCCCGTCGATGGAATTCGATAGACCTGTTCGCCCGCACCGCCGCCATCGGTGATGACGTAATAAACTTTGCTGTTGTAAGCCAATACGTCGACGGAAACCTCCGGGCGGTGAATATGATGACTCAGATGCAGCTCAATGGCATTGCGTGCCTGTTGCAGTGTCATTCCGGCGACGTACACACTGCCATAGACTCCAAGGCCAACGGTGCCATCCGGGCGGACAAGATGGGGTCCTGCAATGAACTGCTTGTTCTGTGGTGACGGAAGTGTGACCAGGACCTGTGGCGATGTCAGAATCTGTCGCAGATGAGCGTCCACGCGAACCTGAATGTCCTCCAGCGGCAGATCGGCAACAAGAACCTTGCCATACTCCGGGCCAAGATTCAGATAGCCGTCTGTTCCGATGACATACAGGCCATTGATCTGCTTGAACTGGGCCGAGACTGGATCTTCGACCTGCCCGATGGGAATGGTGCGATTCACCTGCACAATCAACGATTCCCCGGCACAGACAGGAGCGGTCGAGGGACGCAGGTTATTAACCGCTTCTATGAGCAGCACATCGGGCGGTTCCACCATATATTCGGGCAGCGAAACCTTGCGAAGTTCTCGAGGTGCGTCGGCAATCCCTGAATATGCACACTCGTCAGAATTCGACGTGGAGCACGATACGCAGCCCGTCACCGTGGTACTCAGCAGGCTCAACAGGGCCGCAGCAGTGATCGGCTGCACCAGGCTTGCCCAGACAAAACGTGCGGGTCGCATAAGTATCTCTCCATGTTTCAATGTCCCCAGAATGCAGGGGCAATGAACAGCCATCCTTGAGTGAGGGGAAGCCAGCAACTTTGTGCTGGTGTTCTTCTCATCGCGGATCGATTCAATCGTCCGAGAAAACTCCCTGCATCAGTTCATCGGAAGCTCACACCGAATGAACGCCAACTTTCTGCAGTGACGGAAGCAGACAGGATCCAGGTAAAGTTGGTTGTGTCGAGTGGAACGATTAAGCATATCCCCAACAATCCTGCATGGCCCGCACGGCTTACCAGCAGCTGTTCCACGCTCATTTTAAACCGGCAAAACCTGCCACAAGTCCTTGTGCTCCGCTCCAGTCCTGACCGACGGTTCAGGACGTTTGTCAGACCCGCAAAGGAAGTTATCTTAGTTGCAGAAGTCGTGCCGCGGCGCCTCCGTCTGTTTGCCCGTTCGTCAGGAAACATCGGCTTTTTCTGAGTGTCGGCTTCCCGGAAATCCGGGCACACACCTCGCCCTTCGATTGAACTAATCGATCGAAACAGGCGGCCGCTTTTCGACAATCGTCACACGCTGCGGGAGCTCTGGTGATAGTAGCTGCTGAACGACACCGCCGGGCCAGAAGATCGTAATCATTTCAATCTTCTGCAGCGGATCGAGTCCCACGATAATCTGCCGTTCATTGCTGGCCATATACCCATCACCTGCTGTCAGCTGGCGTGTGATCGTCTGGTGACCAGACTGAATCCTGACAATGGTGCCAATTGCGTCCCTGGACGAAGAAGTTGCTCGAAACTGAAGAGCAAGGCTTCTGCCCGCACTGGCTGTGTGGTTGGTGAGAAGCTGAACGGGTGAATGCTGGTTGGCAACGATGATGTCTTCCCGCCCATCTCTGTTCCAGTCGATCCTCGCTGCAGCGCGGCCGACAGTAGACCTGAGCGGCGCGGCATTCGCGGCCTCAGTGAAAGTACCGCCGGTATTCAGAAAGAACTGCGCCGGCATTTCGAACGGTTGACCCGATTCCGATAGATCATCGATATGCCCGTTGGCGACGAACAGGTCTGGCCAGCCGTCAAGATTTGCATCCAGAAACTGAGTGCCAAACCCCAGCATGTTCCAGCTGGGCTCCTGGAGTCCGACCAGGCGAGTCCCATCTTCAAAGAAATCCGGGGTACTTGCTTTGTAGAGCGTGTTCGACTCCTGAATGAAGTTTGTGACAAAAATTTCCATCAACCCGTCCTGGTTGATGTCATCCGCCGCAACTCCCATACAAGCCTGTGGTTTACCGTCCGCATCAACAGCAAGCCCACTTACCGCGGCAACCTCCTCCAAATCGAAATTTTCCGAGGAGGATGCCTCCCTGGGTCTTAACCAGAAATTTGGGGCTTCATCATTGGCAATGAAGAGAGATAACGGCTGGTCTGTTGCAGGGCGAAAAGCGACGATGCCAAGTCCAGGGCCATCGGCCAGGGTGAGGCTCGCTTCGGCGGCTTGTTCCCAGCCACCATCGCCGGTGCTCAGCCAAAGTCGATCATCTTCTGCCTCGAAGGCTCGTGGGGAACATGATCTCGGCTTTCCATCCTGTTCGCAAATCAGCGTCGGGACGCTGGCTCCCTTACAATAGGTGACGTCAAACAGGTCAGGATTTCCATCCGAGTTCAGATCAGCGATCAGGCAACTTGTTGTCCACACAGGAGACAGACGCAGTGCTGGAGGGGTGACGTCTTCGAATGTTCCGTCACCCAAATTTTGCAGCAGGCGATTGAACCCGTAATTCGCCAGATAAACGTCCTGAAAACCATCGTTATTAAAGTCTCCGACAGCCAGTCCCTGGCTGAACGCCGGATCCGCAATTCCGGCCACGCCTGAGACATTGACCCATTGTGTCCCCCGTTTGTTGCGAAACAGATGATCACGATCCGGATTGTCCGGCTGGACAGGGAATACAGAAGATCCCTGCGGAAGATAGAGATCAGGCCAGGTGTCGGCATCAACATCAATGACTCCTGCGCCACCGCCGGTCGTTTCAATGATTCGTGCGCCAGGAGTCGACGCGTCTCGGGCCGACACATGAGTGAACTTCAATCCTGACGATGCAGCCTCATCGGCAAATTCAAACTGTGCCTCTGGGCGAGTTTTTTTGATGGTCAAGCGATTGGCTGCTTCCGACGCCGGGTGGAATTCAGGTCTCCAGTTTTTTGACACAATCGATTCCAGCAGCGACTCCAGTTCCTCATTCAGCCGGCGTCTTGCTGTATTCACTGAATAACCTTCGAATTCCGTCAGATACTTGACTGCCCATTCTGTCTGCGGTGCCGCCTGAAGGGCGTAATGACACCATGCGGTGGCTTCTTCCACCCTGCCTAATGTCGACAGCTGCACGACAATTCTCCGAACCAGTTCGATCTGCTGGCGATGGCCGAACAAATCATCCAGCCAGAGCGCAAGTTGCTGCAGACGTTCTGCATGTTCGAGAACAATGCTGGCTTCTTTGACACGTCCAGTCCGGCTCAGGCTTTGCCCAAAACGATGCCACGCAACACGTGAGTCAGGACGAAGCGCCGCTGCTTTTGCGTAGGCATGAACAGCGTCTTCATATCTTTGCTGGCGTTCAAGCCACAACCCTGCCGCTGCAAGCACACTGGAATCCTGCAGCAACTCCGGGGTAAGTTCACGGCTCCATAAAATAATGTCCTGGCTGTTCATTTGCGCCAGCACCTGGCCCAGTCCGGCGACTGCGTCGGCGTTACCCTTCAGACCGCTCACCGCACGCTTGAAGCACTCGTAAGCCTCCTGACTGTGGTTTTCAGCCATGGCCGCATAGCCAATGGAAAGCAGAATCAGCGGGTCGGTATCCGGCTCGGTCTTCTTTGATCGCCAATCATCAGGCACCTGCACACCATGATCAACGTCGCCCAGATAGAACAGGTCCTCCAGCGTGCCAGAGACTGTTCCGATCAGGCTTTCCATTAAAGGGATTGCCCGGTGTCGACGACCGGTCAAATTGTAGAGGTCTGACAGCCGCCGACGGGTGAGCAGGTTGCCCGGATCGGCATTCAATGCTTCCAGGTAATCGTTTTCGGCTTCCTGCAACTTGCCCAACTGCAGCCGCATCTCTGCTCGACCATGGGCTGCAGCCGAGACGAGGTCCGGAGATCCGCTCGTGATCTTCTTATAGAATTCCAGTGCTGAAGGAATTCTGTTCGCTCGAGCCGCCGCTTCCGCAGCCACCATCCATGCCCATTGGTCTGCACTGTCGTCTGAATCTGCAGCGACGATCGCAAGCTGCTCAGCCTTGATGAAGTTTCCCCGAGCAAGTTCCAGGCGAGACAATCGAAGAAGCTCCTGTGGCTCTGGATCGGGCTGCAGGAAACTCGTGAGAGCTGCGATCGTCAGGAAAACGACCGCTGCCAGAATGCCAACATAAGCTTTTCGTTGCAGAATCGGCACGACGGATTCTCCAATGCAAAACCCTCCGTAAACAGGTTACGGAGGGTCCAGGTCAACATCTGACAAGGATGTGCCGCGGGTGTTGCTGGTCTCGTGGAACAGCACTCTGCTTCGTATCCTCAGGCGCGACTGTCAGGTCAGAATTCTCCAACCACTTCGCCACCGCCGACCGTTCCAAGTGCGCCCCAGATGCCAAAGTTGGGCGTCGGGGCGACTCCGTAGTTTCCACAGTCGATGTTCTCACTGACGAATTTTACGGAACCGTCACCAAGAAGCACCTGGACACCTCCGGTGTGCAGGCTTGTGGCACTGAAAATTCCCCACTGATTGCTGGGATTGTCGCTGTTGCCAGCCCAGCATGAAGGCGCATTTGGGGGTAACACTGTCGTAACGGCCGCCTGCGGAGCATGGCCAAAGGCCCACAACGTTCCCGAACCCCATGTGCTGATTGAGGTGCCTGTCACGTACTGTTTGTTTTGAGCAGTTGCCATACACAGGACCGGGTTCGCGTCGATTCCTGGGACATTAAATACTGCCTGCCCGAGGATTGAACGCGTTCCGGGATTCCCCAAAACACGCTCGGCCATGGCAATCGAGTTGCTGGTACCGTCAGTGATGTCCTTGAAGCCTTTGTAGCTTGCCCCCGGCAGTACGCCATACTGAAACATACCATTCGTGGCACCGGCATAATTGTTGTTGATCGTTGTGCCAACACTGAAATGGTAGCTTTTCATTCCCAGCGGCCCGTTGGTTGTAACGCCACTTCCTGATCCAGGAGTTGGCGAACTTGGGCAAATCACAACGGAGCCTGGCGTGTTTCTCCAGGGCTGAAATGTCGTGTTCCATACGACGGGAACAGTACCATTCTGCGGAATCTGCGAGTAAATGTTCGCCTGATCCATAAAGGGCAGAAGATAGATCAGACCAGTCTGGTCACCCTGACGGCCCGCACCATCATTTGGGCCCATTCGCAACGCGGGAAAGCGGTTGTAGTTGTCGTGGTAGTTGTGCAACGCCAAGCCAAGTTGCTTCAAGTTGTTCTTACACTGAGTCCTTCGAGCTGCTTCTCGCGCCTGCTGCACAGCAGGGAGAAGCAGGGCAATCAAAATTGCAATGATCGCAATGACCACCAGCAACTCGATGAGGGTAAAGGCCGCACTCTTTCTAACACGCAGAGATGAGTTCATAAGAGAACCTCCGGCAGAAGAACGGGATTGGAAAAGAACTTCAGGAGAACATCGCCGTTTCAAGATGCATTGGCGATTGTTGGTGAATATACTGACACCGCACCTGCACGGCAAGCTTAGTCGTGGGGGAGTGAGTCGCGGTTCGTAAAGTTTTTCGCGAGCGTTTGTGGCTTCCAAATACACATGCAGCGTGACTTCATAAAATCGAATGCCTGTGCAGTGGTGACTTTCCCGGTGAGGGCTCAGAACAGCCGGGCGTGGTCTTGTGTTTAACGAGTCTTGTTCCACTTTCTTCTTGCCGTTACGGGAGTACATGAGATGTTTGTCAGGCCACAATTGCTGATCATACTGATCTTCGTTGCCATCTTCGGAACGTCAGGTTGCGGTGGAGTCTCTGATGCTCCGAAGTTGTACCGCGTCACTGGAGTCGTGACCTATAAAGGACAAAATGTTCCTGGTGCGAAGGTGATGTTTATGGGAGACGGTACCAAACCTCCTGCCGTCGATATCACAAATGACGATGGCAAGTATTCGTTGTCCTCGCTGGCAGGCCCTGGTGCAGTGGCGGGACGGCATATCGTCGCCGTGGTGAAGGAATCCGAGGCAGAACCTTTTGAGAAGATCAATATGTCGATGGAGGAGGCTGCCGTTGCAGCTCAAAAACCAGAGAAGCCTGCAAAACCGACGTCACTTATTCCCGCAAAATATTCCAGTCCTCAAAGTAGCGGGCTGGAGTTCGAGGTGACGTCGGGTACCAATGAATTTGCGATCGAACTGATCGACTGACTACAGAGTCACCGGCTGGATCAGATTGACCGGGCCAAGATGCTAAGTCCGCATGCAGGGGCAGCGCGATATCTGGATGATCAACATCGTCGCAGAAGAAGCCACCAGGGCTTTCGGAATACGTGCGTTTCGTTCGCAATCACCGAAACG
Source organism: Planctomycetaceae bacterium (assembly GCA_041688565.1). GTDB lineage: Bacteria > Planctomycetota > Planctomycetia > Planctomycetales > Planctomycetaceae > SXXK01. The sequence continues at coordinate 35,859 of JBDNHX010000479.1, forward strand.
CTCGGCGCGTTCCGCGACAAGGAGCCAGTCCCAGTTTTGTTAGGCGTTCACCGAAGAACAGCCAGCCGTTCGCCGGACAACAGCACGTTTCGGCGTGAAATAGCGAGATCGTGCAGACGGCGTTTTGAGAACACAACGACTTTTGTTCGTTGTATGTCGTTCAGAAGCAACACCGTTTAAAAAAGTAGCAAGCCCACTCCGTGTGCCGTCCGCCAAGCTACGAAAATACTGTTCTTCTTGATGCTGCGGCACATGGAATGTGCCTGCTACTCGGAATAAATCAACGGTATCGCGTTCAGAAGTGGCCAGCTGACTGTGGCTGCGTATGATCACAATGTGTCAGAAAGTTGTTTCTTTTTTACGATGGCTTCAGTAATGGGCGATCTCGTGATGAGGATTTCCATGTTGGTGCAACGCGGTTTTATTTGCCAGTGTTGCGGAGTGGAGATGGATGGGGAGATGACAGAATCCCCGCGTTCGTGCCGATCATGCGAAGAGCTTGAGGCGGCTAATCAGCGCGAAGATATGGAAGTACCGGCCCGACCGATCGTAAGAGTTCACGCGGCTCGTCCTTGAGAGTTCGACATCGCCTGATCAGTCGCACGACACAGGCGAAGGCGCTGAAAAGACGTTCCCCTCTTGCACTATTTTCGGGCGGTTTTTAGCGAACCTGCAGAATCGGCAAGGCTGTTAGCGGGCCGGTCCGTCTGGGCGTTCAAATTGCAACGTGCGGTTGAGTGCACAGGATTCGCTGGTCCACACCGATCCTGAAAAAATTCCTGTCGGTCAGAGGTAATTGTGCATCCGGCGGGGATTCGGCGGCCTCCAGAGTTGTTGGATAGTGGTAGGATGGTTTCAATAAGCTGCGTGCAGAAAAGTAGTCCGCAGCTTTTCAGAGAGCCATCTGGTGACAATCTTCATTCTGTCTTCCCTGCGTAAGCCCGATGTCTCCCATGACTGCCCGAATCGTTCATCGCCGCGCGTCATGTGCAGCGTGCTGTCGGCCTGGCTGGCTTTGTTTTGCTGCTCCGCCAGTCCGGCGAGTGACGAAAGCCCTGCCCGGACTTCCGACGCGGCCGAACGGCAAGAGGTCTCGGTCCGCATGCGATCGGGCGGCGTATCGCGTTATGTGCCAAATCGCTGGGGTGTGGTCACTGGCAAAGTGACCAACTTTGATGAGCAGCCATCGTCAGCTCTGATTGTGGTAACTCCCACTGGTTCCAATGGTCTGCAGTTCGCCAGAAAGCTTGAACTTCCGGGCCGGATGTCATTCGAAAGTGTGTGGCCCGTTCGCATCGGCGGCATTCCGTTTGACAGCGCGATAAATTTTGAATACCTGTATTTTCCCGATGGCGAAGACGATGGAATCATTCGACACCGGGAAAATGAACGCGAAATTCCGTCTTTCACCGGGATTTCGCAGCGAGATTCGCAGGGCCTGTCGGGGTTAATCGGGGACTCACAGGAGGTTCATGACGACGAATCGGTGATTCACCAGATGCTGGGCGTGATGCGATACACCGCGATGGGGAACTTGCGAGTCGTCAACCTGAAGGCTTCCGAGCTGACGGCCAACAGCGAAAGTCTGGATGCTCTTGATCAGCTGTCGGTTGCCGATTCGAAGCTTCTTCAGTTTCCGCAGGTGTGCGATGCGATTCGGTTGTGGGTTCAACGCGGTGGGCGGCTGCATCTTGTGCTGGATCGTACCGGACCGGCTGTGGCCGAAGCGTTGTTAGGGAACAGTCTGCCGATCACGGTTGTTGGCGACACGACCACCAATTCTGTGACGCTCGACTTAAACAGAAATTATCCGCAGCTTCAGTATCCAACTCGATCAGTGACTCGTGAGTTCGCCGAGCCTGTTCATTACTTGAGGATTCAGCCGGATGCAGGAGAAGTGATCTGGAGTGTCGATGGTTGGCCCGTGGCCCTGCGGATTCCGTATGGTGACGGTGTTGTGCTGGTAACGGCAATCTCGCCGTTGGTGTTTCTGGATTCCGTTGCGTTTCAGGGGGAAGGCCAACCGACCGTGGCAATGATTGCGTCGAGCCGCAGGCTCCAGGAGTCTCTGTTTTCGGGCCGCAATCCTCCGCTCATTGCAGAAGCTGCAGCTGCAGAAGCCGCGGCTGCGGCGATTGGATATCAGATTCCGTCTCGCACCGTGGCCGCGTGGCTGCTGCTGATTTTTCCTGCCTGCCTGCTTGCCGCTGGAATCGTGCTGCAGAGAAAATCACTGGGCGAGCGTCTTGTTTTCGTGTTGCCTGGACTGGCGATGCTGGCGGCGGTGCCTGCGGCTGTGGTCGGCTTTCAGATTCGTTCGGTCGCTCCGACAACGATGATCGAAACGGCCGTCATTCAGTCAACTCCCGGCGCCACGGAACTGGCCGTCGCCGGATTTGCCACCACCTTTGTGGGTGTTCCCACGGATCTTCAGGTTTCGTCGAGCGAAGGTGCGCGGCTAGATGCAATCTCTGACGACACGAACTCCGATTATCGGCGGATGGTCTGGCGAAGTCCGTCAGAAGTATCGTGGCAGAATCTTCAGCAGCCGGCGGGCGTAAAAACGTATGCGACTCAGTCTGTCCGCCAATTGAAATCTCCCTGGCGAGCCCTCGCAAAATTCACCGAGAACGGTTTGAAGGGCCAGTTGCATGCGGAAGAAAAACTGGCCGTTACGGATGTGATGCTGGCGGGAGTCAACCGTGACAATCTGACGGTGACGATCAATGACAACGGAGAATTTGAATGCACTTCTGAAGACAGGCTGGCGCACGGTCAGTTTTTCCGAAGTACGTTGCTGTCGGATGATCAGCGTTTTCGCAGCAGGCTTCTGAAGTCCGTTTTTGTGGAGCCGTCAAAGGAACGCGGCGAACCATTTCCGATCGTACCTTCGCTTGTCTTCTGGGATACTTCCGAAACCAAGGCCCTTGAGTTTGGTGATCAGGCGGTTCGAAGGCAGCGTTCTGTGCTGGTCGTGCAGCCTTTGGAGTTTCTTCCGCCGGCACCGGGGGAACTCATTTCTATCCCGCCGCAGGTGCTGACCTATCGATCGATCGCCACAGCCAATGGTGGGTTCGGCAGTGTGTTTGCCAATGTCAAACGCCAATGGATGCCTCAGGAATCCGGCGCCGAAACGCTGCTGGAATTTCAGCTTCCTAAGGTCTGCCTTCCGTTCGCAGTGGACCAGGCCGACGTGGAACTCATGATCAGAGCCGGGTCACGGGAAGTGACCATCAAGTCCGGCGAGTACGACGATCTTCAACAGGTCGCACAGTTCAAGAGTCCGCTGGGCCTGCAGGTCTTTTCGATTCCCATTCACCTCATCAAGTCCACATGCCTGTCCGGCAAGGTTTTGCTGTCGCTCAATGTCAGCGAACTGAATGAGTCCCTGAAGGCCAGCGACATGTCCGGTGAGCAGGACGACAGCTGGCGAATTGAAAGAGTTCTGCTGCTGTTGAAGGGTCGTCGACAGCCGTGATTTTGACCACTCACGTCAGTGTTTTCTTATTCGGATCTGACCTTCCTTTTGTCCTTGAGAGCTTCTGAAAATGTCCAGTCAGGATGCCGTTGTTGAAATTCATGAACTCTCAAAGCACTACGGCGAATTTATCGCGCTCGACAACCTGTCGCTGACGTTGAACCGCGGCAGCATTCTGGGTTTTATTGGGCCAAACGGTGCCGGCAAAACAACGACGATTCGAATTCTTGTCGGGCTGTCTCGACCGACGTCCGGATACGCGAAGATTGGCGGGGCCGATTGTGTTCGCGATCTGGCAAAGGTCCGGCGGCTGGTGGGTTACATGCCTGACAAATTCGGATCGTATGACAACATGCGTGTTCGTGAATATCTGGATTTCTTTGGAGCAGCGTTTGGGATTGCTCGCAAGGAACGAAGGAAACGCGTTGCTGAAGTTCTGGAGCTGACCAACGCTGTCTGGATGCAGGATCGGTATGTGGAGAGCCTGAGTCATGGGATGCAGCAGCGAATCGGAATTGCCCGAACGCTGCTTCACAATCCCGAAGTGCTGATTCTCGACGAACCGGCCAACGGTCTGGACCCCGAAGCCCGTATTGAGATGCGAACAATTCTTCTGCGGCTGGCCGCGGAAGGCCGGACACTGATTGTGACGAGCCACATTCTTCCCGAGCTTTCCAGAATCTGCGACAGAATTGCGATCGTTGCGGGCGGCAAACTGAGAGCCGTCGGAACTCTACAAGAAGTGACTCGCGAATTGTCGCAGCGGCGAACCATTGAGATTCAGTTTTTGACATCCACGGGGCTCGCGGATGTGGCCAGCCGCATTCGGCCGACGCTGGAAGCCGATGCAGAAGTCACGGTGTCGGAAGCCGAAGCTACCATTCGCTGTCGGACATCAGCGAACGATCAAAAGATGGCCGCGTTGCTGAACCAGCTTGTGACTGCGGGCGACAGAGTTTCGCAATTTCGTGAAGTGGCCGGAGATCTGGAAGAAGCGTTCGTGTCAGCCGCCCGGGTGGCTGAGGCTGAGCGAACAGAGCGGGAGAGCGGCGCCGCCAGTTCTGCGAAGGCTGAGGTGGCTCGATGATCGGCTGCCTTGTCATTATCGAACGTGAACTGCTGGCTCTGTTGCGGAGTTCGAAGACGCTGGCCATCTTTCTTACGGTGTCCGTGGCGTTCTCCGGAATAGTTCTGCTCAAGTGGCCATCCAGCGCGATTGTTGACCTGAATGGAGCCAAAGGGCGTGAGGTATTTCAGTGGCTGACCTACGCCATGCTGGCCGCCGCTATTTTAATTGTGCCCGTGTTTCCATCGACCGCTCTTGTGACCGAAGTTCGACGACATACGCTCGAACTTCTGCTGAACTCACCCTTGTCACGGACGTCCATTTATCTGGGCAAAGCTCTGGCAATGCTTGGATTTGTCGTTCTGCTGCTGTTCGCCACATTGCCGGCGCTGGCCTCCTGTTTTTTGATGGGCGGTCTATCGTTTACGGACGATATCCTGAAACTCTACATGTTCCTGCTGCTGGTTTCGGCGCAGCTGGTGGTCGTTGGCCTGCTGGTTGGGACGTATTGTCGCAGCACGGAGTCCGCGCTTCGGTGGAGCTACGGCGTCACTTTTGCGATGACAATTGTTCCGTTCTTTCCGGATGCATTGTTCCCCGGCGGCACCAGTCCGATTGCCAAAGCGTTTCAATGGCTGAAACTGATCTCGCCGATTCCATCGCTGATGCAGATGTTGAACAAAGGGTCTGTTGGAGGCTCGGGGCTGATGGAAACGCGTGACGTTGTCAGCTGGTATATCGGCTTTGCTGTCTGCTTTATTTTGATCGGCAGCGTGGTGTGTATTCTGCGTCTGAGTCATTCTTTGCTGGACCGTTCACGATCGCAGGGCTTCATCACGGACGATCAGTCGCAGTGGGTTCAGGCAAGCCGTCGAGTTCTTTACCTGGTGGATCCGCAGCGTCGTTCGGCTGGCATCCCAACGCTGGTCAATCCGCTGATGGTCAAGGAATTTCAGTGTCGCCAGTTCGGGCGCATGCACTGGCTGCTGCGTCTGGTCGCTGGCTGTGCGGTACTTTCACTGGTGCTGACTCTGGCATCGGCTCAGGGCACAGAAGCTCGCGGAGTCGAATACACAGGCGCTTTGATCATCGTGTTGCAGGTCGCTTTGATTGTATTGCTGACACCTGGTCTGGCCTCCGGAATGATTGCAGGCGAACGGGAAGGTGGAAGCTGGGACTTACTTCGTGTGACGCCGTTGACGACAGGCCAAATTTTGCGAGGCAAGCTGATCAGCGTCCTGCTGACCCTGGCATTGCTGCTATGCGCCACACTGCCCGGTTATGCGGTCATTATGCTCATCAAGCCAACCCTTCAGCAGCAGGTTGTGCAGGTGCTGGTCTGTCTGGTGCTGGCAGCGCTGCTGTCCATGCTGGTCAGTGCCACGGTCAGCAGCTTCTTCCGTTCGACAGCCGTGGCGACGGCAGTTTCGTACGCCGTTCTTGTGGCGATTTTCGGTGGAACGATGCTGATCTGGATGAATCGTGAATCGCCCTTCGGATTTGATTTCGTGCAGAACGCACTTCGGTTGAATCCGATGGCGGCCGCTCTGAATGCCATGCAGGCGGACGGTTTCCAGTCGTACGATCTCATTCCTTCCGGCTGGTGGATCACGGGCATCACCTGCACTGTTTTGTTGGCAGTGCTGTATGCGCAGGTTCTTCGTCTGACAAGGCCAGACTAACGGACGAGCGCCATGTCTGCAGAAATGCGGAGTTTTTGAATCATCAGCCGGAACGCGCCAGCGTCCGTTTTTTTTTCTGCATAAACCGGGTGCTAACGCACTGCGGCTGATCAACACCTGGCGTTGTCCAGCTGAGGCAACACGCGTTGAAGTTCAGCGGATTGAAGTCATTCAACAGATTGAAGACGACAAAATGTTGCGGAATTTTTCCATGAATAGCTGGCTGTCTTTTGGCATGCTGATTCTGTCGCTGCTTGCGATGCCGCTAGGTCACGGGTTTCAGGACGTGAATTCCAGCACTCCGGTGCTGGCGCCGCCTGATCCCGAGTTTTCGCCGAAGGGGACTTATGAAGGTCCGATCGACCTGCCGCATATTGTCAGATACCGCAACCTGCCGCTGCGAATGCATCTCGATCCACTCATCCCCGGCCCGGTGACAACGTATCAGCTCAACAGTCGCATGATTCCGCTGTGGCAGCGAGCGTTGGCAGAAGCGACGGACATGGAGATTCAGGAGGTTGCGGCGCAGTCATTGGCGCGAGTCGCTGATCGGCAGCAGGCCGATATTCAGGAGGCCGGGCCAACGCTGATGTCCGTCGCAGCATCCACAAAGAACAACCGGATTCGTTACGCGTGTGCCCATGCGTTGGCGGCAGGCAATATCCAGTCGGCCGCTGCGGAGCTGATCAAATTAGCGGCCGAGGGAACGGATTCACAACGCGTGCTGATTGAACCGGCGCTGGCCCGCTGGAAGACGACGGCGGCGACGGAGCTGTGGAAGCCGCGTCTTATGGATCCCTATGTGACGACGGCTTCGTATCGCCTGGCGGCTGAAGGGCTGGCCGAGCTGAAAGATTCTTCATCAATTTCCCTGTTGCTACCTATAATTGTGGATCGCAGCGCCGAATATTCAAAGCGAACGGCAGCAGCGAAGGCCGTTGCTGTTCTGGATCCACGGCAGGCGCATGCGACTGCAGAGATGCTGATCACCGGCGATATTCCTGAACGCCTGCTGGGACTGACGTTGCTTGATAATGGACTACCGGAATCCACTGAGAAACTGACCGCTTTTTGCGACGACAGCTCCGATGCGGTCGCTTCGGTTGCGTGGCAACGAGCCTTCAAACGCCAGCCGGAAGTGCTGCTAAAATCCTTGCCGACCGGGCATCAGCACCGGGACTCCGCCATTCGCATGACGGCCGCACGTGTGATCCGACTGTTTCCAGACCCGGACCGAATTGTCATGTTGCACGGCCAGTTGAGCGACATCCATATTGAAGTGCGAAACGTCGCCCGTCAAATGTCACTGGCGGTGGCGAATCAACACGGCGAACTGAGGGATCAGATCATCAGTCTCGCCTCATCGCTGCTGGTCCCCGACTCCCCAAAATGGCAGGGGATTGAACAAAGTCTGGTGTTGCTGGGCCAGCTGCACTCCGCAAAATTTGCGGCCGAATGCTTCGCCCTGCTGGACTATCCTCGCGATGAAGTGGGTGTTTCTGCGGCATGGCTGATTCAGCTGTCTCCGGAGGAAGCCCTTCGGGAAAAGGTCGCAGCCTACGTTCAGCAAGCAGAAGAGCAACTGGCGACTGGCGGCTCGCTTCAGGGTGACGTTTTGCTGAGGGAATCCATGCTGCTGCAATATGCCGGACTTGTTCGCATGAACGAGCTGCGACCACTATTGGAACAGCAGTTTCCGAAATCAGCGCCGGGCACTCCCGATAAACGCGCGTCGGCTTTGTGGGCTCTGGGATTGTTGCTGGAAAAGAATCCCGTGCCGGAAATTGCCGCAAAGTTTGAGGCCAGAATTAAAGACCGCCAGAGCATTCCTCCCGAACATCCACTGGTTCAACGCAGTTCAGTCATGGCTTTGGGCCTGATGCGTGCGTCGGCTTCAAAAGACGTCGTCTTTGAATCCTACACGATCGATTCACAGGAATCCCGAATTGCCGGAACAGCCCGATGGGTACTACCGCTGCTAGGCGAACCAATGCCGCCGGATTTCACTCCGTCCGTTGTCTACACCGGCCCATGGAGAATCAATCCGCTCGAAGACAACCGCTAAGTTTCGCTCGATCACTTCATATCGGACAGTTATTTCTCGACCGATCCTAAACATCCACGAGTGCCGCGTTGATCGTTGATTCTCGCCAATCGCCCGTTCATTCCAATCCGCAACCGCGCTTCACATAATCCTGAAACGCATACACCAGTTCTTCACGAGTACTGATGGTGCCATGAAACGGGCTGGCCTTCATGCCCCTTTGCAGGTCCGGATAAAGCCGAGCGTCCTCGGCCAGAACGGCTTTGATCACGCTCGTCTTCAGTCGCCCCCACGCGGAAGTCAGCAGGCGGGAACGCCAGTTTTCTTTTTGGGCTCGCAATGTAAAGACGTAAACATTCAGGCGACATGTCTCGGGTGACAGAGGCTCCACGGTCATCATCTGCAGCATGGCATCAATGCGGATCAGAAAAACGTTCGGAAACCCATGATACAGGTTGTAGTGATGCACACAGCCGGGTTCGAGCGTCGGCAGAAGCCAGTCGGCGATGCGACGATACGCGGCTGGCGAATAAATGGTCGATCGCATGATCGTTGCGTTGTCGAAAATCAGATGTTCTATTTCATTTTCGTCGCCAAATCGCACCAGAGTCTTCGGGTGTACCGTCGGCACGTGGTACGACTCGACGGTGTTCTCAACGACCACTTTCCAGTTGGCATTGAACTCGTAACTCCATCGAGATGACTGCTGCCAGCGTGACGCAGGAAATTCGTCACAGACCGTGTTCAGCGGCCCCAGCAGATTGACCAGATCGGGCGCGTCCGCGTTCAGAGAAACAAAGATCAGCGGTCCGCGAACTTCTGTCCGAAATTTCCTCAGACACTCGGGACCACCTGGCATCGGACGAAAGCTTTGGGCATCCGGAATTTTTCCCGTGCGGCCGTCGGGCAAAAACTCCCAGCCGTGATACTGACAGGTGAGCGTCGGGCTGCTGCCGCTTTCTTCATGAGTCAGCATGCAGTGGCGATGGGGACAGACGTTCAAAAACGTATGCATTTGTCCCTGGACATTCCGCACGATGATCGGAGTTCCCAGCAATTCGCGGGTAAAAAAATCTCCGTCGCTGGCCACATCAGAAAGAGAACCGACGAGATGCCAGCCGGGTGCAAACAGCTTTGCGAGTTCCAGTTCGTACTGCCGAGGACAAGAATACAATTTTGGAGACAGCACATGCGGCAGTCTTTCGGCATTCACAAACATCGGGATCTCCGGGTGAGCACATGTTTGAAACTTTTTCGGACCTGGGCAAGGATGAGTTTACTTTGAAGGCAGACCAGGGCACAGTTCGTTCTTCGTTTTACCGAATGCGGGGCCGCAGTAAGATGCCTCGCCTGCAGCGTTCGGTTCAACAACAGACGCTGGTGACCATTCACAGGATGCCGGTCGGCTGAATAACCCCGAGACTGGCTGCCCGATCTTACTCATGCTGACACTGCAACTAGCAAGCCTGGTAATTGGTGATCGAAGCTGGATTGTTCCAGCGGCGCTGATCGCAGCCATCGGTGTCCTGCTGGCTCTGTGGCTGAACCGTCGCCGAATGGCAGCCGCTCCTGTGGGGCCCGTCCTGAGAGTTCTCGGATGGCTGTTGCTGGCCGCGTGTCTCGTAAATCCGCTGTGGAGCAGTTCTCGCCCACGGTCGGGAGCCAATGTGATTGCGGTCATTGCCGACACAAGTCGCAGTCTTCTGGTGACGGCAGAAGGTGACAGCAAAACCCGAGCGGACGCGTTTTCCGAAGCCCTTAAAAACGGGGAAAAAACAGATCCCGTCGGATGGCTGACTCAGCTGGCTCAGGATTTTGAACTGCGGCGCTACACCGTGTCTGATCGGCTGCAGCAGGTTCCTCATTTTGATGCGGTGGAATTCAACGGCACGGCTTCCAGTCTGCAAACCGCGCTGACACAAATGAAACAGCGCTACGAAGGTCAGCCTCTGGCGGGAATTATTCTGCTGACCGACGGCATTGCCACGGATGCCGCCGGGACATTGGAAGAGCTTCGCGGCATGGCTCCCGTTTATCCGGTCCTGCCTCCCGAGGACGCATCGCTGCCGGACGTGTCCATCGGCACATACTTTGTTACTCAGACAGCTTTTGACGATGCTCCTGTGACCATTCAGGTGCAGCCGGCGACGGTCAACGTGTCGTCGGGTCAGATTGCTGTCACATTGTCCGACGCGGCCGGAACGCTCATCGACACTCAGACTCGTGCGGTCAACGATCCTTCGCCGCTGAAGTTCAAACATCGACCTCTGGACGCGGGCACGGTGTTCTATCAGTTGAAGACCACACTGACCGACGACGCGGGAAAAGTCGTGTCTTCCGAAGCCACGCAGGTGAATAATGAGCGGCTGATTTCCGTGGATCGCGGAACGATGCCGCGACGGACGCTTTATGTTTCCGGTCGTCCCAACTGGGAGTTCAAATTTCTGCGACGAGCCATTGAAACAGACCCGCAACTGCAGATGGTCGGGCTGATTCGAATTGCCCGAAAGGAAGCGAAGTTCGACTTTCGAGGCAACTCCGGCGAGCGTTCGAATTCTCTGTTCCGCGGATTCAAGGATGGTGATACGGAGGTCGCGGAAGAGTACGACGAGCCTGTCCTTATTCGCGTCAATACAAAAGACGGCGACGAACTTCGCGGCGGCTTCCCGGAAAAAGCTGAGGAACTTTTTAAGTACGATGCGATCATTCTGGATGACGTCGAGGCGGATTTCTTTCTCGCCGATCAGATGAAGCTGATCTACGATTATGTGTCGCGCCGTGGTGGTGGTCTGCTGATGATGGGCGGACAGGAATCGTTTCGCCAGGGCGATTTTGATCGAACACCGATTGGTGAAATGATGCCAGTCGATCTCAGCCGTGAAATGAAGTCGCCGGATGGTGGCGTGCGTTTGAGTTTGACTCGCGATGGCTGGCTTCAGCCGTGGATTCGCCTGCGTGCCGATGAGACCGCCGAAGAAGAACGCCTCGTTTCGATGCCGGAATTTCGGACTCTTAACTCGTCTGCATTTGTCCGCCCGGGTGCGATTGTGATGGCCGAAGTGAAGGACGAACAGGACAATCACTGGCCGGCTCTGGTGGTGCAGCGTTTTGGAAAAGGACGCACGGCCGCCTTGTGCGTGGGCGATCTCTGGCGTTGGCGACTGCATGAAGGGTTCCGCAGACTGCAGGGACTGGACTCGACGTCCACGACCCAGGCTGTGAACGCCGCAACCGGTCGAACTGTTGCTCCCGGTGAGATGCCTCAGGAAGATGTGGGTGATCACGCGCGAGCCTGTCGGCAAATGATTCGTTGGCTGGTGGCCGATGTGCCGAAACGGATGGATGTGACGGTGAAGGAGGAGCCCTCGCTGGGGGTGGGAACAGTTCGGCTGGCGGCGTTTGTGCGCGGGGCCGACTTCGAATCGCGTGAGAATGCCGATGTGAAATTTTCTGTCACGGGTCCCGATGGGCAGACGTATGAGCTGCCAGGAGAGCCATCCGATTCGCAGCCCGGCATGTTTGAAACGACCATTGCTGCTGGCCAGGCGGGCGCGTGGAGAACGTCGGTGACCGCGACGCTGGCGGATGCCAACGACGTCGAACCATTGGTTGCCACGGCCGGCTGGGCCAGTCAGCCCGATCAAAAAGAACTTCGCTCCGTGCAGGTGGATCACAAGTTTCTGGACGAGATCGCGCGAGTTACAGGCGGGCGAACGCTGGGCTTGAATGATCTGGAAGATTTCGTGGACGGCCTGCCCGAAGGCAGTGCGCCGCTTGTTGAAGTCTGGTCGTGGCCAATCTGGCATTCGTGGTGGATCTTTATTGCGGCCGTCGCATGTTTTTTGACCGACTGGACTCTGCGTCGCCGAAAGGGATTGCCATGATTGATCAGTCGCAATTCATTCCCCTGGCAGCCATCGTTGCGAACTCATCCGCGAACCGCAGCAGCTCCGCCAGGGCGATGTGCAGAAGCGGCATCCGCGGCCTGAAAGTTGAGCGTGCCTGCAGAATCGCGAAGACAATTTTGCTGTCGATCGTGTGCAGCCTCACCTCAGTCTGCAGCCTCATCGAATTGTCGGCTGTCGCCGTCGCACAGGAAAAGCCGACCGAACGTCAGCAACTGATTCTGGTTGTTGGTGCGCCGGGTGCGGAGCAGTATCAGCCCGTGTTTGCGGCGTGGGCCGCGCGATGGGAACAGGCGGCTGAGAAAAGTCAGATCGACTTCACGAAGATTGGAACGTCGGCGACCAGTTCGCCAGCGACAAGCAATTCGCCAGCTTCAGGTGAACCGCCAGCGGCAGCCGATTCACCAGCAGCAAGTGCTGAGACTAAAGGTGATGAAGGGCAGTCAGCCACTGATCTGCAGCGGCTTCAGGCTGCGATCAGCTCGGCCGGTCAGAGTCCCTCGCGCGAACCGCTGTGGCTTGTGTTTATTGGGCATGGCACATTCGACGGACGAACGGGCAGCCTGAATCTGCAAGGGCCGGATATCACCGCTGAACAGCTTTCCGAGCTTTGCAAGCCAGTGCAGAGACCTCTGGCGGTTGTGATTTGTGCTTCCTCGTCAGCACCGTTTCTCAATGCGCTTTCCGGTCCGAACAGGACGATCGTGACCGCGACAAAGGACGGCAGTCAGAGTCAGTACAGTCGTTTTGGGGACGCGATGTCTCAGGCGATCGGTTCCCTGGACGCGGACATCAATCGCGACGGGCAGACTTCACTGCTGGAAGCGTGGTTATTCGCTTCTCGGAGGACGGCTGAGTTCTACAAGACGGAAGGTCGACTGGCCACGGAGCATTCTCTGCTCGACGATAATGGTGACGCACAGGGAGTTCGCTCGGAGATTTACGAAGGCGATCGAATTGCCGGGAACGTCCAGAATGCGGACAACATCGACGGACGACTGGCGGCCCGGTGGCATTTGCTTCGCAGTGCAGAAGAACAGCAGCTCACGCCAGAACAACGCCAAGTTCGCGATGCACTGGAAGAAAAGATAGAGTCTCTTCGCAAGCGAAAAACCGAGTTCGACGAAGCCGAATACCTGCATCAGCTGGAGTCGCTTCTTGTGCCGCTCGCGGAACTGTACGAAACCACTTGGCCCGCGCCGCCGGAAGTACAACCGTAGCTTAAAAGATGTCTTTCATGACGCAGCGGGAGGCACCAAGCCTTTCGGCGGCCCGGCCTTTTTTTGCGGCACGCGTCATGCCTTTCGCCCTATCGATCACGCAAGCCGGATCCCCCAAGCCCCCGGATCGCTTGGCACCCCATGTCGGCTTGCCCGCCAAGAGCGCACGTTTTAAAATTAAATCGCCTGGCTGCGGGTGAGTGGGGAGAAAGCCAACGTGGTCAGCCTGTTTGATATCAAAGAAGCCGGACCCCTGGTGAGTTCCCTCAAGCAGAGTATTAACACGGCGGAACGATCATGACAATGTTATCCTCTGGGTGGCCTGCAAGGAAGCTCGGGAAATGTTGCAAAAGCCAGTTACAGCCAGACCCTGAATTCCAGACTTAAGCTTTTTCTTTACCCTGATCGCCGAGTTGCTTCGCCGACATCTCACACGAAAGCTTTGCCATGAATCGCTGTCTGAAACGAAACTGGTTTGCCACTGCCTTGAATCGTTTGTTGTCTTTCCGTTCTCAATCAGCGTAACGTCGTTTTCGACGATCGCCGTGGAGCGTTTTTGAGCGATTGGAATCTCGTTGTTTGCTGACCGGCGATTTCTCCTAAGCGGGTGCATTCAGCGGAGCAGGTGATGATACTGGCAAGGCCATCGCGACGGACAGCGCGGGAAATGTTTACTCAACCGGGTATTTTTACGGCACAGCGGACTTCGATCCCGGCGCCGGGACGTTCAACCTCACCAGCGCAGGCAGCTATGACGTGTTTATTTCCAAACTCACCCAGGAGTTTTTGTTCAAGACGACTGGTATCGGTGCGGATCAGATCGTGCTCCGCCGCAAGGGTCCGAATCTGGAAATCTTTGATACGCTGAAAAATCAGGTCGTTGCGGTCAGCAAGCTGAGTTTTTTGCTGGGCGTACAAATCACAGGTGCCAGCAATCAAGCCGACCGGCTGACAATCGATTATCCGTTTGGCGGTTCGTTTTCTCTTCCCCAAGGCATTCGATTCAGTGGCGGAACTGGTGGCGGAGATATTCTCGTGATCGCTGGCCGCTCGATCGATGTCGCTTCGTATCTACCGTCGCTGACAGGCGCGGGCGCGAGCGTATTCGAAATCAACAGTGACGTGATCTCGATGACCGGCGTTGAATCCGCGATTCTTTCCGGCGTCGGATCGCTGACAGTTGAGACGCAGGGTTCTGCCGATGCCCTCGTGGCCAATCCCGCGACTGGTTACAACGGCGCGATCGGTACTAGAATCAGCGGCACCAGCGGCGGCGTTGCAATCAAGCCGTTGGTGTTTGATCGAATTCCCTCGGTGACCATCGATCTGGGTGCCAACGATGCGGCGTTGGCTTCTTCCAACGACTCGCTCACTTTCGCGGCGAACAGTCTGGAAGCAGCGCGTCTGAAATATCTGACGGTATCGACTGGCAAAGGTGCGGACGTCCTCACGGTGAACAACGCCGATCTTGGCTTGCCGGCATCCGGTGGCAGTTTCCAGTTTCTTGGTGGTACCGGCGTTGATCGCCTGGTCGCCAGCGGCAACACGGACTTGCAGATCAATGACGCCAGACGAATTAGCGGTGCCGGTGGCAAGATTGTGTTCGATGACATCGAACGCGCGACGGTCCTGGAGCAGGACACGATATTGTACGATGTGAGCGACGAAATCTCGATCAAGGCACTCGGTGGTGACGATCTGATTGCGATTGACTTGACCTTCACGATCCTGGGGGTTGTGGATGGCGGTGATGGACTCGACACCTGCACCGCACCCGCAGCATGGACGAAGGTCAGTTGTTAGAGTCGTACTCTGTTTCTGGCGCGCACGGTGCGCGCATCCTGCAGGAAGCGAACCACAGGCTTGAGCCTGAGACGCTAGCCGATTTGAGAATTCAAAGGAGTCAGGGTGTGCCGGGATAAAACGGGTTTGGAATAGAGAATGCAAGTGTCTTACAAGGAAGGACTAGCCAACGACTTCGGCCTTCAGCGGAGGGCGGATCGGGTAACCGGTTTGTCTTGAGCGTCCGTGCGGAGGGTAACGCAGGCCAGCCGTTGAGTCCCAGTGTTTTGCTTGCGGTGTTCTACTGGAACAAGGGGCACCACTTCCGTGTGCCGATCTTGTCCTGACAGGGAGAGGGCAATATCGTCGCTGCCGTTTATGGCAAGGCATCGACGAACACGGCGGAGTCGTAGAACCTGTGCATGCGTGGACATTCTAAACTCGCCTGCGTTCTCTGGAAAACGGGGCGGGAGATCCCATCAGCCGCAGGTGCAAAGCCGCTTAGCGGTTCACTCCTTGAGCGGCCAACGAACCTCTCCGAGGGCAATGTTGGCATGAACGCTTTTGGGAAGTCAGATGACTTCGTA
>JBDNHX010000480.1:0-7871 GCA_041688565.1 Planctomycetaceae bacterium
ATGCTGCATCATGCGGAAAAATTCGCTCAGCGGCTTGAGTCGCTCAGTTCGTCCCCAACGGAGCAGCTTGTGGCGTCTGTTCGCCTGTGCTGGCTGCGAGATCCGTCGCCGGAAGAACTGGCCGATCTGGAATCTCTGGCCGCCAGCGAGGGACTTCCAGCCGTCTGCCGAATGCTGTTGAACTCCAGCGAATTTTTGTTCGTAGAATAAGGCAAGATCACGAACATGCAGCAGCCGAATTCGTTCCCATGATCTCGCCGTTCCTGATGACACGCCCATGACGGATGCGGCCTGGATGGTCGTGACAAGTTCTGAACTTGTGCGTATGATTTCAAGGATGTCGTTTCCGGAGCACCATTGATGTCGCGGAATAGCCTTGCCCGCACTGCTGCAGCCTCATCTATGTTCTCCACACGAATCGGAAAATAAGTGTCGCCTTTCGCTCTGCGAAAGTTGCGAATACGCTGCTTTCGTGGAGCGAAAGGCGACTCTAAAAAGCCGGCCGCTGATGCCTCAGGCGGTCGCCAACGCCAACGCCACCGCAGAGAATCGGCCGTCATCGGTCGCGATCAGACGCTTCTGTGATTGGACCAGCGCCTGATCACTGTTAAAAAGCGAACAAGCAACTGGCCGACTTTGGCATCACGGGAATTCAGGAATTCACACAATGCTTGCTGTTCGTCAATATCTCACGCGACTGATCGGTCTTCGAGGGCTCGTTCCAACACTGGCGGCTTTTCTGTTGTCGTTGGCTGCAGGTCGCCCCAGCGTGGCCTCCGACTGGCCTCAAGTGTTGGGGCCGAATCGAGACGGAGTTGCGGCGGGTGAAACTCTGCATCCAAAATGGGGCGACTCTGGTCCGAAGGTGATCTGGGAGTTGCCGGTCGGAAACGGCTTTGCGGGAGTTGCCGTTGCAGGCGAGCGAGCGATTGTTTTCGTGCGTGAAGGCAGCGAAGAAATCGTGCGGTGCTGCGCTGCAGAGACAGGGAAGGTTCTTTGGGAATCCGGAAGCCCGTGTACTTATGAGGGCGGTGTCTCGGGAGACAAGGGGCCTCGCTGCGTGCCGCTGATTTCCGAGAATCGCGTCGTTGTGTTTGGTGTTCAGGGCGTTCTGCGATGTTTGTCGCTGACAGACGGCAAGGAGCTTTGGCGGCGCGATACGACGGCCGACTTTCGTCCGCTGGAAGGATATTTTGGCGTGGGCAGCACGCCTGTGATTTACAAGGATCGTTTGATCGTCAATGTGGGCGGCCGCGAGCAGTCGTCGATCGTGGCCTTTGACATGGCCGATGGAAAAACGGTGTGGAACACATTCACCGACGCCGCCAGTTATTCGTCGCCCGTCATCATGCGGGTGGATCAAGCGGACATGGCCATTGTTGTGACTCGGCTGCATGTGACAGGGCTCAATCCGGACACGGGTGACCTGAAGTTTTCGATTCCGTTCGGAGCTCGCGGTCCAACCGTAAACGGAGCGACTCCTGTGATCATTGGAAAACAGATTTTTCTGTCGGCCAGTTACAACATTGGAGCGATGCTGATTGGAATCGAGAACGGAGCGGCAAAAGAAATCTGGCGAGATGAAGAACTGCTGGCGACTCAGTATGCGACCCCGGTATCTGGATCAACCAGGGGGATTCTGTTCGCAATGGATGGACGTCAGGATGCGGGACGCGGCTCGGCAAGTCTGAAGTGCATTGACGTCAGCGGCAAAAAAGTGCTCTGGGAAGAATCAGGACTGGATTATGGCTCGGTCATCCGAGTCAACGAGGAGCTTTTGGTTCTGACCTGCGGTGGGGAGTTGATTCGCGTTGAGGCCTCATCAGAAAAATACCGCGAGCTCAGTCGGACGCGGGTTTTGAAAGCGACCGACAGCGGCTATCGGCTTCCGGCTCTTGCGAACGGTCGACTGTTTATTCGCGACGAAGCAACGGTGCGATGTCTGGAAGTCGGGCCGTCAAAGCGGTGACAGGACGTCGGTGGTGAAGACGGGTGAAAGAAACAGGCATCAGGGAACCTCGCATTGCAAACAAAAGTGGAATGGCATCAGGTTTTTTTTTGTGGAAATGGACATCAGAAAGGTGGGACTTCAGTCGGACGAAGGAGGAAAACGGTTGGGGCGGAATGGGGGTTTCAAAGAAAATCGTCAGCCATGAAACGGCGAGTTTCTTCGTTCTGATTTGCCTGGTAAATGATTCCCGCATCAACATCCAGGCAGGACAGCCAGCCTGTTCCGCATGCCCAGGTGTCGATGCACATGGCATGCTCGGTGACAATCGGCAAGCCACTTTTTTGTGAGGAGTGGCCGCACACCATCACTTTTCCAGACTGATGTCTGCCGGGAAAGTCAAATCGTTTCCAGTAGAGCGTGCTGTCCTTCTGTTCCGCCAGGTCAACATCGGGATCAGCGTTGGCATGCACAAAAAAATGCGTCTCGGTTTCGTAATACGCCAGCAGTTTGCTGGTCATAAACAGCCACTGCGAGGCTGGGATTTCGGACAGCGATTTCGGTCCGCGAGCGGCATTGATACCGTACGAAGCCAGCACCGCGTCGCCTCCGATCCCAAGCCATCGCTGAAAATCAGCCTCATTGTCGCGTGCGAACAGCATCATGATTTCGTGATTGCCTCGCAGCGCGATCAGACGATGTGAGGCATCAAGTTTGATGAGTTGTTCGATGACGCCCTTTGAATCCGGGCCACGATCAACGTAATCGCCAAGAGTGACCAGGACATCGTCGGATTGAAGTCCAGCGAAGTCCAGCAAAGTTCTGAACGCAGTCAGGCAGCCATGGATATCGCCAATCACCAGAAGTCGGGGCACGTGAATTCTTCCATGAAACAGCGGAGACCGGCAGAGCTGCCAGCTCTGTGGAAAAAGGCATCAGGATCTGTAGGCCAATCGACAGCCGATCCGCCCACAGTCCTGATCATTGCGTCAGGCTTTCTTTGTGAGGAAGTCGACCATCGCTGCAGCCCCGGATGGCAGGAATTTGACAGATCCGGAAGCCGCTTTAAACGTCGCAGCAATGACGGCAGCAGAGTCAGCGGTTTCTCCCGCGACGCCCAGCTTCACTGGCGCACACAGAGCCAGCATTGCAGGAACGTCCCCGTACTTGACCGCTCCTGGAAGCAGGTTGACATCTCTGATGTCGGTGATGGCTGCGAACCGAAAACCGGCCGTGTCCACGGCGGCAGAATTGACTGCTGATCCGGCTAATGCACAGGCTGCGGCCACAAAGAGTCCCGCACCATTCACGCCGACCAGATGAACCTTTTCGGGCATCTGTTCGTGATATTTAGTGGACGAGGTCAGCGTCAAAACATCATGCACACGCTGCGCAAACAAAGGATGATTGTAGCCCAGCGTGTACCCGGCAAACTCACGCGGGTTTTTAACGATCGGCATCTGAGACACAGGCTTGCCGTCTTCAGTAAAGTCGCCCGTCAGATACAGATCCACACTGGCAATGGCGTAGCCGGCCTTCAGCAGCTGAGCCAATGCAGTAACAGGCTGGCCTTCGGCGGAGAACAGTTTCGATTTGCCGTCGCCGTCAAACCACAACACCGCCTGACGATTCCAGTTGGGAGGCAACAGATAAACCGCCGGCAGCTCTTCACCGTGTGACTTCAGTTTCAGCGTTCCGGTGTATTCGATGAAACCATCGCGCGGTGTCTCCGCGGTCTTTTCGAATTCCGTACTGCCTGCACCGGGAAGGCTGCGTCCGATCATCACTTCCAGCGCGCCGCCAATCACGCGGCGGAATTCCTTCAGGCTGGCGGCATCATGAGGTGTCAACGCACTGATCTGCTTTTGTGAGGCCGTATCCAGAGCCTTCAGCAATGCGACTTCCGCGTCCACAGTCTTTGCAGGTGCCGGATGAGTGGCATCAAAGACCGTGGCTTCTTCTCGAGTCAGCGGCACATAGTCGCGTTCGACGATGCCCTTGATCCCCAGATTCAGCGTTTGATTAAAGAACTCGTACATCATCATGCGACTGGGGGAATTGTAATTGTGCGGGAACTTCATGTACTTCGCACTGACGTTCTCGGGAACGCCCAGCATGGCATAATGCTTCTTGAGCTCGGGCAGTCCCTTGGTTTCAATTTCCACAGTCCAGTCATCAGCCCCTGTCATAGCAATCGGACGCGGCGCTGCCAACGCCGCGAACTCGATATTGCCCGTACTGACTCGCAGATAAGACGCATTCTCACACGTGCATCCGCCCTGCATCGCTGTGGATACCATCACCGCCGGAAACGCGGCCGTGACTCGTTCATCGATTGCCGTCAGCAGAAATGTCTGAGTCCCCCCGCCGCTGGCGCCTGTGACACCGATGCGTGAAGTATCGCAATCGGGGCGAGACATAATCCAGTCCAGAGTACGGACTGAGTTCCATGTCTGCAGTCCCAGAGCATTCAGGCAGCGCAGTTCGGACTGAGCGCTGAACAGGCCCCAATGTTCAGGAGAACTAAGTTCAGGACGCTGCTTTGCAAATCCGTGGGCCAGTTCGTGGGGCAGTGAGCTGCCATCGGCGTAGCCCAGCATGTCATACAGAAACACCATACAGCCCATTCGAGCGAGCTGAACGCAGCGGGCCTGCAAGGGATGGCGGCCACCTGTTTCAAATTTCTCTGCGCCCGATTCCAGCTGTCGCGTCAGTTCATCTGGACCGTGATCATGGAATCGACCGTCGGCCCAGTGACCATGCGGACAAAGAATGGTCGGAAGTTTTCCGGAGACTTTCTTTGGCAGATACAGACTGCCGGTGACGAACAGTCCCGGACTGCTTTCAAAATAGACGCGATCCACGGTGTAGTCATCGCGTTCGACACGGCCGTGAACGGTTGCGTTGATCTGTGGCTGTTCGGGCATTGGCCACAGTCCGCAGGCCACTTTGATCTGAGGAATGACCGTTTCCTTCCGCTTATTCCAGTCGTCGACAGATTCGGACGGTGAAAATGGGAAGTAGCCATTCAAATCCTTCAGCGCGCCAAGTCGAGCATCATTGGGTGTAGCGAAGGGGCTCGTCGAACTGATGGCTGTGGCGAAGAGAATTTCGGACGGCAGTAAGCTGGCCGCGGTCGCCGAGGCGGACAGCCTGAGCATAGATCGGCGACTGAAGTTACGATCGGACATGGCGGCTCCCTGAGGAAAGCGAGGCAGGATGGACGAAGACTCCGGAAAAAAAAGGAGTCTCGCTGGAGCCATATGAGACGCTGTCGCCGCGCATTCGTCAAACGAGGGCCGGATTCATGTTCCGCAATTGCCGCCTGAAGCGTTGATTTCAAAACCATGCGTCTTTATACCTGTCGCCTGCCAAACGGTCGCCCGCGGCTGGTCAGTGCTGGACAACGGCTGTTGACGGAAATGGCAGAAGCAGGATCGGTGTGCAGAGGATGAATTGACAGCCCGCACTGAGAACGCGGTTACGCGAAAATGCTTCAGAAAATGTCCAAAACGAAATCTCCGGCGGCCACAAAGCATTACACTGAGAATGCCTGACAAAACCGAGACTCGCTCCCGAACAAAGCTGAGAATGTTCAGAAAAACACCTCGGGAGAGTGCCAGTTTCGTTATCGTTAGAGCCTCTTTGAAGTCTCGAAGAGTTCCGTTCATGGAAATTTGCAAGGTGCCCAGTGTCAGAAGAAATCACAGAAACAACGACCCCGTCGGAAGGTCCGTGGTACAAGGATGGCCTCCAGTTTACATGCACCCAGTGCGGCGACTGCTGCACGGGGCCGCCGGGCGTGGTGTGGGCGACCGATGATGAGCTGCTGGAAATCGCCGAGTACCTTGATAAGCCGATCGGCGAAATTCGCCTGTTTCACACGCGGGTTGTCCGGGGACGAGTCTCGCTGACTGAGTTTGCAAACGGAGACTGCACGTTTTTTGATTCCAGGGCACGGAAGTGTACTGTGTATCGAGCTCGCCCGATCCAGTGTCGAACGTGGCCGTTCTGGAATTCACACCTGGAAAGTCCGGCCGCCTGGAAGAAAGTCTGCGACACATGTCCAGGGGCTGGAGAAGGTGCATTTTTTAGTTTGGAAAAGGTAGAAGAGCGGGCAAAACGGATCGATATGTAGCCCAGGAGTCTGTGCGAGGTCGAATAACCCCGCACCGTCTGCAAACAATTGGGACAAATCGTCGGATGCAGGCAAAAACTCATGTACATGCCCGCCGATAACAACCAAAGTGGTGCGTGAAATCCGAGCGCTGACGGTTCGCGCACAATGTCGCCTGTGATCTGGGTGCGCAAGTCTTTTATCTGAAGAGACTTAGGTTTTTCTGAACGGCCCTGCTGCCAATCAGGATAATTTTAAAAGCCCAAGTGACGCTCACCATCTGGATTCCACTCAAGGTTTGCCGACATGGCGAAAAACAAGATTTTTTTTCAGGTGCAGATTCTGGCTTTCAGTGCCGTTGCGGTGCTGTTTGGCGGTCTGTCGCCCTGTCGTGCTCAGATTGTTCGGGCTCCTTTAACGGAAGGCTTTGCCCGTACAAGTTCAATCACGATGAGCGTGGATGAGATGCTGGGTGTTCGCAAAGAGCGAGCTCTTGACGAACCCATTGTGGGGCCAGGCTACCCGGCGCTGTGGATTGCCGAAGTGCAGTTCAAATCGATCCGCCTGCGTCGCATTGACCTGCCCGATCCGAAAACGGGCGTCGTGCGAAAAGAACTGGTCCGCTACATGGTCTATCGCATGATTCGGCGCGATTACACGGAACTCGCCGGCCAGGACCGGGCGGAACTTGAGAAGAAGCTGGCTGATCCAGACATCGATCCTTCCAATGTTTTGGATGTGGAACCGCTGATGCCTCTTCAGATGCCCCGTTTTCTGCTGGAAACAACGGAAAAAGATGGAACGATTCTGCAGACTTATGTGGACGACGTGAATGTCGAAATTCAGAACGTCGTATTCCAGCGGGAAATGGGTCGCAAAGGTGCCACTCTGAAGCTGCTGAACAGTGTGGAAGCGATCTCGGAAATTGGTGAGCCCGTTCCGACCGGCGATCCCGATGCGTTGTTAAAAGCAGTGTACGGCGTCGCCGTGTGGCGAAATGTTGACCCGAAGGCCGACTTTATGACGGTCACAATGTCGGGCTTTTCAAATGCTTACCGAATTTCTGGCATCGGCGATCAGCGAGTCGTTGAAGAGAAGGTTGTCGTTCAGAAATTTGCTCGCCCGGGTGACCAGTATTTACAGGATGAAGCGGAACTTCGCTTTGTCGACGAAGCAGATACCGACGGGGATGGCAAAGTGGATACGCGATATCCCCTGTGGATGTACCGGCCAAAGCCTGTTCAGCTGAAAATGCGGGACGTGGATACGGTCCTTCGAAATATTCGCCGTGATCCCGCCACAGCTGCGAAAAACTGAAGTTCAGCCGGGAAGGACGCTTCTTTTCGCCCAAATTTCCGGACAAACATGGGTTTCTGTGGAGAAAACCGGCCGGAATCACGCTGGAAGCAGAACAGAACTCTTGATAAATCATTGGAATTCGTCACACTTCGCGTCTTAAGAAGAATCTCGGTATCGCGAGTGCAGCCTATTCAACGGGCGGCTCGTGTCTCAATTCATAGTCCATTTGCTGTCAGCCAGGAATTGCTGACCAGCCTAGAACTGTCGGAGCAAATAGTCATGGCTCATAAGAAGGGTCAGGGGTCCAGCCGCAACGGACGCGATTCAACCGCTCAGCGCCGCGGGATCAAGAAATTCGGTGGCGAAGCTGTTCTTGCGGGCAACATTCTTGCGCGTCAATGCGGAACCAAGTGGCATCCAGGCCGCAACGTCGGCATGGGCAAAGACTTCACCCTGTTCGCACTTTGCGAAGGCACTGTTCTGTTTGATCAGAGCGGTCGTCGTATC
>JBDNHX010000481.1:0-26002 GCA_041688565.1 Planctomycetaceae bacterium
CAGAAGAAGCCCGCGTTGCCAAACGTTTCGACATCCGGCGCCACTTCTTCCAGATGCCTGCGGAATGATTCTTCGCGAGCATCAATGCATGTCACAATCTGGAGCTGTGGCGATTCAGGCTTGGCCGGAGGATGCGTGACGCGAATGTGAACGGCATCCAACGCTCGCTTTGCAAGCTGACGTTCGAATGCAAAATGAAAAACGCGGCGACGTTCGAAGTGGGAGAAGCCGTCGATCTCCTTCATCAGCTCACACCATG
This sequence comes from Planctomycetaceae bacterium, assembly GCA_041688565.1. Classification (GTDB taxonomy): domain Bacteria; phylum Planctomycetota; class Planctomycetia; order Planctomycetales; family Planctomycetaceae; genus SXXK01. The sequence goes on from JBDNHX010000481.1 coordinate 260, forward strand.
CGGGCTCAGACATCTCCGCCAGTATTCGAGGGCACCAGCCGTGAATCTGGGCCAGCTGCAAAATCATAAACGCCCGCTGTTCATCACTGGATGACCCGTTGGATGCGTGCAGTGACTTTCGCAACACCGGACGTAGCCGACTGATGGGTTCTTTGAAGTTGATCGTCTTCGACACAATGCTGGTGGCCGCCAGGCGATCCAGAATGAGACGCACAGCCAAAAATTCCATGAACGTGCCGGGCGGCGAATAGCGATACACGCGATCCGGCCGAACTTCGGTCTGCCAGATCATTCCCGCCCAGCCCCGAAGAGCCAGAATGCTGTTCCGCAAAAACTCGTTGCGTTCAGCAGGTTCCACACCCAGCTGAACGAGCGAATCGGCAATGCTTTGCAGTGGAGTGATTTCATTTGCTTGAAGTTGTTCCAGCTCGGCCGCCAGCGGACGTATCCATTTTCGCTGACCAAATCCGCCGGACTGAAACAGGGCGCAGAAGGAATCCAGAAATCCGGCGTCTCGATCAGGAAGTTGCCATTGAGAATATCCCTGATCCAGATAGGCCGCACAAAAACGGATCAGCACTTCGTGAACAAGAATGTCACTGTCTTCACGCGTTACATCCAGCAACAGGTCGCGGTGACGAACTTCGCGATGCACAGGATTGGGCGGTGGTGGTGTCGTCGACATCCTCTGCCGAGCCAGCGCCCATAACAGGCTGAGACAGACTTGTTCCCACGTGGTGTCCGTCCAGCTTTCGATCGACTTGCGTCCGAACGCGTTGATCGTTTCCTGAACCGTTTCAGAAAGATCGGAACCCGTTGCTTCATTCGGGCGAGCGGTGCCTGGCGCGGATCTTAGGTCTCGCATGATCCAGTGCTGTGTTTCCTCCAGCAGTCGGTCCCGAACTTCGTGAGTCATATCCGGACGAAATCGTCGCAGCGAATCGGACTCGGCGATCATCCAGCGAAGCTCATTCCTGTTGCCCGGAGTCACGGAATGCTGGAGCATGCTCAGCCGCAGATCCAGCCGACAGACAATCCCGGCCACAGTGTGTTCGCCATGAAAGCCTGGTTCTTCCTGCAAGACTTCTCGCAAATCGTCGAGCGTGATACGACCTCGCGCCATTTTCTCGCGATAACGCGTTTCGGCGAGAAACGGTTCGCAACCGTAAATTTCAGACACCTGACGAAGCGCATCCACAAAAGACTGGTCCTCCATTCCCTGAAGCGGATTCAGGAATGCAAAAGCCGTGATGGGCCCCTGCAGAGGAAGCAATTCGGCAAGCAGACGAATGTCGCTCTCAAGAGCCTTCAGATCGAACGCATCAGTACCGGCGGACGGATCCAAAATCGTAGCAGTCGACACAGGTTCCCTTTCCGGGAAAATTCCTAATACACAACGACCTTCCCTGAGCAATTACCAAGCCAGTTCGTGCAGGAGCCTTTTACTCCCTCCCATCAGGCTAACTCAGAAGGATTCCGGTACGATGTGGGTGGGTAGCAGTCAGGCAGTCGGGATTCCGAGCGCCAGACTCCAGCGGCAGAATGAAGCAGGGACGTACGGCCACATCGCGATTCGCGGGGCGGTTGCCGATTGGCGACGGCAGGCAGATGTCGGCTAGCCGAAACACAAATTCGGAGACGTTGAACGCCAGACGAGAAAGCCCGCAGGATCAAGCCTGTGGGGGCGGCCGGCAGTCTTGTGGGTCCACAACAGAAGAAGTGAAGGAGCAGACCTGAAACAGCGGCAGGCGGCCGTCAAGCTGAGCGGAGCGCTCAAAAAATGGAACACAGTGAAAATCGACCTCGGGATCTTCCGCTTCACCTTCGCTGGTGGCGGTGACTTCGTCTGGACTGCTCTGGACCAGTTCCTGTACACCTTTTTTGGCAGTCGTGTCTTCAGCGGCCTCAAGAGCCCCAAACGGGACCACGAGGGCCAGACCTACCAGATACAGGAGCAGATGCCGCATCTTGTTAAGTCTGTCACAATCCTCAATCCTGTCAAGCGGTAAGTTCGCACCGCAGCAACTCGGACAAGAAAAACCTTTAGCCACCATTGTTCGCAAACCGGCCTGCTTCCTGCTAATTTTTGGTCTGTCACTTCATACGGTTCTCTGGGGATATAACGATGGCACTTACTCGCCGCCAGGTTCTGACGGCTGCTTCTGCTGCGTTCTGCTGTGTTCCGTCATCCGTCGCCACACAGGCCGCAGACCCGCCGAAACGACCGGACGGATCTTTGCTGAAGCTCAGTCTGGCCGCTTACTCGTTTAATCGACAACTCGCCAAACGCGGAACGCCAGAGGAGATTGCAAAGGCGGAAATGACGCTTGAACAGTTTATCGAATTCTGTGCGGCTCAGGGTCTGGGAGCAACGGAGTTGACCGGCTATTACTTTCCTAAAGTGATCACCACAGACTATCTGCTCAGCATTCGCGCGCTGACTCATCGGCTGGGCCTGAGCATTTCCGGGACAGCCATCGGCAATGATTTTTGCCTTCCGGAAGGTGATGCTCGTCAGAACCAACTGGCCGAATGTCGCGAGTGGATTGACTACGCTGCAATTTTGGGAGCACCGGCGATCCGGATCTTTGCCGGTAAAGTTCCCAAGGGAGAAACCGAGGAAGCTTCGATCGAACTCTGTGCGGCCGGCATTAATGAATCGCTTCACTATGCGGCGACGAAAGGAATCTACCTGGCTCTCGAAAACCACGGAGGCATTACTGCCACGCCCGACCAGATGCTGAAGATCATTTCAAAAATTGAATCCTCACCCTGGTTCGGCGTCAACTTCGACAGCGGTAACTTTCAAACCGAAGATCCTTATGCAGATCTCGCGAAGATTGCACCGTACGCTGTCAATGCCCAGATCAAAGCGTCGATTGCCCCGGGCGGAAAAAAACAGCCAACCGATCTGAAGCGAATTGTCGACATTCTCAGGGACGCCGAATATCGAGGCTTCGTGGCTCTGGAGTATGAAGAATCAGAATCCCCGTTCGAAGCCATTCCCAAAATTCTGAAGCAACTCCGTCCTCTGTGCTCGTAGTGACCAATCTGGTAGTGACCAGCGTGTTGCTAATGCGACAAGGAAAGACGGTTCTGAAGAGCTGCCATGCGGACGGCAATGCCTGCCCGCCTTTCGCCCAGGCGTTGTGAACTCATCGTTGACATGCAACGAGCGTCTTGTTTGCGGCGAGTTACGGCTGAGCGTCAGGATTCCATGGAGAAGGGTCCTGAACGCTGAATTCCGGCCGACGGAAGTGCGAACTGCCGGCCGGAAGAAACCCTTCCTGCAGTTCCTGCTCACATCGCAGCGTGTCGGGTGCCTCACCGTTGAGCATTTCCGCGGGCTTGCTGGCATCGAAATGGACAGCATCAAGATTGCCAAACATTCGTGGCAGATCCCGGCCGCGATGCCCGTGGATGATCGCTCCGATCTGAAATGTGTTGTCGACAGTGCGGCACCACTGGACATGCCCTTTAAGCACGGCCCGGTCGCGCGCCCCGGCGGAGCTGAACAGGGAGAACTCCTGGTTCGATTCGACAGCATGCGCCGAATGGAGACGCATACCGCTGAGTGAGTAATTCAGAATCCGGACCGAGTCGAGCTTTCCGCTGTCATTCCACAGGACCCACGCTTTCCAGTTACAGTCGTAACGCAGAGTTGTACGCAGGTCATTCCATTCATGTGAGGTGAGTCGATCGGGCAGTGGCTGAGTCAGAAAGACACCGATTTGCCAGCCTCGTGGATGAGGGCGGCACCAGTGAACGATTCCGCGATTCTGAGTCATCGCGCTGATAAAGTCGCTGAAAATCGCCAGCTGAATGACGGTGCCAAAGCGAAGTGGACGGTCAGTAATAAAGGTCAGATCCAGGCGCGCCATCTCGAGCATTTGCGACGGCAGGGGCGTACCGCTCTCCAGACATGCGGACAGCTGAATCTCGGGAGTTCCGGTTCGTGCCGCCGCATGAACAGGTCGGGTAGATACTGAGGAGAAGGACATGAAGGCCTCTGAATGGCTTCCGCACGCTTTGACGATCGACGGTTCGACGCAGTAACTCAGGTCTCTAAAAATACTGGAGGGTCATCGAAGCACGGCCGCTCAACTTCACCTTAAACAGAGCTTCCTCAGAAGAAACTGCGAAGGCGCGGTCGACTTTGCGGATGATGCAAGTTCCACCAATTTTTCCGCAACAGCCGCAGCCGGAGTTCGGTTCGCGTGTTTGTGTGGTTGCGCAGAAAGGCCAACCGGATTGCGAATAGGCTCCCGTACGTTTTTCACAGCGACGCGCTCAAAATGGTCGGGAACTCAGCCGTAGTCAGGGTCTTACTCAGTTTCTGGCACGTACGTTTTGGGCAAGTTTCGGGCAAGCGAACAACGTGAGCGATTCCTTTGGTAACGGGCTGGCAGGCCAACCAGGTCAAGGGCAATGCCCGTGTTAGGAGAACAGCAATCCTGCGTCTCTTTCTCCACGGCGGTCACTTCTGCCGGTTGGCATGAGAAAAATGGGCAACGCTGATGCAGACAGTGAGCGGCGGGATTCGGGCATTCTGGCCAGGGTCTTTCGGTTGACCGGATTCGTTGGCAGCTGCGACGCTCGTTTCACGGATTCTGGCGGTCGTAACGAGTCTTCCACGGAAACGGCTTATCCTCCTGGACGATAGAAGATCAAGAAGACCAATTGTGCGCCCCGCGGCCCTGCGTTCAACTCACCAGCACGGTGTGTCAGACGGAAATCCCGAGCCGCAAACAATTCCTTTGGCCTAATTTTGGCAGAGCAGACCATGAATTTTGATGCATTCTCAGGCAACCGTCGTTCTCGTCGCCAGATTTCATTGGACCATGCTCCTGCGATGATTGAATCGCTGGAAACGCGATCCCTGCTTGCAGCGGCCGGACCATCGATTATCAGTCCCGTTGGAACGATCCCAGGTTCAGCTCCCACGGTGATATGGGAAAGTGTGAATGGGGCGGTCAGCTACGACCTGTGGGTTTCTGACTTGGAAACTCGCGAGCGAATTATTTTTCGCGAAGGCATCGTCGGAACATCGACGAAGCTGACTGCGGCCGAGAGCCTGCATATGGGAGCCAACCGACTGTGGGTTCGGGCGACCCTGGCAGACAGCACAAAGACCAAATGGGGGCCAGCAGCCAATGTTCTGCTGAGGGCTCGCCCGGTTGTGACTGGGCCGACGAATCCTTTGAACGTGAATATTCCGCGGAACATCGAAACGTCTAACTGGGCAGTGACATGGAATAATCCAACGGGCACAAGTTTATTTGAAGTCTTTGTCAGCAATCAGACCACGCAGACTTCGACAATTTACACCGTTCCTAACCTCGCGTCGGCGACGGATGCACGAGGCAATGTGGTGCTGGATGGGGCTGGCAATCCGATTGAACAGGAAGTCCGTTCTCTGTATCTAAGCGGCGCGGTGCCGGTGATTGGTGCGAACACTCAGGCCGTGAGTCAGGTTGTCAATCGATCGTTTGTCGAAATCACTTCCGACAACCATGGTCTGGCAACGGGGCAGCGAGTCCGTATCTCCGGAGTTCAGGGGAATTCGGGTGCCAATGGCGACTTTACTGTGACTGTCATTTCTGAAAACGTCTTCCGCCTCAACAACGCTGTCAGCGCTGGCACTTACACAACCGGCGGCCGGTGGGTCCGACTTGTAAGCGGTGCTCCGGCTGCAGGCATGACACAACGGCTCGTGACCGGTGTCGTGAATTCGCGAGCCTTGGATATCACAGTGGCCAATCACGGATTGAAGACTGGCGAACAGGTTCGCATCGCAGGCGTTGAAGGCAACACTGCTGCCAACGGAACATTCTATGTCACAGTGCTTTCGCCTTCCGTCATTCAACTGCGGGGCGTGACCGGCACTGAAATTTATACTCAGGGAGGGACTCTCACAAAGCTGACGGAATTCCGCAGCACTTTGGAGATCGGCGATTACCGAGTCTTCGTGCGAAGCACCGACGATGCCGGACGTGTGTCAGCATGGTCGGTTGCATACGATTTCAAAATGACGCCCGCCGTCACGGTTCGTGGGCCTAAAGGTCCAACGTTTGAAGCAAAGCCGACCGTGGAATGGAACGCTGTTCCCGGGGCGACGCACTATCAGGTCGAAGTCTATCGAGCCGGCGCGTTTGTTCCGCTTTACACTGCTGATTTCGAAACGACAACTTCGTATCAGATTCCGGATATGCTGACCACAGATCCTGTTCAGAATTTCGAGTTCCGGGTTCGTGCGTTCAAGCTGCACCAGATCTCTAAAGTGACTTTGAGCGGCACTCCGGTGACGGGTACGTATACGATCACGCTGACCACAACCAGCAAATCGCCAGTGACTGCGACAACAGCTCAGCTGTCTTACGATGCGACTGCAAGCCAGGTGACAAACGCGATCAGGGCCATTTCTGGTTTTGAAAACGTGACCGTGACAAGTCAGGGTGTTGTACCGAATGTCACTTTCCTGATTCAGATTCCTCTGACCGGAAATGGCGCTGACACCACTGGCCTTGGTGGAAATCCGGTCAACGTCACGGTCACTCCGAGTGTTGCTCCCGGCACAGTGACAACAGCCAGAATTCTGTCACCACGAGTCGATGGACAGTGGAGTCAGACAACTGCGTTTTCAACCATCAAGTCGCCTGTGATTAACGGTCCAATCGGGATTGAAAACGACGATCCGTTCAACACGACCATTACAGTGACGGATGTTCGTCCGACAGTCACATGGACGGCGATTGATAAGGCCGCTCGCTATGAAGTCTGGGTCGAGCGATCTGCGAGCACTTCCACATATTTGAGGACGACATCTCCAGGAAACTCGTATCGATTTGCGTCCAACCTGCTGCCCGGCAGGTACACGGTCAAAGTGCGAGCGGTCAGCTCAACCGGCCAGCTGACTGACTGGAGCAACGAATACGCGTTCACCGCAACAGGCGGTGTGGCGGTGATCAATTCCGTAAATGTGTCGCCCGCACGTCAGGCCACTATTCAATGGGCCGGTGTCGCGGAAGCCGCAACCTACGAGATCCAGATTGCACGGATCGGCGTCAATTTTAATTATCTGCATCCGACCGGAATTCTTACCACCAGCTATACCACTTCTGGTGTGCTTCCAGTGGGAAGCTACCGTGTCTGGGTTCGAGCTGTGATGGCGGATGGAACGAAACTGGGCTGGAGCACGCCTGTCAATTTTTCAGTGGTCAATGCTGATGCTCCTGACGCACAGACGCTTGATGATCTGCAGTTGGTGGCTCTGACGAGCAGCCTTGCTCCGCAGGTTCAGGCGGCTGAATCTTCCGTTGCGGACACGGATGCAGCTCAGGACGACGCGATTCAGTCGGATGCGATGCCGCACAACGACGTCGCCGGAATTGCGGAAGCGTCTCGTTTTCCGTCCACTCGCTTCGCTTCTGCAGATGCTCAGATTCCTGAAATGCATGCTGGTGTGGCACAGAGTGAAGAGCTGATTCAGAAGCTGGCCGAAAGCTGTGTTCAGCAGGAATGGTGGGTCGCGACAGAACGTTCCACTTCGTAACAACCGACAACCCGAGGCATCGTGTGTCATCTCTGACGCATGGCTTGTTGACAAGTACTCGCGCACAAGCGAAGTGGCAGAATCGGTCCTTGTTAGAACAGAGCCTGTCCCTGTTTTGACGGCAAACCTTACTGCCAGTTTTCCAGGTCGGGATTCAATATGACGAACACGCCACTGACGATCCTGATAACAGGTGCCTCTGCAGGCATCGGCCGCATTACCTGTGAACGACTTGCGAAGCACAACCACAGATTCGTGCTGGCGGCTCGCTCCGCCGACAAACTGGCGGAGCTGGAGTCGCAGCTGAAGACGCTCGGTGTGGAAAGTCTTTCGGTCCCGACAGATGTTTCCGATCCAAGCGCCCTGGAGCGCCTGGTCGCTGCGGCCATGAAACGCTTTGGTCGGATTGACGTGCTGGTCAACAATGCCGGGGTCGAATGCTTCGCACAGTTTGATACGCTGCCGGTGGAGCAGATTCTGCAGACGATTGAGACCAATCTGACGGGTGCCATTCTGCTGACTCGTTACGTTGTGCCGGTGATGCGTCAGCAGGGGTTTGGCCGCATCATTAATATTTCCTCGATCGCCGGGAAGCACGGCCCGGCATACGGCGCCGTCTATGGGGCCACCAAGGCCGGGCTCATCGCATTCACTCAGGCCCTGCGTGGAGAATTAACACCAGCCGGCATTCTTTCAACCGTGATCTGTCCTGGCTTTGCGACTCGCGGCGGGATCTATGACGAAATCGTAAAAGCGACCGGCAAGAAAACCCCTGCGCTGTTAGGCGGCACCACAGCCGAGGCTGTGGCAGCCGCGATTGAAAAAGCGATTCGCACGGCACCGCCTGAAATGATTCTCAACTTTCCCGCCATGCGACCGGTCTTCCTGTTTCGCGACTTCTTCCCAAGACTGGGTGAAAAGCTGATCCTGTCTACAACTCTGAGGTTTTTAAAACGTGCGGCGATGCATGGCCGGTAGCCTGCGTCAGCCTGAGCGTCCGAGTTTCACCGACGATTGCGAGATTCTTCTGGGCCAGAACTGAGATTGTGTGTTTGCCGCCGGATTTGTGTTAAGCTTTGCAATCATTTTTCGGCAGCATTTCTCGCACAGACAGCGTTCCCGATGACGGCTCTTCAGCAACAATCCATTGCCCTGATCGCCAAAAATCTCGTGGACCTTCTTCGCTCGTGCGGTCCCGTTGCCGTGGCGTATTCGGGCGGTGTAGACAGTGCTGTTGTGGCCAAAGCGGCTATGGAAGCCTGGGGGACGCAAGCGGTAGCAGTCACCGCGGTCAGTCCCAGCCTGGCCGCGTCGGAGCTCACGACAGCAAGGGACGAGGCGTTGCGAATCGGCATTCGCCACATCGAAGTCTCCACGGACGAATTCGCGCGCCCCGAGTATCGCCGAAATGCTGGTGACCGTTGCTACTATTGCAAAGACACACTGTATTCACTGACGCAATCGAAGCTGTCGGAGTTGCAGGTCAGCTGCATCGTGAACGGCGCAAATCTCGACGATCTTGGTGATCACCGACCTGGGATGCGGGCTGCTGCAGAACACAGTATTCGCAGTCCTCTGATTGAACTGGTGATCGACAAGAAAACTGTTCGTGCGCTGGCTCATTTCTGGGATCTCAGCGTCGCCGAAAAACCGGCCGCCCCCTGTCTTGCAAGCCGCGTGGCGTATGGAGTTGAAGTGACCGAAGAACGGGTGGCGCGCGTTGAGCATGCAGAGGCCGCTGTTCGGGAATTGACCGGGATCACAGAACTGCGAGTCCGCTGCGAAGCCAACGAACTGGCACGGATTGAAGTTCCTTTGCAGACGCTGACACAGCTGCTGGAGCCATCGATTCGGGAAGCTCTGGTCATCCGTCTTCGCGAACTGGGATTTCGCGCAGTCACGCTGGACCTGGAAGGATTTCGCTCGGGCAATCTGAATTCCTCACTGCCCCTCGTGCAATTGAACATGAACAATCCGACAAGATCGCCTTAGTTCGATTGTCCGCACAATGAAGCGATGGTTTCTCAGGAATTCAGGGCTTCCCGGTTCCACGTGGTCGGATCCGTCGACAGAGCTCCTGTTTTTGATTCTACTTCGACACTTGCGATGCATAGTCAGTCTGTAATCCCACCGGAAGTGAGCTCATGTTTGATCTGTCTGCAATTCAGTCGGCTTTGGTTCAGTTTGGTTTTGATGGCTGGCTGCTGTACGACTTTCGCGGAAGCAACGTGCTGGCTCAACGAGTACTCCAGATGCCAGCCGGGTTTCACGGTTCGCGTCGCTACTTTTATTTTATTCCTGCAAAAGGCACGCCGATCAAGCTGGTACATCGCATCGAAACAGAGGTTCTTGATCATTTGCCTGGCGACAAGGATGTTTATCTTCGCTGGCAAGAACTGGAAGCTGCAGTTCAGAAGATGGTGGCGGGGTCGAAAACCGTGGCCATGGAATACTCGCCTCGCAATGGAAATCCTTACATCTCTCGTGTCGATGCAGGAACCGTCGAACTGGTCCGCAGCTTTGGCATCGACGTTGTCTCATCGGGCGATCTGATTTCCATTTTTGAATCGGTCCTCACCGACGAACAACTGCACAGTCATCTGGAAGCCTCCAAAGTCACCAACGCGGCGTTCGGTCGAGCGTGGAAGTTCATCGCAGACGAAATCCGTCGCGTCGGAGCCGTGGAAGAAATGGCCGTGAGTGACGAAATCATGCGGCATTTTGCTGAGCACGGTTTGACGACATACAGTCCTCCAATTGTCGGCGTGGATGCCAACGGAGGAAACCCACATTATTCTACGGGCACCGGAACAGATACCACAATTCGCGAAGGCCGTTTTGTCCTGATCGATCTGTGGGCAAAACAGGATAAGCCGGGAGCCTGCTACAGCGATCTGACTCGAACGGGTTACGTCGGAACTACGGTTCCTGAAAAATACGCTGAGATCTTCAATATTGTCGCGGCCGCGCGTGATGCCGGCATCGCGTGTGTCCGAGCGGCATTTGCTGAGCAGCGAGATCTCATGGGCGGCGAAGTGGACGATGCGGTCAGGGCTGTCATTGAACGCGCTGGCTATGGCCCCTATTTTTGTCACCGCACCGGTCATAACCTGGCTCAGGAAGTCCATGGCAACGGGACTCATCTGGACAATCTGGAAACCAATGAGACTCGACGGATTCTTCCTCGCACTTTATTCACCATCGAGCCTGGCATTTATCTGCCGGAGTTCGGGGTTCGCAGCGAAGTTGATGTTTACATACATGCCAACGGAGAAGTGCAGGTCACTGGAGGCCCGCTGCAGACGGCTGTGGTGGCGATCCTTGCCGAGTCCTGAAGAAAAGTCAAGCACCGAGTGCTACGGTTGCTGAAGCTTCAGATATTGGAGGCGGCCGATGTGCCACATGTAGTTCGGGCCGAAGCCAGCCTGTTTCGGCCACGGATTTAATGTTGCCTCCCGCAGCGAATCGAGGGCCTGACCCTTTTCACCTTCTGCCGCGCTGTTCATGCCGATGTAAAGCTGAGCGTAGAACAGGCGGGACGCGCGCTGTGAATCCGAAAGCCCCGGATCGATGGACTTCAGCACATCGCCGGGCGATAACCTGCCCTCAAACAATCCATACACTTCCCGAAACGGAGGGCGATCGTCTTTTTCATATTTCAATAGTTGCTCTTTGGCTTTTTCTTTTCCAAAGGCCATCCGGTGCGAAAGGTAACGCCAGATTCCATTTTCTCTGTCGACGTTGTCGAACGAGTGATACCGGTCAAACTGGGCGGCTGCCTCTTCCGGATGACCGGCGAAATACATGGCAATTCCCAGCCGCCAGTGGGACGCATCCAAATCCGGCTTTAGCTTCACCATTTTTTTATAGTCGGCCTCAGCCTCTGAAAACTTTCCAAGGAACATCTGCAGGTCGGCTCGCTGTGAGTGCCGATCGACGGCCTCGGCGTCGGCATCATTTATCGCCGGGAAAGCGATGAGCTGCTTTTCAAGGGATGCTGTCAGTTCCTTGTTCAACGACGCAATCTGTTCGTCCCTGATTTTTTCAGAGTCAGCCGATTCCGTCTTTGCTGCCGTGGTTTCATCAAATGCATTCACAGGACAACTGAGAGTCAGCAAGCACAGAGCCAGACTGAAAAATGACTGCCGTTTGAATCGCCGCATAAATCCACCCGACCGGAGAGTTAAACACTGGTGATTGATCAAGTGCATTCCATTTCGGAACGCATCAGCTTGAGGACTCATGTCACAGTCGTGAGTTGCATCACTGTGACCTGCACACGCCATCAACTGTGGCAAACGGTAAGCAGTGCTTGCGCAAAAAGAAAGGCGACACTGGAACCAGCGTCGCCTTCTGATTTCTGACCGGAGATATTGGATTGACTGCAGGTCGGAGTCAAACAACCAACCCCGCAGTTGCCCGTTCGTCAAAGTTTGTTGGTCAGAGCCTCGTGCTTGTCTCGTCAAAAATTCTTAGCCCATCTGCAGAGCAGCGACCTGCTTCAGCGCCATCTGAGCGACGGCAGCATCACCGTTGCAAAACTGCAATAAAGCCTTTGCAGCCTGCAAAAGATTCATGTCCGGGGATGCAGCCGAAGGCGACGCGGCTGGAACTGGCTTCAGACGACCGGTCACCTGAGCCGGGCGACCTGCGCCCGCAGGACGCTTAACAACGGTTCGAGTCAGGCCCAGTTTCTTGCGAGCATTCGCGTAGGCAACCTGGCAGCTGGCCTCGTTGAAATCGTGCTTTGGGAACTTTTCACGCAAAACCACCATCATCTCAGGCCCTTTGATCGCTTTGTTGGCCTGAACAATGGAGAGGATCTCCTGAGCAATAACAACTCCACCCTTACCCGCTGAGGCGCGTTTCGCCATTTTATGATTCCTGAAATGTGAGTAACCAAACCAGAAGCCGGATCTAAACGAACATCCGACACTTCAAACATCCTGAGCCCAATTCGATTGCAAATGACTGAATCACCGGGCTTTACTTCCGTTATCTATAGCACTCGCCCCCCGGCACTTCAACTTTCTGATGCTTTGTAATGCAAAAAATTCGTGGGAGTTCCCATAGTTGTTACTTAATAAGACAGCCGGCAACGGCGAAAACCTCCACAGGGTGGCATGGTATTTTATTGTAGGGGCTGCCCAGATTGGCAGTCGTATGATTGGACCAGTGGAAGAAATTCGCTGCTTCGTCTGCAAGTTTCATACACCGTACTTACGACTAATCCCACTGCGGCGATGCCTTGCAGCGAGAATCGCACGCTGTCACGCATCTCGATGGGAATTTAGCGACGAAGTAAAGGTTCACGTGAGTGAAGAGCAAGTCGTCCGTGCTGACTCGGAATGGGACGTGCGCGCCGCAATTGGAAACTGCAAATCGCAGTCCTGCGGTTCACTACTTACGAACGCGTGCCGCCTGAAAATCACTTCATGGGACGCTGCAAAAATTGAAGCCTGGTCAGTGACCAGTCTGAGGGCCGCTCAATTCCATCGCAGACGGATTGCAAACTTATATCTGTGAAGGACAGCTGCGTCAGGCTGTCCAGTGGGTTTGCAATGTCGTGTTTCCAATGCCGATCGCCGAAACTCCTGCCGCGTGCCGTGCAACTCTGGTCCTGTTGCGTGTCGGCAACCGAAAGCGGCGTGTGCCTCGCAAAAGCCGCGAGCGGAAGCAGCAGCGAGGAGTCCGGGATACGACTCAATGTCAACAGGTGTCTCTCGAAAGCCGCATTATCGGCATTTTTGGAAAATCCGGACCACCTCCCCGGTGTCACGAAGGTGACAGGTGGTCATGCAACCCGTAAATCCGTCACGATGCTGAGTATCACCCATGCCAGAACCAGTTTCCAACCGCTAATCCGGGAGAAAATCCTTTTAATGTGCTTGCAGTTCGGCAATTCTTGCATCTGAAGACACCGGGAGGCCGAAAATGACCTAGGGTTCTTTGCCCGACGACGCGAGGCGTCTCCGGAGTGTTTCGGAACTATTATCTGCCTGTACTGCCGGGGCTGTGTCAGCCTTGGCCTTCAAATTCATGTCAGGCAGCAATCATTCACGAAGAAGATTGACCAGGGACTGGACATGTTAGTACTCAGCCGCAAGAAAGACGAAAAGATTGTGATCGGCGATTCGATCACTCTCATGGTCATCGAGATCCGTGGCGACAAAGTTCGTCTCGGGATTGAAGCCCCACGCGATGTCACCGTACATCGCGAAGAAGTCTACGAAGCCATCAAGCGTGAAAAAGCGCCTGACGCCAAGCAAGGCTGATCAGAACCGGGCTCTCGTGACTCCTGTGAAGACTGAACACGCCTGACACAACCGGGACTGGCTCCCGGACAAAGCTGAGTATGTTCAGAAAAAATCCCCGGTGGGGGTGCCTGTTCCGCTTTTGTCAGAGCTTCTAAAGCATTTTCTTCGCTTAAAGCGGCATAGCAGCCTGACCCGGTTCTGCCGCTCAAAACCAGAGCGACAACATATCAGCGGATGATGCTTGTTAGTTCCTGCAGAATTTCATCGGTCACGGTAATTGTTCGGGCATTGGCAGAGAACCCTCGCTGGGCGATAATCAGGCGAGTAAATTCCAGCGCAAGGTCGACGTTTGAGCCTTCCAACTGGCCTGCGCGAACGGCTCCTCGACTACCGCTTAATGCCGTTCCATAATCCGGATTTCCGCTTGCCAGCGACGACGTAAAATAGTTGTTACCGATGGCGACCAGCCCGTCGGGGTTTCTAAAAGAGACGATGGCCAGCTGAGCCAGAGGAATCTTCAAGCCGTTTGAGGCCAGTCCAAAGACCTTGCCGTCGGTATCAATCTGCACATCCGCAAGTTCACCAGGTGGATAACCGTCGGGGCCCAGTTGCAGCGATGAAGGCTGACCCAGGGAAGTAATTCCGTCGAACGAAGACGGTGTGCCAAAGCGAAAATCAATCGTCTGAGGCGTTGGCTGTCCGCGGAACTGGACTGTGATGTTGGCATCCCCCACACCAGAACCGGTGATCTGGGCAAACGATCCGTTTGGCTGGAATGAGAGTCCTTCAACCACGTTATCCAGAACCGTGCCGTCGGTTGGCGACATCGACGCTTCAATTGTCCAGCTTTGATCGGCCTGCTTGGTAAAACGCAGTCCGATCGAGTGTGCTGCACCACTGGCATCAAAAATTTCGACCGACTGAAAGACGGTGTCAGCATTCTTTCCTTTGTTGAGCAAAATCAGTTCATGTTTTTCGAAGTCCGTTCGGCCGGTATTTGTCGGCCCGTCGCTGAACGAGATGGTGAGGAACGATGGCCCCGCGGTATCGGATGTCGCCTGAACGTTTCCCTGAGCATCCAGTGTTACCGTCGAGCCACCAAAAGCTGTGTTCAGCGCGGTGATGAGATCCCCAACAGTGGCCGTTGGGCCCACGGTAAATTCGGACTGGTCAGGGTTCGATCCGCTGGCCTTTCGCCCGCTGATCATAATCTTGTCTGTGCCAATATAAGGCGTTGTGCTGGTGTCCAGGTCGCTCAGTAGAGTTGTGAGCGAGGCGGGCAGGCCACCGGATAGAAAGGGTTGGGCTGTGATGACTTCCTGAGCCACTGGCCCTGTCGAAGTCGACGCCAGATTCCCCTTGATCTGCAATTCTGTGGAAATTTGACCGGGAATACTTATCCCTTTGGGCACGTACACTCGATCGTCGCCTGGAACCTGAAATGCTGGAAGAGACCCCTCGGGCTCACCGGTCGTTCCGAATCGCTTGACCAGGTAACCCGTCGAGGGGTCGGAAAGAAAACCGCTCTCATCCAGCGAAAACGAACCAGCACGGGTGAAGTACGTACGTTCTCCAGATGACGCGGCAAAGAAGCCGCCGCCGTCCATGGCCATGTCCAGATCGTTCCCGGTGGACTCAAGATTTCCCTGCGCAAAGTTCAAGTCCACCTGAGCAAGTCGACTGCCTGTACCAATCTGAACCGAATTCACGCTGCCCAGAAGTCCCGAAGATGATGACGAAGTACCGCGCTGCACTTCATACATGAGGTCCGAGAACAAAACACGCGACGATTTGTACGCAGTGGAGTTCAGGTTCGCGAGATTGTTCCCCACGACTTCCAGCATCTTCTGATGACCGCGAAGTCCCGAAATCCCCGTCAGAAGCGAATTAGCCATGGCAACCAAATCCCATTACAGTTGACGTTCAGTGATCGGAATTAACTGTGTGCTCTGATACCACGCGTCACACTGACCGGCAGAGCCGCCGGTGTGTTGAACGGTGCTTCGACAGAGTTTCATCGGCTTTGAAACTTCAAGGCTTATCGGAAATCTGGACCTGGCTTTTATGGGCCAGTCTGGTGCCGCAAATCTTTTAGCGAGACAATTCATCGGGGGCATATGATACACCGGTGACGTTCGCGATCGGAATGAAGTTCGTTCCGATTCGCACGAGTATCTGACCGTTGTCCGGCTTGATTTCAGAAACTATCCCGACGTCGCTGACGCCTTCTCCGTAACGAACGCTCAGGCCCAGCAGACCCGTCCCGGCATTGATCGCCTGCATTTTTTCCAGGTCTGGTGTGCTTCCTGTTGCCTGGATCAGCGTATCAAGCTTAGTGCCAAGTCCGGTGATGCCGCTGCTCATTGTCTGAATGCCTTCCACCTGTGACAACTGCGCCAGTTGCTGCAGGAAGTTGTCAGTCTCCATGGGCGACGTCGGGTCCTGATACTGGAGCTGTTTCGCGAACAGCGTCAGGAACTGATTTCGTGACACCAGGGGATCTATCGAAGTTGGGGAACCAATCGCTGTGGTCATTTGCGGAATCCTTTCCGTGTGACTTTATGATTCGTTATGCTCGAAAGCTGAGTGCGTGATTCGTGTGCGAGATCATTCCTGGAGTCGCATTCGAAGCGTTTGAATTATTTCCACGCGCTGTCCGCCGCCCGGATGATTGGGGATCTTCCAGCGGAGCGGACTTATTTTGTGAGGCATGGTCCTGTGATGCTCCGCCATTCATCATGCCGGGAGCCAGAAACTCCAGCGAACGAAGGTCTAGATTTTCGCCGCGTAACTGCGTTTCAATCTCCGGACCGCGAGCCAGCAACATCTCCATGGTGACAGGTTCACGAGCCGTCACGCGAACAGCCAGACCCTCTTTGGTCTTCGACAACTCAATAACCATTTCGCCAAGGTCGGCTGGATCCAGTCGCACCGTCAGCGTCTCAAGCTCCAGTGAGCCCTGCTTCTCAAGATGCTCCAGAACTGCTCGTGAGACCTGGCTGCTGAGTGGCTGACGGATCTCCTGCGAAACCGACGATGAAAATTCCTGAGTGCCAGAAGTGCTGGCAAAGCCGACGGCGGAGGTTCCGGCAACGGATTGACCGGAGCCCGTGTTCGACGAAGTCTCGATCTTTTGATTCGACAGATCCTCAGTGTATGATGGGGAGGACGAATGGGGGCTCTGATCGGATGGGGTTTCGTTTTCCGAATGCTCCGACCAGAACTGTTCAAGCGACTCACGAACTGACGGCGCGTTCTGCATCTCACCAGACACTTCGAACGTCTTCAGAGCCTGCTCAATTGGAGAAGCCGGGGTCGGTCCACCAGCCACTCCGGAATTCGGCGCGGCAAGTGACGAACCGCTTGACGCATTGACGGCAGACACAGCGGACCCGAGCGCCATTGACAACTGAGGAGTTGCGCCGGCACCCGTCTGAGTCGCGAGGAAGCTGACTGTTTCCACAGCGGCTGCGGAAATCCCCGTGTTGCGTGTCGACTCCGACAGCGGGCGACTCGCGGATTCGTTACGAACCTCGGCCGTGGCAGCTGCTCGCGAACTGTCTCTCGATTCCGCCTGACGCTCCAGCTGCATCTTGTCCGGTGCAAACTCGGCTGGCATGCTTTTCGCAGCTGTCGATTCGAATGTTGTCTGAGGTTCCGCATTCGCCAGACCCGTATCAAAGGTCATTGCCGGCTCAACCGGCTGCGCATCAATTACAATCGCCAGAGCAGGGTCGGCTGCAGAGCTCGACTGCAACATTGCTGCTTCGACCAGACTGCTCTGCGTTGCGGCGTCCGGATCGACCGCAGCATGATTGGGCACAAGGGCGGATAGGGGTTTGTTTTTCAATGGCCCGGCGGTGGCCGTCTCTCCATTGAGGGCCATTGTCTGTGAAACGCCGGCCAGCCGTTGCTGACGTGCGATTTCCTCACTGGTCGCCGGCTTTTCTATGCTCCCAGAATTTTCCTTCGCGGCTGCATTCAGGTTTGCAGTGGCCGCCGTCGTGAGAGGCTCTGATGATGACGTCTGCTGTTTCAGAAGATCTGAACCCGCGGGCGCGCCGACGGGGCCCGTTTCTGCGGATTCACTGGTTTGTTTCGCAGACGCCGCATCAACATTCGCGACAGTCTTTTCCGTTGGGTTTGGGCCTGCGCCGTTCAGCAGCAATCCGAGAATCGCAGAGAAGTCGTCCGTTGCCTCATCCGTTTCCGATGGCTTCGGCTTACGTTCCCTGATGTCTCGGAGTTCCGATTCCTCCCGAATGCTTTTGGGCTTCGGCTCAAACTTCGCCGCGGAATCCATATCGCGATACGAAGGTTCCGGCGGCAACGAGGTTGTGAAGGGGACGAGCATCGCCATGGGCATTAAGCATCCGTGCAGAAGCGAGCGATTCAACAAGAAGGACAGCACATCCCGTGCTGCAACAAACTCTCTGGTAGCAGTTTGCATGCCGTAAAAACGTTTCGCAGCCTGGGGATTTTACCTACACGCCGTCATGAACGGAAATTTGCTCGCTTCTGCAGGTCGGCATCAGGCTTAGCGAATCGTGCGCTGCAAAAGTCAACACCAGCGGTCGGACGTGCAGCAGACCTCCGGCGGAAAGTCATTCCGCCGTCCGGAAACTTTTTCCGCGCAAACGGTGGGGCTCTACAGAACGCAGATCCGCGTGTGCCGTTCATGTACTGATGGATTAACTGCCGAGTCCGTCCCAACGAAAGAGCCCGGTTGCAAATGGGCGGCTGCAACGGTCCGGAACATTCTGCTGCGGACTACGGTAAGCTACGATCGGGCCAGTTCTTCCCGATATGATTCGTGACGGGCGGACCAACAATGGTAAAGAAAGCGAGTTCACAGCGAGACGTTCTTTTCCTGATCCTGTCAGACAGAACCAAGCGTTTCAAAGTCGCTGAGATGATACGGAAGAACGGCCAGACGGTTGAGGATCTTCGTATACGGACCCGTACGCACGGTGATGTGGGAGGGGAACAGCCGCAAGGATTTCCCCTGTCCCGATTGTGCTGTCTCACTCTGACACAGAGCTGATGGCCACCAAAGTGTTTCAAGCTCACTCGATCAGTAGTGGCTTGCTCAGGATGCTGTCCACATTCATTGGCCCATCTTTGCGGATGGTGGATCGCGATGAGTAGAGCGCGGGCTGGACTCGGACGTATCGTTGTGTTGGCCCGCCTGTCAGCTTGACCGCCATGATGCGCACGCCGACAAACTTCACAATAGTGTATTGCGCGTTATTGCCCGGGCCGGAGACGGAAATAAAGAGCGGAATCGCACGCACCTTGCCCACAATGGATTGCAGGGATGATTCAATTCCCGCGCTGATGCCCGTGTCACCGTTCACATTCAGAATTCCCTGATCGTTGAGTTTGATTTCATTGTTCGGAAAGAACGACAGGTCATAGTCATTCAGACCATTTTCGATCTGCCGCTTCAGATCAGCCGTACTGTTATTCGACGACCCAAAATCCACGGTCCCTCGATTGCCCGATGGAAGCGAACTGTTGGTGTGCGGATAGATGTTCACTTCACTGATGGAATCTGATCCGGAGTGGACTGAGTTATTGCTGCTGTCAAACCGGTATTGATCTTTAAAGCCCTGGTCGACTCCGTTATTCATTTGACCGAGAAGATTGCTCCATGTGGTGATGTCAAGAGCGATTGGAAGAACGTCGGCAGTCGAACCTGCCGCACGCTTAAAGCCGGATGCCGGTGTCACCGAAGCGACAGCGCGAGCTTCGATGTCAAAGAATTGTTTGCCGAAGACACCGCTGAAAACACCACCCAGCGGAGTTCCGGCTGCGCTGGTGCGCCGCACAGTCACCTCCACCATGTTGTAGGGCGAAGTCCCCCATTCCTTTACCCACTGACTCGTTCCCGAGTCCCAGGATCGCCTGCCGAAGCGAATATCGCGGTTGACGTTCAACTGAGTGCTGAGAGTATCTCCGCTCCGGAAATCATTGACAACGTTGACAGCATCATTCCCAGCTTCCTCGGCTGCTTGCCCTGGAGTCAGCATGGCTCCGGGACCGAGTCCGTTAAGAAGTTCCTGCATTGCAGCATGTGCTGCCGAGTCTGCGGCATTTTGTAACTGACCTTTAGTCACAGTCAGCATGCCATAGTCCACGGTAAACGCGGCTATACCCAACACGACAAACATCATCACTGCTGCCAGAATGATGACCGTTCCTCGACGCGCAGGCGGGTGGCTTTTGAACAAGCGCGAGTTCCGAGTTGCGGGTCTAGTTCTCATTTTAATCTCTCTGTCTTGAACCAATACGAATCGATGCTGCTCAGTCACAAGCCCAAATAGAGGCGGCTTCACTCTTCCTGCCGACACTTTTGTGCCACCTCAGTTACTCAGTAATGTCCACGTTGTATTCATCGACATTCTGCTCGTACTCAGCCAGTGGCACGTCTTCGACACTGATATTATATCGGTGAATCACGCGGTCGGTGCCATCGGTCACGGTCTGACCATTACTGAACGCTGACCGCACGGCTGTGATATACAGCAGGTCGACACGATGTGCGCCGAGGTTCACCCCTGAGCTGGAGACGGAAAAGTCCGGTGAGTATCCGTCCAGACCGGAGATATTCGTGGGCAGCGTGACCGCCACTGGAGTTTGTGCGAAGCGTCCCCACGTTCTTGAGCTGCCATTCAGCAGTTCGAATTTGATTCCGTCCGTCACCTTCTCCATGGCGATCGTGTACTGGATCCGGTCCGAAGTGCGATACAAAGTCGCCGACTTATTCACCTGCATTGCCTTCACAAATAACGAGCCATTCCATCCCTGGACTGCAAACCCCCTTCCTGAAAGGCCGGGAAACCTCGATGATTGATCTGGACCATTCCGAAGACAGCGGACACATCCGTGCGTGGAGAAATCACATTGAGAATCTGCGGAGATGACGTAGCGGTATCCGGCTCTGCGATCAGCGCCACCCAGTCTTCTTCGACGCGAACCAGAGTGGGTTCCTCAGACTGTGCTCTGGCAGATGAACCCAGTGTGACCGCAAGTGCCAGGTAGAGCGGCGAATTCAGCAAGCCTGTACTTTTCATCGCACGAATTATAGTCATGGTTCTCATTTCATCTCTCCGTTAGTCGACGATGTTTAACGACTGGAAACCTGTTCCGGACTCGTGAGTCCGTGGCGCGTCATTCATGTTGCATAGAGAATTCTCCCCGGATTTTTGCCGTGCCCAACCATTGCTGGACGGACCAGCTCACGTCGGCGAATGGCACAAAGACATCGACGTCAATCAGGTCCCCGGTCGTTGCCTGCGACACATTGGTCAGGGTGGCGCCCGTCCGGCTCGAAGTGGCCACAATCTTTACGGTGATGCTGGAATCCTGGCAGCCAATTGTGTTTCTCACCTGCGTCTTCACGAGGTTACTGACAGCGGTGTCCGAGGATCCGTCCAGGACCGCGGCACGGCAGCCGATGCGAGATGCCGAGTTGAGCATCTGATTAATGGACATGGCTCGCCCAAATTCAACGATTCCCAGCACGATTAACATGAACACAGGAAAGCATACAGCGACCTCCACCATGGCGCTGCCCACTCTGTTCTTCTGCTTCTGCGGACGATGGTCACAACAGGATCTCTTCATTTGAGTTTTCCGGGAGAATTCCTCCGCTGTTCGGCTTCACCCTACGACAAAGTGATAAGACATCATTTGCGTATTGAAGGTTTCAACGGCAAAGAAACATTACGTCAAAGCCGAGAATTCATGGCGTTTGTCTGCGGAAAAGTCAGCCATGGCAACTTTTTCAGACTCATCAGTTCCGGGATTATCAACGTGGGAACTGTCGGAAACAGGCGATGATTTTTCACCACTGTCGCCACATGCACGGCAAACGTCGGTCCTCAGCAATCCCGGTTGATGAGATGGATGAAGAAAAATGAAGATTGAAGTCATTCGGTAGAACACCAACCGAATGAAACAAAAAAACGGATAATCTTCTTTCAGCCTGATTTACTTCCGAAATCAGGCTTTTTTTATGCCCACCCGGCAGTTTGGTTTATCGCGACACTGAATTTTCCGCCAATGTAGGCGGACACAATTCAACACCGGTCCGCCATTCACCTCAAAGGGAAAGGATTATTTGATGAAGAGTGGCAAACCGGCTGAATACCTGCAGCCAATCGACGACGGAAAGACTTATCCGTTGTTGACATTTATGAAAGCGACGGGCTGGGGCCGTCACGCATTGCGAGAAGCCCGTCACAAGGGCCTCCGCGTTGTCAAAGTCTCGGGACGGTGTTTCGTTCGTGGATGGGACTTCAGTGAGTTTCTCGGAGGGCTCTGCGATGACGAGACTTGATCAGCAGCAAGAGTCAAACAACAAACCAAACGAAAAACCCGCTCGG
This sequence comes from Planctomycetaceae bacterium, assembly GCA_041688565.1. GTDB lineage: Bacteria > Planctomycetota > Planctomycetia > Planctomycetales > Planctomycetaceae > SXXK01. The sequence goes on from JBDNHX010000481.1 coordinate 22,459, forward strand.
TCTTGCACACCGGCGGGCATCTGAAATCTAACATTCAACATTCATGCGGCGAAAGCAATACACGCCGCGAGAGGCATCAGAATGACCTATCCACATTCATTCAATTCGAGTTCCGATTCCTTCCCTTCTGTCGGCAATTCGGCGGGCTCAAACACGGAAACGCGTCGAGGTGATGCAGGAAAAGGCTGCTCGAATTGGCTGCGAACAATTGCAAACGCTCATGCAGGAGATCGACGAGATAGAAGCGGGACTGGAAGCGGTCCCATCTCGCTGGACATTGACCCTGTTCTGGTGTCGGCACGAAAAATGATTTCCATGATCCGCCGCACTCAGAAGCTCGTGGTGACAAGCCGAGAATGTAGGCGGGCCGATCGGACGGTAACGAAAGTGGATTCCGATCCACCGATTGAGCTACTTGTCGACAGTGGTCAGACCCAACTGCACAGCGGGCAAGAAGTATTCCAGGATGCCTCGTCGGGTGCTTTCGTCGTTGGCCCCGCCGCGATGGCACTCATCGATGATGATGATGATGTCGAAGAAGTCCGACGGATAGTCACCGAAATTGCAGACGAGTTCGTTCAACCATCCGTCATTCCCGCGCAGGCGGAAATCCATCGAAGTTCCAGTTCTCGGTGGCTTCCTGCCTGCGCGGGAATGACGAGGAGCCTCGGTCATGAAGGTCTGGAAGATCGTGAAGAACAGGCTGCCGTTCTTCGGCACCTTGCCTTTCTTTTTGATCTCATCGGGGGCAATGCGAACAATGGCATCTTCCGGGAATGCCGAGAACGCATTGAACGCCTGATCGGCCAGCGTATTGCGGTCAGCCAGGAACAGGATGCGAGGTCGGCGAGTCGGTTCTTTGCCTGCTTTCCAGTCGGCCGGATTCCAGCGACTCTGAAACAGCTTCCACGCCAGTTGAAACGCGATGAAGGTCTTGCCAGTTCCGGTGGCCAGAGTCAGCAGGATACGATCCTTGCCTGCGGCGATGGATTCCAGAACTCAATCGATGGCGATGTCCTGGTAGTAGCGTCCCTGAAAGTATCCGCCTCAATCTTCGAACGGCACCGCTGCGAATCGATCACGCCAGGCGTTCTGTTCGGCAAAGGTCCGGTTCCAGAGTTCGTCCGGGGTTGGAAACTTGGTGATTTCTGTTTCAAGAGGATGGGATTTATGGGAGGCATGCGAATCATGCGATTTCACTGTCCCATGATTCCCATCAATCACATTCCTCCCATTAGCCACGGCGTCACGGCCCATGTCCACCGGATAAATGCCATGACCATTGGTGAAATACGCCCACCGAATCGCCAGCTTTTTAGCGTCGCTTTGCCTGATCCTCTGCATAGTCGAGGAACATCACGACGATGCGGTTGAGTTCATCAAACTCGGTCTCATTCAGATCGGTCGTTGAGTAGTCGGATGCCAGAGCGAAGATTTCTTTGACTCGCGAATACATCCGTCGTTCGCTGGCGCGAATGCCGCGAATGCGTTCCAGCAATTCGTCGAAGTAATCAGGCACACCAGGACCGGGCGGATTCTTCAGCCGCTCGTCGTCCATGGTGAATCCCTTCACCAGGTATTCTGACAGGCGAGCGGCGGCCCATTGTCAGAATTGTGTACCGCGAGCCGATCGGACTCCCTAGCCGACGGCGAGAATGAGCGAGAGGTTGTAGTGAAGGACCTCCCGCGAAACTTCGCGATTTCCTTCGGTTCGAACTATTAAGCAACTCTTAATAGTTGCGGCTTCCGTGAGTTTTCCCTCGTCGTAAATTGTTTTGAGGTGTTGATTTACGTTGGGAACAGAGGTTTGAAACAATTCTGCGATCTGGATCTGAGTCAACCAGATTGTCTCATTTTCGAATCGGCACTTGATGCGAGCGCGGCGAGTTTTCGCTGGTAGATGGATTCGAGACGCTGGGTTTCGGTTGAGAGTTCGTCGAGTTGGTCCGCAATGTATATCTGTCGCTTTACCGGCGGTTTTGGGAATTGGAAATCCTTGATCTGTTGGCCGCTGATATGCGGAACGCCGATGCCAGTCTGAACACCGAGGATATGCCGGGTAAAAGCCTCGGAACTGGTCAGCAGAACCAAGAACCGGTTTTGCAGAGTCCCGTTTTCCCGGAGCCGTGCGGTTTGCTGAACCAGCAGACAAGGCAAATCATCGGGTGAGATTTGTGCCCGTTTCAGTCCTGCTTTGACCCACGGGCATCCATTGCAAGCACGACATCACCGGTGGAAAGTTGGTAGCGTTCGTAATCGTCAGCGTCCGACACAGGCCACCGTTTAACATCGTCCCAACGCAACGAGCCTTGGATGATATTGTCGCCTCACAGGAGACGAATATCGTTTTCTGACGCCGTATATTGTTTACTCTTGAACGCAAAACCGGCGAGAAGATCGACTTCTTTGCCCAGTGTCGTTTCAACCCATCCTTCGCCGCGTTGGGTGAAGACGGATTGAAGGTGGCTTTCGAAGAGGGCGCGGGCGTTTTGGAGGTTCTTTTCGGCGTTGGCTTTGGCGGCGGCGATGCCCTTAGACGCTTCGTCGAGGATGCCGACGATCCGCCGCTGCCCGGAGAGGGGGAAGATCGGGTGTCGGTCATGGGAGTAATGGGATTGATGAGAAGCATGGGAATTATGTTGAAGAACAAACTTTAGTCTTTTGGTCTTTGATTTCGGTAAGTCATACGGGCTTTCGTCATTCTTTCACGCAGGCCGCCTTGTTCGACGAATTCTTTTTCCAGAGTCTTCAACTGCTGATCCAGCAAATAATTCGTCTGATGAATCAGACAGATCGCGATGTTGGCAATCACCTCAGCGGGACGGGTTTCGACGAACTCACGGTAAACTTCAAAAGTCTGCGGCGGCTGTCTTCCAAGGTCGCGAACGTAGAGCGCCTCTTTGGAATCTTTCGGCCACAGCAGCAAGTCGCGGACTCGCAAATAATCACGGTAGTCGGCCAGCAATTCTTCCAGACTGGCACGTCCCACGTTGGTCAGTTTGATCTCCGTTTCCTTCGAAGTTGTTGCTGCCTTGCTGCCTTCCAGAATGTTCTGCTTGCAAGATCTTGCGGACTGAATCATTTGATCAATCGTGCGATCGCCTCTGGAGAGAAACTTATGGGCAAAGCGAAACGTGATGTCGTAAACGACTTCGGCTTTTTTAAATGACAACAGAGTCTGGTAGTCGCCGCGAGGCCGCAGCAGGCGGTTGGGATCGGGATTGACTGGCTCATGGGATTGGTGGGAAGAATGAGATTTATGATTTTCATCATTCCCATCATTCCGATGCGATTCATTGCGATTGGTCATAGCAGTTTCCTGATGGTCGCCAAAACTTCCGCACTCTCGGCGTCCAGCGCTGCGATTTCTTCCATGATTTCCTGCGGGCTGCGGTGGACGACTTCCTCGCCGCCGTCGGGGTTCTCCACGGACAAATCGAACGTCGTCTGGTCGATCGTCGCAGCGTCTACGCTCCAACTCTTCGGCGAGTCGGCAAAGGTGGCCTGTAGTTCGATGAACTCGGCAAGATCGTCGTCGTTCAGC
>JBDNHX010000070.1:0-19699 GCA_041688565.1 Planctomycetaceae bacterium
AATCGGCCAGATCGCGTTCCGCCTGCTGAAGCAGCGATTCCAGATATAGCGTCAATTCTCTGGCGACACAACGAGCATCAGCGGGTCGTTGACTGGGGTCTGGTGAAAGGCAGCGAATCGCTAGACGAACCAAAACGCTGACGGCCACACACGCGGCGAGGTTGGATCTGGCAAAAGTTAAATCGTCATTGGCCGCCTTCATGCACACATCGACAAGGCGTGTTCCATCGTGCGGCGGACAGCCTGTCAGAATCTCACATAGAATCCCGCCTAGTCCAAAGACATCCGATCGAACATCCATCCCCTGGCCACGCGCCTGCTCAGGTGACATGTAAGCAGGCGTTCCCCAGACCGAACGCTCAGGTACCTCGGTCTGATTCACATGGCTGGCAAGACGTGTGGCGTCCGCAAGAATGGTGGCCGCTTGCGTGACGTCATCCGTTTCCGGGATTGGGCAATGGGCGGGAGAAGCACGGGCAAGTCCCCAGTCCATCAGATGCACTTCGCCGAATTCGCCGACCATCACATTGGCCGGCTTAATATCCAGATGAATAACTCCGCGTGAGTGGGTATAAGAAAGAGTCTGGCAGACTTGTTCGAAAATCTTCAGCAATCGCGGCAGGTCTTTGTCCGGGGCGGAGCGTGCCGCAAGCAGCTGAGCAAGTGTCTGGCCCTGGACGAGCTTCATTGCAAAGTAGGGCCGTTGATCATCGATAACCCCCACTTCATAAATTGGGATAATACCCGGGTGTTGCAACGCGCCGCTGATGCGGGCTTCACTCGTAAACTGCTGGGCAAGATGAGGTTTGCTCAAATGAAACTTCAGCAGCAATTTAATGGCGACTTCGCGGTCCAGTTCAAGGTCTTGCGCCTGAAAAATAATGCCCATGCCACCGCGGGCGATTTCCTTTTCAAGAAGAAATCGGCCGAGGATTCGGCCTTCCAGTTCTGAGGCGGGTTCCATCGCCACTGACATGGCGGCCGCTGAAACAGGCACCGTCTTCGCCAGTTCGATGTCCCTCGGAGGCAGGTTGCGTTCCTCTAAATGGCCTTGCCAGATCTGGAGGTGAGGCAGGCTGAGGTCCTGAGATTCTGAATTCTGTACGCCGGGTTCTACAGGCTGATCGTCCAGGTCCGGCGAGGGCCGCGGGCGATGTTCAGGAAAGGCGTTCGATTCCATCTCATTTCATCCTCGCCCACGGTCAGAAGTTCCCTTTGGAGTCCGATGCTGTGATTCCTGAAAGTCACAGGTCGGGGCTTATCGCTGTTGAGCTTTCAATTAAATCACTCGCCCGACAGGAATTCAAGACGTGTATAGCCTGATCGGCGGAATGGGTGAGGAGTATCCGCATCGGCCGATAAGCACAGGAACTGGCGATTCCTACGCTTAAAAAAAAGAGGCCATCAAAAGATGGCCTCTTTCATACTCACAAAGGTCGCGGGGATCTTAGTAGCGATAATGAGCTGGCTTGTACGGGCCACTCTTCGACACGCCGATGTATTCTGCCTGAGCAGGAGTCAGCGTTTCCAGCTTGGCGCCCAGTTTGTCGAGGTGCAGGCGGGCGACTTCTTCGTCCAGTTCTTTTGGCAGCATGTGAACGCCGATCGTGAACTTTTCGGATTCTGTCCACAGTGCCAGTTGAGCCATGACCTGATTCGTGAAGCTGTTGCTCATCACGAATGATGGATGACCGGTCGCACAGCCAAGGTTGACCAGTCGGCCTTCTGCCAGAATGAGAATGGCCTTGCCGTTTGGATAAACATACTTGTCAACTGGGCCGCCTTCATCGCCTGGGCCTTTGATGCGGATCTTGCGGATGGTCTTGCTGTTGTTCAGATAAGCAATCTGGATTTCGGAGTCAAAGTGACCGATGTTGCAGACGATCGCCTGGTGCTTCATCTTGTCCATGTGCTCGCCACGGATCACGTCGATGTTGCCGGTCGTTGTCACGAAGATGTCGCCTTGAGCGGCCGCTTCGTCCATCGTGGTAACCTGATAGCCTTCCATCAGAGCCTGCAGCGCACAGATTGGATCAATCTCGGTCACAATCACGCGAGCGCCCAGACCGTCCAAGGCGTCAGCACAGCCCTTGCCCACGTCCCCGTAACCGCAGATTACGGCAACCTTGCCAGCAACCATCACGTCGGTGGCTCGCTTGATGCCGTCTGCCAGAGATTCGCGGCAACCGTACAGGTTGTCGAACTTGCTCTTGGTGACGGAGTCATTCACGTTGATCGCTGGAATAGCCAGCTTGCCAGCGGCCAGCATCTGATGGAGACGGTGAACTCCGGTTGTTGTTTCTTCTGAAAGGCCCTTGATACCCTTCAGCAGTTCCGGGTACTTCTCGTGAACCATCGTGGTGAGGTCACCACCGTCGTCGAGAATCATGTTCAGAGGCTGACCGTCCGGGAAGAACAGAGTCTGCTCGATGCACCAGTCGAATTCTTCATTGGTCATGCCCTTCCAGGCGTAAACCGGAAATCCGGCGGCTGCAATGGCGGCAGCGGCGTGATCCTGAGTCGAGAAGATGTTGCAGCTGGACCACTGAACTTCAGCACCCAGAGCCTTAAGAGTCTCTATCAGAACAGCTGTCTGAATCGTCATGTGCAGGCAACCGGCAATTCGAGCGCCCTTCAGCGGTTGCGATTCTGCATGCTTTTCTCGCAGAGCCATCAGGCCTGGCATTTCAATTTCCGCGATCTCAATTTCCTTACGGCCGAGATCGGCAAGTTCAATATTGGCCACCTTGTAAGGAAGGGCGGACACGGTGCTCATGAATTCAATCCCACTCTGAAATTGTTGCGGTACACAAAACGTCGGAAAATGCAAAACCGTTGAATTCCGCGGAGCTTAACACTCAATTCTTTCTGCCGTCAGCCTAAACAGACGACGTTGCAGTCGACTGCTGCTGACGAAATCAGCAAAAGCATTTCCGTTCGAGGATGGCGGCAGTTTCTGGTTCCGTAGAATTCTCGGTGAGAGAACGATAGAAAAACCAGGCCCCCAAAAGCAATACGATAGCTGGCGTACATGGCATTTTCGCAGGCTTAATCGAATCTAAACACTTTGCGATGCCGCGCGTTTTTGGCGATAATCTCAGGGAAAATGCGAAAAGTTTCCCGACGAATCGCTTCAGGCTTGTCTCTGACGTCGGATTGAGCGGAAACCAGCGGTCATCCGGCTATTCTGCATTTGCGGTGGACACACTGTGCATGGTCAACCGTTCCTGGGGATTCAGGGCGTTTGGGAATGCCGGCCAGGGGACGGAGCCTTGCTGCGGAATGTCACTGATCTGTCGATCAGATTCCGCGATGTGCGAGGCACTTTCCGGGTTCTCGAATTTGCTTCGACGGCCCCAGAGCTGAGCCAGTGAATCCTGATACAAAAGGAGCCATTGATCCGCGTGCTGTTCCATGACCCGCGCCGAAGGACGCTGTTCACGGCACAAAAGCACCAAATCGGGTTGCTCCAGTTCCAGAGCTTTCGCGGGATCGAATGGCGGAGCATTCGGGCTTCGATATCGGTGCGACGGATCTGCAGTGCCAAGCCAGAAATCAAAACAGATGTCCGTAATGACTCGTGGATAACAGGTTTCAAATCGCCCATCCACGGCGACTCGCGAATGTCGCAGCGGGCCTGTACTGTCGGCGAAACATCCGATGGCATATTGAGCCCAGTTGAATGTCGCCAGAATTTTTCCATTGAGCTTTCGGTCCGACATATATTGCATGGCGCTGACAGGGTACTCGCTCCGCTCCACAGGAATTCCATTCATCAACGGCGCAAGTCTGACAACGCTGGCGATTAACAGCAGGCCCGCGAGCAGACTGCCAGCAGTCCCCTGGCCCTCAGACCGGCGGTCAGGCTGAAGCCGCTCAAGAGTCTCGCAGCCGGATGATACAAGTCGCTCAAGATGACGCGGAATCCAGAAGCCGCATGTGATTGCGAAGATCGACAGGTGACGACAATGGCTGATCCCCTGCCATAGTAAAAGAGCCAGCACGATCAGTTGCGGAACATCGCGACGCTGACAACCTCGCGCGAGACTTATGCCGGCGACTGCAATCAGGCACCAGACTCGGACCGAGTCGCTGCTGAAGAATTCCAGAGAGCCCCAGTCGGAGATTTCCGGTCGCGGCAGTTTGAGTGCTGCCAGCATGAATTCCCAAAGCCCAAACCCGTATGGATTGATCAGCGTCGCGGCGACGGTGACAAGGGTGATGATGGAAAGCGACAGCAGAAATCGCCAGTGTCGAAAGCCGGTTGACCGAACAACATTCAGACACAGCAAGCCGTGATACGCCGCCATAATCGCCACGCCCGCGGCAAAGCCTCCGTGGGAGTTCGCCCAGAAACACATCAGTGGTGGAAGTAGCCACAGCGTTTTCAGCCTGGACTGAGTCCCTTCCAGGGATGTGTACTCGGTCGCATCAAATTCTCGAAACACGTGCTGCCAGAGTGCCAGCATGGCTGACAGGCTGAGGTAGGTCAGAATTTGAGGCCGAAAGTGCCAGTGAAACTGAACGCACGAGCCCATGAGTGCTACCAGAATTCCCGTCGATAACCAGCTGGCTCCTGATTTTCGAGCCGCAGTGATCATCATGGTCACCAGAAGGCTGGCGATCACCAATTTCATCCACGGCAGCGCGTTGGCACCCAACGTGTCGACTGTCCATGCCAGCAGAAGTTCGGCAATATTCTCGTGGTTCACCCACGGAGCACCTTCGGCCGCGTACGTCCATGTTGCGGTTCGCGGAAGAACACCATCCTGCAGAATTTCGCGCCCATACTGGACATGGCCCCACAGATCCGGGTCGGCACACTGCGTCGTCATGACGGCCAGGCCCGTTGCCAGAATTGCGAAGAAAATCAGGATCGTGCGCAGGCACAAACGGCGATCAGTGGCGGGTGCCCTCGCAAGCATGTTCATCGTCACGGCCTGTTTCCGGATGCAAATCACGTTCTGAAGGTCTCGGGTCTGCAAACCTAGGTCGTCTGTGCGATCAGGTTGCGAAAAAGCCCCGTGTCATGACGATCGAACCCACCGCGTGGCCTCATGAGGCCGCATGATCCGTTTGCAACGGTTGCACGGACGCTGGAAGAAAACCTGGTGCAAAGGCGATATGAACCCACGAGATGAACTCGGGGGCGTCCGGCCCAAAGGCACTCGCTTTGTGATTAAAAGTAGCCGTCACTCTCTGAGTGACGAATGCCAGGGGCCGCGTTGTGCGGCCTGCCTCACTCGGAGAGTGAGGTCTACTTTGCTAAATCGACTACGAGATGGCGTCCGGGCGTCGCGGGGCGGTCAGGCGCGAGCAAATTGGAACTGAATGACACGCCGTCCACGATGCAATGCATTGGACGATCTGTATACTGCTGGCTCGAAACTCCAGTAAACCGAAACGAAACGATCTTCGCACAGTGCGGAGTTTCCAGCGTTTCTTTGATCCTGACTTACAGCTTGTCGCTGCAGGTTCTGCAGAATTCCGGACACCCAAACCATGACGGCCATGACGATCGTCTGTTGTCTGACCGCCTTTGTGGTGGGCGGCATTCCCTTTGGCTACCTTGTGGGGCGGCTCGTTCTGAAAGACGATATTCGTCGCCATGGCAGCGGGAACATCGGAGCCACCAATGTGGCTCGCGTCATCGGCTGGAAATGGGGCAGCGTCGTGCTGATTCTCGATGCCATCAAGGGCCTTGTTTCGACTCTGGGAACAAAGCTCCTGCTGCAGTCATGGGCTGATGCGGACTCCGATGCAGTGCTGTCGGCTACCATTGCAGCGGGCGTGTGTGCCATCGTCGGTCACATGTATCCCGTCTGGTTGAAACTGCGAGGCGGCAAGGGAGTCGCAACAGCCCTGGGCGTGGTTCTTGTCCTGTCTCCGATGGCATCTGCCGTGGCGCTCGGACTTTTTCTCGCTGTGGTCGCAGCCACCAGATTTGTGGCCATCGCTTCCATCGTCGCTGCTCTTGGTTTCGCAGTGACTCAATTGACCATGCTGGGCTCCGACGCCTTCAATCTCCACAAGCTTCCGCTGACACTGTTTTCGATTGTGGTTCCAGGGTTGATTGTCTGGCGACATCGATCCAACATTGTGCGGATGTGGCGCGGTGAAGAGAACCGGCTTGCGAAGAATGCAGGCTCGAACACGGCGGCTGATTCCGGGCAGCAGTAAGTGAGTGGTGAGTGGGCTGTGATTCTTTTCAACCAGTCATTTTCTAAGGGAAATGAACATGAACAGTGTGCATGATTCTGAAAACAATCGACAGTTACGGTATAGGCTCGATCGTCGGCAGCTTCTGGCGTACGCGGTCTTCGGAGCGACTGTCCTCACTGGGGCAACGGCATCAGCATCAGCCATGCCTGCTAACGACATCATCGCAGCCTCCGGACGCTACAACATGAAGAACTCGATCAACCTGGGGGCGTTTCCTTATCCGGGTAAAATGACGTTGGGCCAATGTCTTCCACTGGCGAAGGATACTGGCTTCGACGTTATGCTGGCTATCTGACGTTCGAGTACTTTCACCCGTATCTGCATCATCCGGAAGCACCGATTTACCAGACAGCCGATTCACACGATCGACTGCTGGGGATAGAATCATGATTCTGTAAACCGGCTTGGGCGTACCTGTCGCCGCTGTTTCTGACGCCCCGTAAAGAACTAATCCCATGACGACTCGACGAAATCTGCTCAAATCAGCCATCGGAACCGCGGCTGTCTCAGCGCTGCTGCAAAAAGATGGTCTTGCGGCGACCGGGCTGACTCATTTTGCACCACGAGCAAAACGCGTGGTGTACCTTTTCCAGTCGGGCGGCCCGTCGCATCTGGAACTGCTGGATGAGAAGCCTGAGTTGAAGCGGCTGCATGGGACCGAGCTGCCGGATTCCATTCGCCAGGGCCAACGGCTCACCGGCATGACTTCGGGCCAGGCCAGCTTTCCTGTCGTGGCCTCCAAATTTGGTTTTCGTTCCTGCGGCCAGTCGGGGACTCGGCTCAGTGAACTATTGCCGTATACAGGAAAGGTGGTCGACGATATCTGCGTGGTTCGTTCGATGCACACCGAAGCGATTAATCACGATCCGGCCATCACCTTCATTCAAACTGGTTCGCAGCAGCCCGGACGTCCTTCGCTGGGCGCCTGGGCCAGTTACGGACTGGGAAGCGAGGCGGAGGATCTTCCCGCGTTTCTCGTCCTGATTTCGCACGGCAGCGGAGCGGATGCCAATCAGGGCCTGCTGGAACGTCTGTGGGGCAGCGGTTTTTTGCCCTCAAGTCATCAGGGTGTAAAGCTCCGCGGTTCAGGCGATCCTGTGCTTTATCTTTCAGACCCAAAGGGCGTGAATCGCGTGCTGCGTCGCAAGATGCTTGACGGGATCGCCGCCCTGAATGAAAAACATCTGCAGAGTTCCGGTGATCCGGAGATTGCCACACGGATTGCTCAGTACGAAATGGCGTTTCGGATGCAGACATCCGTGCCCGATCTGATTGATACGTCAAAGGAAACGGAAGCGACGTTCCAGCTGTACGGTGAAGAGGCCAGGAAGCCGGGCACGTTTGCCGCCAACTGCCTGCTGACGCGACGGCTGTTTGAAAAGGGTGTTCGCTTCGTACAGTTGTACCATCGTGGCTGGGATCAGCATGGCGGGCTGCCTGCCAATATGCCAAAGCAGTGTCACGACATTGACCAGCCGCAGGCAGCCCTGATTGCGGATCTGAAGCAGCGTGGCATGCTTGAAGATACGCTGATCATCTGGGGTGGGGAATTCGGCCGAACCGTTTATGGTCAGGGCGGAGTGCAGGATAATTACGGTCGCGATCACCACGGTCGATGCTTCTCCATGTGGCTGGCCGGCGGAGGAATCAAGCCGGGTATTTCCTTCGGGCAGACGGATGACTATGGATACAATATCGTGCGCGATCCTGTCCACGTTCATGATCTGAACGCCACCATTCTGCAATGTCTTGGCTTCGATCACGAACGGCTGACTTATCGCTATCAGGGACGTGATTTTCGACTGACGGATATTCACGGAAAAGTTGTTGAACCGATTCTGGCATGAAGAAAAAATAGGTCGGATGACGACGACAGTGTTCCGAGCGGCTTCCGAAGGAGAGTGATCTTCATGTGCGGTCGATTCACAATTCGCACCCCGGCGGCTCGTGTTGCAGAATTGTTTTCGGTGCTCATCAGCGAACCGTGGCAGCCGCGTTTTAATATCGCGCCGACGCAATGGATCCCCGCCGTACGCTGCATGGGCACCGGTCGCCAGATCTGCAGTTTGCAATGGGGACTGATTCCGAGCTGGGCTGCAGAACGCCGCACGGCCGCCAGCATGATCAACGCTCGTGCAGAAACGGTGGCGGACAAGCCAGCGTTTCGCAGTGCCTTTCGGCGCAGGAGATGTCTGATTCCGGCGGACGGGTTTTACGAATGGAAACGCATCGACGCAAAGACGAAGGTTCCCCACCTGTTTCAGCTCAGTGATGAATCGCCGTTTGGATTTGCCGGACTGTGGGAGAAATGGACAGCTCCGGCTGGCGAAGTGATTGAGTCCTGCTCCATCATCACGACGGCAGCAAATTCACTTGTCGAATCCGTGCACGACAGAATGCCGGTGATCCTGGCCCCGCAGTTTTTTGAGGAATGGCTGGATCCCGAGTTCTCTGACGTCGATCGCCTGATGCCGATGCTGGCTCCGTTCGCAGCTTCACAAATGAAAGTCATGCAGGTTTCGAATATCGTTAATAACGCAAGAAACGAAATTGACCCGCGCCTTACCGGACCCGACGTATAGATCCATTCTCGCTGTTTACTTCACCAGCAGAATCGGACAGCGGCAGACCACCGACGCCTTGTAGCGGAGCGTCGCTCAGGTCTCGGCCAGATGTTGGACGTCGACGGGGTGTGAGGTCCTATTTCACCAATCCCCTCGACATAAATCACAATGGCGCAAGCCAATGGACGTCATACAACGTCAGGCGATCAACGGACGCTGCTCAGTTTGCCGCGGGTAATCGTTGCAGGTGATACAGTTGGAAAAATCGGTTTCTGCGACGCTGGACGCAACACGGGTGGGAAAGATCCCATTATTTGTGTTTCTTTCAATAAACATCTGTCCTCGACCTCACGTGCGCAGCAGACTCGCCCCACGTAAACGCTTTGCAAAACCACCGCGGGAGTTTTTAGATGCCAAATGCCTGTTATGTGCTTTTTGACTGTTATTCAGAAGGCGTACTGATGTTCCGTTCATACGCAAAGCTTGCAGGTGATGTCACTCCTGTTCCGCTCAGCGATGCACAGTTCCAACGGTGCCAGAGCATCGCCATTAAGCAGCGGAAAAAGCTTTCTTACGAATTCATCTCAGGTCGCCTGACCAAAGCAGCGGCCATCGACGATCTCAAGCGACGGAATGGTGCGGAATCGGAAAGTGGATCATTGTCGTGGCTTCCGAGCTCGGGCAAACGACTTTCTGCAGGCTCCCTCCATCGCGTGCATTGATTGCTCGCGAAAAGTGGAGCGTCCTTTTTTAAGGATCGCTCGATCAATAAGTGTCTGATTGTTGCCTTTCGCTCCGCGAAAGAACGCTACTTTCGCGGAGCGAAAGGCGACAATAACTGATCGAACGAGACTAAATCCAGTTCTCGGGATACCACGCACAACCGCCGAACATCGTTACCCAACGGCCCTGATTTCAGCCAGTGCCGCAGATGTCCCTGAAGCGTCCCGAGTCATCAGACCGCGTTCTTTTTTTCGAAGCTTCATGCCTCTCGCGCATTCCACGACAACGGTCGTTCTTTTGAACGCGGCCCACGGGCCAGTTGGCCCGCCAGATGCGGGCCAACCGGTCATAGGTCACACCTTATCTGCCAGCGGACAGACGTAAGGTTCGCGGTATTCGCGAGTCAGCAAAGCGTTGGCGGCGTCGTTGTTGGTGAAGACTTCCTTCTCCGGATCGAATTGCAACAACGCTCCGAGCGACATTCTGTACTTGTCCAGTTCCACTCCGTTTTTCGTCAGGTGCTTCACGGTTCGCTGCAGAGTCGCTTCGTTGTCATCGAGACTCTTAATGTCTTTCAGACTGGCCGAGATGTCACTGACCGGCAGCCGGTTCTCTTCACCCATGTAGTAGGAAATGTTGCCGAGGTGGCTGATAGCGGCTGACAGATGCCCTTCCCGAACGTCGGCATTCAGATCTTCCACCTTGCGCGACTGACACACGGAGACGAAGTTTTTGAAGTGCTCCCCGCCGCCCTTGAACTCTTTTACAACCTTCATGTCCTTGTCAAAAACAAGGCAGCGTTCATACGACACCTGAACGACAATTCCTTCGGTGCCGTAAAAGACGACGCCGACTTTGTTGCCGCTCTTGCTCTGAAATAGCGTGTTCAGCTCTTCGTCGTCGCCATCGTCGACAGACAATCCCCGCGTTTCAAACACGATGCACTTGTCGCCGTAGTCATACAGCGACACTTCCGTGTTGCCAGTATCGCCGGCGTCAACGTAGGCCGGATCCTTGCGTTCCGCCTGATAACCCAGACGACCGCCATAGGTCAAAATCGTTGACGGATGAGTATCAATGCCCAGACCCCAGCGAGCAACATCGGTCTGATGCGGCCCCTGATTTCCCAGATCACCGTTTCCGTAATGACGCTGCCAGTGCCAGTCATAATGAAACTTGCCGCGCGTGCATTTCGGTTCCGTAAATGTCGCCGGGCCACTCCACAGATCAAAATTCACGGTTGCCGGGATCGGATAATCTCCGCGAGCTCCAATGCTGGCCCGACGTTTGTAACACAGGCCGCGAGCGAACTTGACTTCACCGATTCCACCATTACGCATGAATGCGATTGCGTCAATGACGGCCTGGCTGGAACGACACTGAGTCCCCACCTGACACATCCGGCCATATTTTCGGGCGGCGGCGATCAAGGCGGTGCCCTCATAGACATTGTGACAGACCGGTTTTTCAACATAGGCATCTTTCCCTGCCTGCATGGCCCAGATACCAGTCAGAGCATGCCAGTGATTCGGCGTGGCGGTGCTGACCAGATCAATGCTGCTGTCATCGAAGGCTCGCCGCATGTCAGAAACAGGCTTTGGCCGAACACCCTGAGCTTTCTCGATATCGTCACAACGTCGATTGGCGACCGCCTCATCAACATCCACGATCACTCGAATTTCCGTGCGTTCATCTTTCAGAAATTCACTGATATGTTCTCCGCCACGTCCATTGACGCCCACAATGGCCACACCCAGCTTTTCGTTTGCGGAAAATCCCGCACGACCAATGGCTGGCGCCGCCATCACGGATGATACGGCGATAGCAGATGTTTTCAAAAAGCGGCGACGATTGAGTTGGCTCATAGGTTACCTTCGGGTGGGAAATGGAGAAATTTGGCGGATGGAGAGATTGACGGAGTAACGACTGAGTCTCTGCTGCGCATGGAAACGGATTTAGCAGGCAGTTGCAAGCGAACTGGCGGAATGCCAAAATTGAAGGGCGTGCATTGCAGTTGCATGCGGAAGACAGGTCGCCACGAAAACGTACTTGTCATTTGATTGACGCTGAGGTTTGGCCGATGTTCTGCAGAGGTTTTTGCTGTGCGAGCGGCAGCAGTGATTGCAAATGATGAGCGTGTTCATGCGCCTGAAATCCGGCTGCCGCATTTAACGCCGCGTGTTTTCATCAATAAAATCGTCTCCAGCAACCATTTCCAAATCGGTTTTTCAATAGTCCGCTGCCAAATTTTCGCTTCCCTCAGGATGCAGCAAAAAAAAGGACTACGATCTTTGATCTGGCGAACGGTTGTTTCCGTTTGACCGAACGAGTCACGTTTTGTGCAAAAATGATTAGCCGACAAACTGTCGAATGGCGGAAGCCTTCAACGGAGCATGCAAGATGGTGTCCAATTTTAATTTCTCAGACAATCGCCAGTCTCAGCGACTCGGCGGTTCGATGGTTGTCCTGGTGCTGACGGGTATCGTCGGCCTCAGTGCGATCTGGATGGTCTATACGAGTTTTCGAATCGACGTTGGCAGCGGTGAAATTGCTGTTCTGATTCGGAAGACCGGAAAAGACATTTCCAACAAGGATGAAATTGCTCCCTCGGAGGCTCACAAGGGAGTTCAGCGAACCGTTCTGGGAGAAGCCCGATACTTCTACAATCCCTATTCGTGGTCGTGGCAGGTGATCAAGCAGATCGAAATAGCCCCGGGCGATATGGGAATTAAAGTCAGCCTGACTGGCGACGATCTCGGCTATGGAGACTTCCTTGCGAAGGTCGATGCGAACGGAGAAGCCACAACCAAAGGCATCATGCCTGGAGTACTGAAGCCTGGTCGGTATCCGATCAATCCCTATCTGTACTCGGTGGAAATCGAAAAGCCGGTCACGATTCCAGCCGGTTTTAAAGGCGTCGTGACAAATCTGGCCGCGCCTTTGGCAGCCGACCCGAACAAGCTGCTTGTCCAACCTGGCGAACGCGGTGTGCAGGAGCTGGCTCTTGAGTCCGGCACGCATTATCTAAACCCGTATATTACGCGAGTCGACCTGGTCGATTGCCGCAGTCAGCGGTTCGATCTTGGCGAAGAAGGCGACATGGGCTTTCCATCCAAGGACGGATTCTGGCTGAGCCTCGACGGGGCGATTGAGTTCCGTGTTTCCCCTGATAAAGCCGCAGAAGTTTATGTACTGTTTAATCAGAGTGAGAACGGTCCGGAGATTGATAAAGAGGTCGTCGAAACGGTCATCATGCCGAACGCTCGCAGCTTCTGTCGCCTGCAGGGCTCAAACTCGTCTGGTCGCGACTTCATTCAGGGAGTGACTCGGACGGCTTTTCAGGAGGCTTTTGAAAAGTCGATGCGGGAAGCCTGTGAACCTGTGGGTATTGAAATTATTCAGGCTCTGATCACAAAGATTCGTCCGCCGGATCAGATCGCTGATCCGGTACGAAAACGTGAAATTGCCAAGCAACAGGAACTTCAATATCAGCAGCAGGCACTTCAGCAGGAATCGGAACAGAAACTTGCCGTTGAAAAAGCCCTGGTCCTGCAGAAACAGGCATTGGTGGAAGCGGAGCAGAAAATTGTCATCATCACGACGCAGGCCACCCAGGATCAGGAAGTCGCCATCACAAAGGCCGATGAGAACGCCGTGGTATCGCAGCTGAAACTGGATGCCTCTATCGACGAAGCCGCCGCCATCGAAGCCAAAGGCAAAGCCGTGGCCGATGTGGTTCGCTTCAACAACGAAGCAGAAGCCGCTGGATGGAAGAAAGCCGTGGAAGCATTCGACGGAGACGGGCAGACTTACGCTCAGTATGTGCTGTACCAGAAGCTGTCGGCTTCTTACCGAAAAATTATGGTGAATACAGCAGATAGCCCCATCATGAAAATCTTCGAATCGTTCGCGGAATCCGCTGCCGAAGCGAAGTCAAAATCGCCGGCCGCGACCACAACCTCGGCACCTGCAACAACACCAACAGCCAATTAAACCTGCTCCATTAGGCGACGAATCATGAATATAAGCTCTTTTGTGCGAATTATGAAATCCAGAGCCGGGATGGCAGTGCCGATGTTCCTGCTGCTGGTTCTGGGCTATGAAGCGTTTGAATGGACCTTCAACCGTGTGTATGTGCCGGAAGGCTATAGTCTGGTCATGCGTTATAAAGGTCCACCGCTGCCGTTTTTGCCTGGCAATTGTCCGGCAGCGGCGCCTGGACAGTTTGCAAAGGTTGATGACAACGGTCG
Source organism: Planctomycetaceae bacterium (assembly GCA_041688565.1). GTDB lineage: Bacteria > Planctomycetota > Planctomycetia > Planctomycetales > Planctomycetaceae > SXXK01. The sequence continues at coordinate 13,760 of JBDNHX010000070.1, forward strand.
CCCGCTGGAAGTTGGGATTCTCAAGGACATGCTTGGCCCGGGAAGACATTTTCGCTGGATTGGCTGGTGGGAAACACGGGTGGTGAAGGACACGACTGTACCTCCAGGTTCGGTAGCTGTTGTGTCCAGCAAGATGGGGAAGGACCTGACCGAAGGCGACTTCCTTGTTGATGGAGATCTCGACAGCACGGAGGAAAAGGGCATCCTGCGGCAGGTGTTTGCACCGGGGACGTATCGAATCAACGATTATGCCTACAACGTGGAAGTGATTCAGGAAAAAATCCTGCCCTCGGGCACTCAGAATAAACACGCCGGCTGGGTTTCAATTCCCACAGGCTATGTGGGCGTTGTGACAAACCTGACAGGCAACAAGCTGACAAAAGCGGTGGCCGGCATTCAGAACAAAGTGCTTCAGCCCGGGCTGTATCCGGTGAATCCCAATGAACAGCATGTGGACATCATCGGTGTTGGCTTCGCTGAAAAATCGATCAAGTCAAATCTGGTCAGCCAGAACGGCGTGCCGGTGCTGGATGAGAGTGGTGAACCTTCAGTGATGGATGACGAAAGCGGCATCGCGTTTCCTTCCAATGACGGGTTCAGAATCCACATGGACTTCACCGCCGTGTGGGGCATCATGCCTGAGCAGGCGGCGGATGTGATTCGAAAGTTTGGCAACCTCGCGGCCGTGGAAGCCAAAGTCGTCGTCCCGCAGATCGAAAGTATCTGCCGAAACAAGGGATCGTCACTAGGTGCCGTGGACCTTCTGGTAGGAAATACGCGGCAGGTCTTTCAGGAAGAAGTCTCCGATGCCTTCGAAAAAATTCTTGAAGATAAAGGCCTGACTCTTCTGCACGGTTTCGTTCGCAACATTCATATTCCGCTGGAAGTGCGAACGCCGATTCAGGAAAAATTCGTGGCCGATGAACTGAAGCTGACACGCGATCAGGAACTGCTGACGGCTCGCACCGAAGCCACTTTGCGGGAGGCCGAAAAGACGGTTGACCTGGAGAAAGAACGTGTCGGCGCTGAGACCACAAAGATGGTGGCTCAGGCCGTTGCTGAAGGCAATAAAAAAGCCGAAGAGACCAAAGCCGAAACAATCAAAAAGGTCGCAACGGTGGCTCGCAAGACGGCCGAACTGGATGCGGAAGCCAGTGTGACGTTGGGAAAAGCCGCGGCCTCAAGCAAAAAACTGGAAGCCGAAGCCAAGTCAGAACTCTTTAAGCTGGCCGTCGATTCGTTCGGCTCCGGAAGTGCCTACAATCAGTGGGTCTTCGCGACCGGTTTACCCGAAGATGTTGAGCTGAATCTGTTCTACGCGGGCGAAGGCACGCTGTGGACCGATCTGAAAGGTTTCACAGATGTCATGATCGGAAAAGAAGCGGCCAAACCGACTTCCCCGGTCAGACCGGGACAGTCGACCAAACCATCACAGCCCTGATGCAGACATGAGCCGCGCATCGACCGGAATTAATTAGGAGGAGACAGAGTTGACGGAGGCAAATCGGAACTGTTAAGAACCATGGCCGGTAAATTGTTCCTGCTGGGACTGCAGCCCAATCATCGGCTGGTGGTATTTGAACGCACGTTCAATCGGTGCCTCTGCCTGTGGGGTGACGGGCAGACGCTGTGGATGATGTCTCTGTATCAGCTTTGGCGATTTGAGAACGTTCTGCAGCCGGGACAAGTCGCGGCCGGACATGATCGGCTGTATGTTCCTCAACTGGGATACACCACAGGAGATCTCGATATTCACGACGTGGCGGTGGAGGCGAGTGGTCGCGTCGTCTTTGTGAACACGTTGTTCGGGTGCTTTGCCACAGTCAGTGAGACGCTCAGCTTTATACCGCTCTGGTAAACTGACAGGCCTTTGGCCCGGAATCGCCACAAATTGACTCGAAAAAAATGCTTCACAGCGTTGGCTCCCGCGGGGGAGAAGCACTTGTCGTGGCACTTTAAAGTCAATGATGGCTCAATCCACGGGCGCAATTCTTGAACGGCGGGCTACTCGGGGGTTGCCTTCAGGAACTGGTCCCAGGCGGCGGCGACGTTGGCCTTCTTTGCGTCGCCGTCATGGAAGTACATGGCATACCGGATGCGAAGCGTCTCACCCTTCTGCAGGTGATAAGGAGCTGCCTCACTGGTGCCGTTGGTATAAGATTTTTCGCCGAACGGGCTGATCGAAAACAAACCGTAGTCGCGCACGTGATAACGTGACGGGCGAAAATTCTTTGGATGATCCATAATGGCCACGCCGACGGTCTTGCCGTCCACGTCGCCATAATAGTCAATCCAGTTGTAGGCCTTTCCCCAGCATTCCTTTGTCGTCTGGGTGCCGTCGGAAGCCACAACGTGACCGCCGTTTTTTTCTTTCATTGAAGGAGCCACACGGAAGCCGAACAGGCCTTCTTTCGTGTCTTCAAATGTCACATCGACATTCGATGCCTTGAGGCGCATGTCGTACACCAGCAACCGATTCGGATGCACGGTGATGATCGCTGTTTCCGTCAGCTGCGGAACACCGGTTTCTGGATGACGCCATTCATTGACGGCTTCAAAAGCTGCGGTTGCTCCTTCCGCGATCAGGGTTTTGATGGCTACGTTTCGAATGACGCCTTTTTCAGCCCAGAACTTTACTTCGTTCACTTCATCAATGGCATTCCACATCCCTTTGTGATGCGGATGATCGGCGTCCGAGGCGTCATCAAGAGCCCGGTTGATCACGGTTCCGGAGGCCGTGCGGACGGGAAGCAAATAGGGCTTCGCCAGGTTTTCGCCAAAGTTGTAGGTCGCAAAAGGTTGACCGTCGATCGTCATCGACAGAGTGGTCGCATCCTGAGCAATGGCCACTTTGTCGGCAGCAGAAGCGGTGTTGAACGATGCGATCGTAACGACAAGCGTCATGATTCCAACAAGTGGCAGGAGACTTCGAGCCATGAATGAGTTTCCTTTGAGACAACTGTGCGGTTCAAATTGACTCGCGCATGCTACCGAGTTAACACGCATGATGCCACAAAGCGGGTCCAGAGGAACCGGGCGAAGTGATTGCAGATTTAGGGCAGCCACGAACACGCAGGTTGCGGCTGGGGTGCGCGACAAATTGCAGTTTTGCGGAAATCCGGATTTTTCTATGAGGTATTGTTTGTTCCAAAATTCGAAGACGGGCACCGCTCAAACTGACTTCCGCCCCTCGTCGGCTTGCCGGTTGTCGATTTAATTGTTTAACGGCAAGCCGCAGGCGTCGTCGCCCGATTTCGCCTGCGCCTCCGGCTTGCCGTTAAACGAAAAGGTCGTATTTGATCGTGCTAAACTTTCCGTTTCGGTTGGGCGAGCCAACCGGGGCAGCCTTCCGTTCGTTCACGGTGGCTAATTACAAATCTTGCGCTCCTGCAAGGCGAGCTGGCACGGGGCGAGATCAAATGTTGCCTATAACACTTTTCGACAGATTGCTATTTGTCGCGCACCTCAGTTCGCGGCTGACGGAACTGGGGTGATTCTGACGCCGAGCAAATTTTTATCGTGAAGCCGTGGTGGGGTTCAGGATCTGGTTGCCGAGGGATTCCAGCAGATCTTCATCAGCCGGAAGCAGTGAATCCTGATCATTCACGGCATGCATCTGGTCAAAGATCGCCTGAGCCTCGCGTTCCCGGTCCAGCTTCATGAGAGCAGTCGCGAGATACACCTGACCGGCAAGTGACAGTCTTTCGGACGGAATCGCTTTCAGGATCTGCAGCGCCTGCGCAGGCTCATTCTGTGACAACAGGACGCGCGCCTGCACTTCACGGAAGATGGTTTCTTTTGTCTCCGTTTTTACGGCAGTTGCTGCCAGCTGGACGGCGGTGCCAAGATCCTTCTCCTCCGCCGAACGCAGCCAGGCACGCAGAGCATTAATGCGTGCATCATGAGCCGCTGCGGTCTGCAGTGGCGCCAGTGTCTGCTCCGCATAATTGTAGTGCCGACCGTAAAGCATTATTTCCGCGTAATACAGTCGCAGTTCGACATTCTCCGGATGCCGACTAATCAGGGCGTACAGCGTGCGAGTGGATTCAGGAATGGCCGAAGCACGATCGGAAGAAGAACGAACGGCCTCAAGAATCGCGGCGGCTCGCAGTTCCGGACGCCCCTTTTGCGGCTCAGTGGAGAAAATCTGCATGGCTTCGGAAAAATGGCCAGCCCGCACGAGCGTGCGAATCAGTTCTCGTTCATGCACTGGATTTGTTTTGGCCAGCTGACGAGCATGCTCGACAGCCAGCTCTTCCAGTGAAGCGATAAACTGCTGACGATGGAACTGCCGTTCCAGACCAATCACGTGATTTAATGTTTGGATCACAAGCTGCAGATTAGGCTCGCGACTTCGTTCCGAGCCGGAGTCCTGCTGCTTGATCGTGTCAACAATTTCCACAGCCCGAGCTATGCCGCCTGACGACAAAGCGCACCGAATCTGCGCCGCATGAACTTCGGAATTGGTCGGATCTTCCTTGACCAGCTGTGTCAGCCGATCTTCAACGGCTGCCCCAAACTCGCTTTGGATCTGCTTCATGGCGGATGCCGCTTCCGGGCGATTCGGGTACAGAATTACGGCGTGCTCGAGCGTTCGTACGGCCGGCAAAATCTGTCCGACGGCGAACAGCCGATCGGCTCGCAGCAGTTGTCGCTGCAGCGGGTCCGGTATGATGGGATTTTCTTCGCGGATCAGCGAATCCACTTCGTCCCAGTTGCGAAGCGAGGCGGACTGCTGCAGATTTTTGCGGATCAGCAGATCGGCAAGACCCGCACTGACGCCAGGCACGTCCTGCAATTGTTTGTATTCGGCGATGGCAAAATCAAGCTGGCCGGACTGCACCCAGGCGGCAGCGATTCCCAGGCGAGCGGCGATGGAGTCCGGACTGGAGGAAACGGCCGATCGAAAGGCTTCCACGGCCGCATGAGATTCTCCGCTGCGACTACGACACACGGCAAAGCTCATCTGAGCCCGAGCAAACAGACTGGATTTTTTCTTCCCAAAAGCCAGCGTCTGTTCCAGTGATAACGCGGCTTGTTTCCACTGGCCTTCCGCCATCAGAATTCTGCCCAGACAGTAATGGTAAACATCTCGCGACAAACCACCGGCCGGAATGCTTTCCAGAATACGGCGCGCTTTGACAGCTTGATTTTCCACGACGAGATATTCGATCAACGCTTCATGCAATGCGAACGCTCGCGGCATCATCTGAATACCAGACTCCAAACCGGCGATGGCTCCTGCGCGTTCTTTGTTTTTCCAGCGGACATTGGCAAGATAGAGTCTAATCGCAGGATTTTGAGGCGCCGCAGTGATCCGCGATTCAAAGTGCACTAAGGCTCGCCGAACAGTTTCCGGGGCAATGACCGATGCGTCCAACGTCGCGGATGCGTCCGACTTCGCCGACGTCGCTGAATTTGTAAACTCCCCGGACTGCAGACAACGCACCAGTTTCGCGTTCAGCACCATATCGTCGGGCGTGGATTCCAGGGCCTTCCACAGGTCGTTAATCGCATCGGCAAAATGCTGGTGGCTCATCAGATAGTCGGCGCGAATATGCCAGGCTTTTGGTACAGGGCAATCGGTAATCATCCGAGCCATTAAAGCGTCAGGCTGGAATTCAGGCGGAGTTGAATCGTTCGCCACGCGGCTCAGGAACTCATAAGCCTCCGGGACCTTTGCGGGACAACGCAGCGATCGTTTCAAACGCTGCTCGACCTTCTGCGCATCACCACCTTCATTGGCGGTCACGGCACTCAGGTACCAGACTTCCGCATCATCTGGACGGGACGTCTGCAGGAATGTCAGATGGGCCTCGGCATCAGCGATGCGACCGAGCTGCACGGCGATTCTGGCATGTCGCAGTCTCAGATCATCGTTAGTTAAACCCTTGCGAAGCAAATCTTCATTGATTCGAAAGGCCTGATCGAGAGCCTGAG